>JARCRS010000237.1 GCA_029850555.1 archaeon | reverse complement strand
AAATGACACGGTTTCATTTGCTTCTAATTTAGGCGTAGAGCCTTCGCGAGACTTCGTTTCTTCGCTGAGAGTTTATTTCAAAACCACGTCAAAGAATATTCCAAAGATAGAGAAGACTCTCAATTCAAAAGTAGCTCCTGAAGAGGTAACTTTGGCGTTCCGGACAATCGGTCATTCCGCAGTTAGGCTCTCCCACGCAAGGAAAAGCAAAGTTGTCACCAAGTTAGATCTGCAGAAAGCACTCGACTTATCCAAAAAAGTAGGGCTAAAGACAGGGCTGGAAGTTGCAATGATTTGCCCACTGCCAGATTGCTGGGGGGCAACTGCAAGTCTCATCGATAGAAACCGCAGACTTTTGTCCGAAGACTGATTTCAAGAAGACATGCAGCAGATGGTGCATTTAGAAGCAATGAGAGCGACAGGGGAATTAATTTTGAAAGTAGTCATCGTACTTCGACTATCATTGCTAGAACTCTTTTGACATTTCTTTCAGATGCAGAAGAACTGCTCTGCCCTTCTTGTTCAATCTGTAAGTTGTCCTTACCGGCCTCTGGCTGGATACAGTCCTTTCCACGACATCGAGGTCAGTCAGTGCGTTGAGCGCAATGGTAACAGAGGCCCTGCTATCAACTATCTTGCTTGACATTGCGTACTTCATTACGTCGTTGTAATGCACTTCGCCCCTCTCGCTTATGAACACGAATATCTGGAAAAAACCCTTCTTTGACATTTTTCTTAGGAACGAGAGGAAGCTGCTTTGCTTTGTGCCTCCTTCCTCGTCAGCGGCCTTTGCAAGCTTCGAATGTGGGTTCTGGCTCAATCACTTGACGAAGTTCAGGAATTCATCATAAATAGAAAGCATACATACCCTAGTTCGAGCCTATAATATGTAGTGCTACTCTCCTAGAGCAAGGGCAGCAATTCAGTTGCGTTATCCATGATGAGATATATTGTGAATCGAGTTGGACACTACAAAGGGCTTCGAACACATCTCACATCGAAACCTTGCACACTGAATTTGAAGGCGGTTACTAGGAAATTCAATGCGTTGAAGATTGTAGCATTGCTAGTTATTTTGCTGTTTGCACTTCAGGCTGGGCTAGAATTTGGAGTTCCCGTATCTTATTCAAACTCTTCACCCAGCAATATTCTCTCAACCCATTGGGTACCTGGCTGGGGGTACCGCGACGAGTTAAACGCAAGCGACACCGACAACCAGAACTTCTGGGCAGATAATGCTGGAAAGATCCTCACGATGGCAGAGCTGACAAATGACACGCAAGATGCAAGTCAGGCTCTTTCTTTCTTGGAGCATAACGGTTTGGGCGCATCTAACTATCTTCCGGAGGCTGTTGTCAACAGCTCTATGCTAGAACTTAACAACGGAAGCGGATTGACTAACCGCATTGCAATGCTCCAGGCTTCCAACGGGTCTTCTACTTCCTCCGATCTTGAACAGCTAGCAATTGGAGACTATTACGCAGGAGAGCAGGTTCTTGGCTATCTAGGATCCGATAGAATCCTCGTGAATGGGACGATCTACCGCTCTACAAACGCCACAGTCTTTGAAACCTCAGATGGATTCGTAAAGAGATCAGAGTTTGCAACTTCTCAAGGTGTATTCTATGTCTACGTTAACGCCACCATTTCTCAGGGAAATGCGTACGCGCAAGTGAGCGTGCAGGTTCTTCCCGTAAGCTCTTCTCTAAATTCAAGCGACCTGCTCTACCTCCAGGTTTTCTCATCGGAAGGGCAGTTTGACAACGCATCGCTCTATGATTTAGGCGGAAACTACCAAAGGAATCTCGTGTACAACAACGGCTCGCCCTCGGCGCAAAACGGCACTATAATCGCATACTCAAAGGAGGAGAATGTCTTTACTCAGGATTCAGTTGCCATAAATTTTGGAGCAAACAGTGGATCATCAGCTGTCGTGAACGATTTCGAGCACTGGTATCATGACGCCGCTTTTGATTCATTGAGCTGGGTCGGAATCGCATACAATTCGCCGCCGAACATAGTGGGTAGCCTCTCAGCTCCCATATTTGTCAAGGTTTATCCGATTGAGCATTTGGATTATCGTTTGGTGAACGACACGGCCAAGTACTTGGCACTTGACGTGAAAAACACCACCCTTTCCCCTCCAGTGGGCTTTGGATTCATCGCTTACGGCCTCTCATTGGATTCTTCGGAGAATTCAGCCAATACAACGATGAAGGCTGTTGCAGACAATTACTGAAATTTTTATTATTCGAGATACGAACCTTTTCACACTGCGATTGGATACTCGACTGCGTATGCGAGATCAATCAATACCTTTGCTCTAGCGGGATTCACACTCTACGGTTGCAACTCGACGGTGGAGAATTTTGCTAGGAATTATATAGGGAACACATCGGGGAGCTCGATCGAAGAATACAGTTGGGGAGTAGCTGCTCTCTACAAACTTGAGACGTGCACACGTTCTGCAGGAGACATTTCGCTCTATGACTCGTTAGTCAACTCATTCGGGACGAGCAAATCAAATTTCATAATAATGAGCTCTGAAAACATTCCGAATAGATCAGATCTCAATCCTTCGTTTACTTTCCAGTTTGGAGAAGCCGCTTCAGGTCTCTTGCTAGGTGGAATCCCGTACAACGATCCTGTGGTCCTAGAAGCGATGGATGCAGTGTACCAATCAAATGTCAGTGGCACGCTTCTGAACCAGCCATTCCATGGGGATCTCGCAAACACCGAGACAATCCCCGCGTACCTCCTCTCAACCTCGCTCTTTCAAAGCGAGATGAGAAGTGGAACCAACGGATATTGGATCTCTGGAATTAAAAACGCAAACGTGACATCGATAGATTACTACAATGGCACTTTGCTGATCAGTGCATATGGAAACAATGGTACAATCGTCGTCTCTTCGAGCGGCAAACCAAATCTTGTCTTTAGCAATATCAACGGCTTTGCAACAGAGCATGTGACTGCGGCAACTACAACAACAAAATCTAGTTCCTGCTCCGTAGCCAATACTTTTAGCTGCCTAGGACTGGACTGGCTCGTCTTGATAGTGTCGGCAGTCTTTTTCATAATTGGAGCATTGCTATTTGTGATGGTCGCGAAGGCAAAAAGAGCGAGACTCTGAAGAAGGGATGTCTGACGGCGCCAATTGCGTACACTATATCAGAAAAAAGTCCGATTTCGCAGGAAATTTAGACTCGAATGGTTCTGAGCCAAATTATCAGATCTCGCGTGCAGCCAATTGTAGATCCCATTGGGCGCTCTCTCGGAAAGGCGCAGCTCACGCCAGATATCTTCACAGGTCTCGGTTTTGCACTAGCTTTGCTTGGAGGATTGTTGTTTGCACTGAAGCCTTCGCAGCCGTATCTGGCCGGATTCTCGATCTTGGGCTCCGGAATCATGGACATCCTAGACGGATCTCTCGCGCGAGCGACTGGCAAAGCTGCTGGATCAGTCAATGATTCAGTATTCGACCGGATGTCGGACATTGCCATGTACGCTGGAATTGTCTACGCTGGATATGGTTTGAATCATGCAATTATTCTCTTGACAATAAGCCTCTCTTTGACTGTAAGCTATCTCAAAATCAAAGCAGAGTCTCTAGGAGTCAGATTTCATAATCTAGGACTGGGCGAGAGATCTGACAGACTGGCCGTGTTGATGGTGGGTACGCTTCTGGGCTACGTTGCAATTGGAGTTTACGTCATTCTGGTTCTCACTGGGATAGCTCTCGTACAGAGATATGCCTATGTAGCACGTACGCTTAGAGCAAACAGAACATATCCATCCGATTAACTCTTTCTTCGATTAGTTTACAAATGTAGTCCAAGTCAACTGGCTTGTTGATTACCTTTGATGAAGATGATGTTTCCGTTGAGGATCGTATTGTACTCTTTTACGTAGTGCTTTGACCGCTTTCCATATGCGAGATCCCCAAGGTAGTATGCCCTGTCTTCCTCAGATTCTACTCGACTGATAACTTCAGCTCTCATAATCTTCAAGCTCAGAGCTCGGTCGGAAAGTCCCATCTAAATTGAAAACTACGTTACTTGGAAAACTACGTTGCTTCTGGCTCTTGGATGATCTCTTGTATTTCTTTTAGCGCCCTCAGGAAATTATGACCCTCTTCCGTTGTTTTGAACCTCTTTGATCGCATATTCGGGCCGTATTCCTCTCGAATCAGACCTTGACGGATAAGTCGATTGAGATGGTCCATCATTTGACTATAACCCAAGTTTGACAAGTACATTAGACGGGTCTTACCAGATCCATCTTTTGCTAGAATGAGTATGCGCGATGTTATTTCGTCCGAGCTTCTAAGTGACCTGAACCCATACATTATACGCTCGGCAGGTCTAGGTGAATAAATTCGACGTTGCGCCAAATTAAAGGAAGTTATGCTATTGAAACTTATTTCCTTATTCTCTCAGAAAAACAGAGATAGCCCCTCATGAAAAGCTCTAGTTTACCTTCCTAGAAGAACAATCTTTCTGCAGCTTCTAAAACATGAACAACTCATTTCTCTTCAAGATTAAACTGCTTGAACTTGAGGGTTTTGCAATTTTCCATGATTGTTCGTTGGATGTTTTCTGGTATTCCACCTGGTAGATTCGCGTTGATTTCTAAGGTAATTTCCACTTTTGAGCCTAGAATACTTTGAAGGTGCTGAACGATTTCCTCAGCAATTTTCCCCGCGTCGCGACCCAATCGGGTAGGATCTAATTCCACAGTTCCGTAAAAGCGTGTAGCGCTCTCTAAAGGAGTATCGAGACTCAATTGAAGAGGTGCCGCTTCGGGAGCATGCACCGGTCTTCCCTTCTCCTCGAAGTTGGGTGATTCCGCCTCTTGTGGAATCTGAGCTATGGCAGCTTCAGGTTTTACCAAAACACTGCTCGAGTCAAGGTAAATGTTACCAGGGTCCGAACCAATCTTTAATCCAAGGTAGTGATTTTTTTCTCCAATTCCAGTTGCGTAACCGAAGTAGTCCCTTGAAGCAACGCTTACTCCGTCTCTTATTGTTTGAAGTAAGACTTCCGAGTCCTTTAAACGGGTTAAGTAAGGATACTTACACATGTATTCCCATAATTTTTGGACGCCAATGTGCTCTTGATTCCTCCAGACCCAGCGATCAAGCTCCATTTTGAGCAAGGCGGGTGACCATTTCGTAAGTAGAAGCTGGTCAATCCTAAGTTTCTTTGAAACACTACTGACGAAACTTCCCTCACTGGCGGAAACTTTAGAGATTGTCCACGTAATCGGCCCCGTACCTTCCTGCGAAGGAACTAGCAACCAGCCATAGGTTTCCTTCAGTCGGAAGTCCACTCCCTCGTTAATTCTCTCTTTATTGTGCGCCGCTTGTCGTCTCTGGTACCCATCTAGGTTTAGCGAATCTGCATCCTCAATGACCGAGCTCCAAGCCAAATACTGTCTTACATCTAATTCTAATGCTGGTGCAAGTTCCATATCAGGCGCCAAAAAGACGATCATGTTTTTGAAATGCCGAGGACTTTCTCCTCTGTTTTCTAGGATTGAGCTTGCTTGCTGAATGGCTTGCGAATCTGTTCGCCCAGACTTGTGAGTTGCAGTAATTGGAAGAACAATTAGTCGTACTTCTTGTTCGTCGGGTACATCACTTGAGCTTGGACTGATATGCACTGCGTGAAAATCTCCGCGTTCCCTAACTGCCTTTAATCTTCTCTCGATTTCTAATCTGACATCAGCAAAATCGAGCCTTCCTGCCCGATCCCTAACAGTCCTACCAAGGCCTGGCTGTGTGTCAAACCAGTATCGTTGATTGCTTGCGTCCGTATACAAATGTGTTAAACGATCCAAGAGCTTTCCCAAAGCATCATCAAACAGAGCAACTTGTTCACCGGGCTGAACAATTCCTAATCGTATCCGGACATTTTCAATGCCCCTCACTCTTTGGGCCGATACTGACGGGGCACTGCCCAAGAAAATCGTTCGCGCAACTCTTCTAGCGGCAGTACGGGTCCCAAATCTCGGATTCTCTTCATCGATCTTGAAAGGTTCGGATCTGTCACCGTCTATATCTTTGTCAATTATGCTGTTCCAAACGTCGGGAAGGTAACGTAAGATTTCGTTCTTTACTTTCGATGAATCTAAAGGAAGAGAACCCGGCATTATCATCAAGGAATTATCACCTTTAACCCAAAGCTCATGAATGGTGGCTGCCATTAATCTCAGCACGCCGCGTGTTTTTTGAAAACGATCCATTGCTGCCCAATCGTCATATAGTCTGTCGAAGACCTCTGGATGAATCGGATACGCTGCTCTCATCCTCTCTAAGTAGGGTTCTTCTTTAGACTCTACTGGAAAACATGAAGCATTGGATGAGTAAAGTTTCCCATAAGCCTTGCAAGTATCATTACGCGCTTTCTCGTCTATTATTTCGGCGAATAGCCGTCGCCTCACAATTTCAAAACTCTCTTTTGGTTGGATTGGTTCCCATGCTTCTTCGATACGATTGAAGATTGCTTCAATTCGCTCGAGAACAGCCTTGCCAGCTGTGCCACCAATTTCTATATCTGATTCTGGAATTGAAGCAACTAGCAAACTCGCTTTAGATCTTTTCACTGCTTCAGTCAGAGAGTGTATGAAGCTGATGTTAGAATCAAAGGAACCTGAAGGTAAACCTTCAACGCCATAAATATTTCGCATATAAGTTACCATTTCATCTATCAGAATTACACATGGTCCAAACTTATCCAGGATTTCAATGAGTGTGTCTGAGCCAGGCGAAACCCCTTTTTCATCAGATGTCCTAACTATTTCATAAGCGTCACTTCCTCCAATCTGATACGCTATCTGGCCCCATAAAGTGTTAACTTTTGTCTTTCCATAAGATTTGCCCTTGGAAGGATCGAGATCTGACCCTACGAGAATTGCAAAGGAGGCTTTCGGAAGTTTCTTCGTTCCAGCATTCGTAAGAATACCTTGTATCCCTTCAAGTTGATTTACGACTGCTTTGCCATTGAGCAAATGATAGATCGCCATCATGCTATGGGTTTTTCCACCGCCAAAGGCTGTTTGTACCTTAATGACGGGCTGTATAGCTTCCCCGGAGACTCTTTGTAGAGCGACCGCTAAAAGCCGAGTCATGCCCGCAGTCAGATAGGTTCTCTTGAAGAACTCGATTGGGTCTTGATATTCCGACGTCGCTTTTCCTGCAATTACTTGAGCAAGGTCAGCTGCAAACTCTGCTTGCCTGAATCTTCCTCCCGAAACATCGGCATGTGGAGTTATCACTTCTCTCCACGGTTTCAGAACTTTCTCTTCTGTCATTATCCTAATCTCATCTGTCCACCAGAAATCGTGCTGGAACCGGATTTTTCGCGTATGGAGTTCCATGAAGCTACGAGATTATTATACGATAAGGCTTCGTCAGTCAACCCTTTCCTCTCGCAAATGGAAAACAGTCTGTAAGACAAGTCTTTGGAAATCTCACTTAGCCCCATCCCAATTTGATTCACTACATCCGCAGCTTTTGTTTATCCTCCCTCCTCCAAGGCACGGATAAGTTCTTGAACGCATCTCCATATCGTAAGATGATCTGTGCGTGAAAGATCTTTTTCCCGCGTTAATTCATCACGATTGTTTATTCGTACGTATCCACTTGCTGCTTCGATGAGACCTATGTTTGAAAGAGTGGCTACGGCGGTGTTTTTCGCCCTGGCTAAAACATCTGCTTCTCCAAAAGCAGCCCGTTCATGACCATGCTGCTCAAACCAAGCAATACAGAATCTTGTTTCTCTGTCAAGCTCGCTCTCTTGGGCATTAAGAAATGCATCAAGCTCTTGGTTGATGATTTGGAGCGCCGTCCTAACCGACATTTTAGAGGCGTCCGCTTCAAGTACCCGTGAAAATCTGGAAAAAACAGCCATCCCGGGGCCTATTGATGCTTGTGCCAAGTCTACTGGTGCAATGTTACTATTTCGCAATTTTGTGAGGGCATGTGGCAGCTCCTTTCTCAGAGCATTTACAAACTCCTTTCGAGTTGCTAGCTTTGCTCCTGCAGGCTGAGGGCGACAGACCAAAACTATGTAGGACGCAAGCGCATTCGAGCCC
>JARCRS010000236.1 GCA_029850555.1 archaeon | reverse complement strand
ATGTAGGTTTTTTACTAGTAATATACGGTATGGATTTGCAGGATTATATCGGAAATCGTTGTACTTGGGCAACGATTTAGCGAATGCTGCTACTATTCATAGGAAGGAAAATTGCTTTTTGTTTAAATTATACTATTTTGCATACCCTAATGCAGATCACGAAAAGGGCGGTACTATGAAAATTGACAACTGGATTGAAAAAAATCTGATGACACTCGTCATAATCACATTCACATTGATCGCGATTATTGCCATGTTCAAAGGAGTACTTTGACATGAATTCTGATAGAACGCAGTGAATCTAAGACCGTGCTGATTTCTGTAAGCGTTGTCAGCGACTTTGACTTTGAGAACCTGCTCTGTTAAATCACAACTATTTTTCGAATCTTGAGAGAGTAACCTGCCGACCAAAAAGAGTTTTGACATTAGTTTGTATTTGCGGCTGCGATTGAGCTGGCCCCGACCCGGGCTCCGATAATCTCCTCCTAACAAGGACTTATGCTGGCCCGCGTCCGGTCGGGCCGAGCCTGTCAATCTGGAACACTGAAAAGCTTTGGAAACAAGCACGAATGAGCTCTCAAATGATTCGACATTTTGTTTTTGGAACGCTTCTTATTCAATAAGTAGATTGGACTAAGTAACACATTTGCGTCTTGTCGATTAATCCCTTTTACCTTCGCGCCTAACTACATCTGCATCGATAACTTGATCTTGGCCCCACAAAAACTCACGATCTTTAGTCGTGAGTAGCTCACCTTGAGAAACTCAGGTAATCTCTGATTATCTTGTCGCGTATAGCGTACTTGCCTTCGTAAAATGTCACCAAATCATATTTGATTAGCTCAGATAGATAACTAGGGAGACCAGCCTGCATTAAGCCGATGTTTTTTGCAATTTCGCCGACAGACTTTGGCCCTTCAGCCAGCGATACTAAAATCGCTCGGAGAGCCGGTTCTCCTCTCTTTGCCTCGGCCAGGTCAGCCGCCAATACATATTCTGCATAGATCGACAGCGGTTTCCGAGGGGATGTGAGAAGACCTCTGTATACCTCACCTAACTGCTTTGTTCCATCCCAAGCCTCCGCGAGAGACATCAGATAGAATGGATGTCCGCCGACTAATCGATAGGCCTCTCTCGCACCAGCCTTCATTTGACTGGAGCCAATTCTACGAGCGCCACTATACTTTTCGAATAGCTCTGTTGCTGAAGGTTCTTTCAGATCTTCAATGTCAATTTCGACGAAGTGCAGGAAAGCAGCACCTTTCCCCTTTTCTAAAAACTCGCGGGTAATGTGTATTTGAGACCCGGAAACTACATAGCTAAGGTTCTTGGCACGATTTTGAATCACATCTCTGAATCTATCGAGGATGTTTCCA
The DNA here is from genome assembly GCA_029850555.1 of archaeon. Lineage (GTDB taxonomy): Archaea > Thermoproteota > Nitrososphaeria > Nitrososphaerales > CADDZS01 > JASHOD01. The sequence goes on along the minus strand of JARCRS010000236.1, from coordinate 2,004 downwards.
AGTCCTCTATACCTATGTAGTTTGATCATATCTTGGAACTCGTCAAGGATTACCACTAGTTTGACGTCGATCCTCTTCGAGATCCTGTTTATTGATTCGAAGGTTGCATCAAACATCTCTCCATAATCTGGCGAGCTCCCAAACTCCATCTTTGGCTCAAGCTCAATATCGCCGTTGGGTTTGAATGTGAGTTGAACACCGACACCCTTGATTCCCTTAATTGCATCAGATATCGCATGGAATGCCTGCTCGCCGATGTTCTTCAGAGCGCCTACAGGTCGTTTGCGAAATCCCATTTGTCTGAAATATTCGCCGAAGGCGATCTTTTGCAACCGCTTTAGAAAGTTCGCGGGGTCGCTGAGGTTCTTTTTAACGTCGAAATAGACCACTAAAACACCCCTTGATTCTAGTCTTTCCTTTGCCTTCAGAAGGATGGTCGTCTTTCCAATTCGTCTATAACCAAGAAGGGCGATCGCGTAGTTGACCTTCTCATTGGAGCATCTTTCGACGATCCCGTCCACTTCCTCCGTCCTATCTACGATCTCTTCTGGGGGCGAAGGTTTACCAACGTACATGCTGCCTGTTCACACTATAACATACTTGTTTATAAACAAATTTGTTTATAACACGTCTCAAGCCTTTGGACCGAAATCAATCATTCGAGAGAACAATTCTGCGCGTAAGGACATATCTATTCAAGTTCAAAATGGAGTTCAAACTCTTACACTTGAAACAACACAAAAGAACAAAATCAGCGTCGAAGAAAAGTGAGGAAAAAAGATGAACTGAACAGCAAAGCGAGAATGCGTAGCTCTAAGGTGGGCTTATCGGTTTGGAGCCTGTTGGATTTTTTCAATATGTATTGACAAACGTCATTATGACAATCTCCAAAAGATTCTATGTCAGATGCCATTCAATCAAAGATCGGAAGACACAATGAAAGAATTTGACTTTCTAATCTTGAAGACGTGATAGCGAGTGGCAACTATTAAGGCCCCGCGTAATGGGATACAATCTTTTGCGAAACCACTGAAAATGTCTGCAGATGTCCCACATATTAACGAATGCAACTTGTATAGGAGATTTGTAGAATTTTGAGGAAAGCTCTGGATTATCCTTCTTCCATTCGCTTAACGCAAAAGACATAGTTTCGTTATAGGCTTTCTTGTGAGCTCTGCTTCTTTCTGCGATTTGCGCGTTCGGATATTCTTTCGTCAAAGTATTGTTTTGCTAGGTCTGTAAGAGTTGTCAGAGCTTTGCTGAATTGTTCTGTCTGTTTCGTAAGAACGCCGAGTGCCTCAGAAATCTTATCGGACCGACCTGCGAGCGTATTGAAATTTGTTCATGTAATCTTGCTGAAGTGTCCAAAATCCTTTCAAAGTAACACTAACTGTTCTTGACCAGCGTTGAGGCCCTCTTCGAATTCTTCTTGGGGCGCTCCGAGGACAATTTGAAAGATTCTTCTCCTGGCGAAAATTGCTGTTGAGGAGAAGTAGCTGGGATTCGGCGACCCTATCGAGTGAAGACGCTTGATAGGCGCAAGAAACGAGCAATGGTTATTCGGCATACCTGTATGTAGAAGCTAGGGGGATGGGGGTCCTTTAATGACTGAATATAAAGCAGGTTCGTAGCAAGAGCGCGAAGAACAATGCGAGGAAAGCTTTTGCGCAAAACAGCAGAGAAAGGCGCCATCCGATGGTTCCTTATCAATGCGAGCGGTTGTTAGGAGCTTCCGTACTTCCTTGGATGCGAGTCATCGTTTCGCCGCCTCTTTTCGCTCGCCGGTTCGATAATATTGAAATTGTTAAGGACATAGCAGTGAAGACTATGGCTGTGATTAAGAGCGCAATATTGATTCTCATGGTGTATGGCGAAAGGACCCATCCCTCAACACGCTCGTTGAGTATGAGGTACTTGTAAGCATCTGATACACTCGGCCAGCAGTGCACTTGCGTTCCAAAGCAAAGTTCTGTTTGTACGTCGAACTCGAGCGACAGTAGGTAA
>JARCRS010000235.1 GCA_029850555.1 archaeon | reverse complement strand
CGCTTTTCCAGAGCAAATCCAAAAAGCGCTATCCTCTCAACAAAATAGCGCTAAGTTTTAGAACTGTGAGTTCTTCTCTGTTCTTCCTATTCAAAGTAATCCAAAGGCTTTCGAGCGAATCGCAATGAAAATATTACAATTTCACGTTGATTTCATCGAGTACAAGCCAATAGAGAAAGAAGTAGCAAATGCCGAGGATATCGATCCAAAGCCAGTGAGAGAAAACGATCTGTTAGTTCTTTTTACTGCGGTTGAGCGAGGTGACGACGACTCTGAAGCAAAGACTGCAATTATTGACGCCAAAAAATTTGCAGATAACCTCAAAGTAAAACGCCTGATGATCTATCCTTTTGCCCATCTTAGTCAGAATCTTTCAAGGCCGACGGACGCATTTACTATTCTAAAGAAAATGGAAGAAGAAGCAAAGTCGCTAGGTCTCGAAACTTTCCGAGCCCCTTTTGGCTGGAACAAAGCTCTTGAAATCAAGGTAAAAGGGCACCCATTAGCTGAGATGTCTAGAAGCTACGGTCAGGGCCAGACTCTTCAGGTACAAAAGGCAACGCAAGAGAAACCCCAAAGACAGTTTACTGAGCATGAGCGACTTGCTCGGATCAAGAGGAGCGATTTCAGTGGGCTTCCTGACACGGATCACAGGATAATAGGCGAGAAGCTAGATCTATTCAGCTTCCAGGAGCCTTCTCCAGGTATGGTATACTGGCACAAGAATGGGTTGATCCTCTTTGAAACCCTGAAGAATTTCATAAGAGCCGAGCTTACGAAGCTGAATTATCAAGAGATAAGCACTCCCGCCCTAGCTAACACGGTTCTTTGGGATGTCAGTGGACACTCTGCGCATTACAAAGATAACATGTTTCTCACTAGACTAGGGAACGAAGAGTTCGGTCTAAAACCGATGAATTGTCCGGGTACCTTTCTCATATACAGAACCAGGAAGTGGAGTTACAAGGACTTGCCAGTGAAATATTCTACATTTGATCCTCTTTATCGTAATGAGCTAAGCGGAGTCGCTAGTGGATTATTCAGAGTCAAAATACTGACTCAGGATGACGCCCACATAATTACGACGAAAGAAAAAGGAGTTGAGGCTATCGAGGAAATAATAGGACTCATGGAAAGAGTCTATTCGGCTTTCGGACTACCTTTCAAAATGAAGCTCTCTACTCGGCCCGACGAATCAATGGGCTCTGATGAAGAATGGGCAGAAGCGACGAACATTCTAAAGCAAGTTTTAGAGCATAAGAACTTGAAGTATGAAATCAAAGAAAAAGAAGGTAATTTTTACTCCCCGAAGATAGACGTCGACATAAAGGACTCTTTGGGGCGAGAATGGCAGTGCTGTACGATTCAAGCTGATATTCAGATGCCGAAGAAATTCAAGCTGACTTACGTCGGCGAGGATGGAAAAGAGCACACGCCAATTGTGATTCATAGAACAATTTTTGGATCTATGGAGCGATTCCTAGGCGTGATTTTAGAGCATTACAAGGGTAAGCTTCCGGTTTGGCTCGCTCCGATTCAGGCGCGAGTGATTCCCGTATCTGACTCGCACGTCGGGTACGGAAGGATGGTCCTAGCGCAGCTCGTGAACGAAGGCGTAAGGGCCGAAGGTGATTTTGAAGCCGGGACAATGAGCTCCAAGATCAAGGTTGCACAAATCCAAAAGATTCCCTATATGCTCATCGTGGGAGAAAAAGAGCAGAGTAACAATACTATTGCCGTGCGAACAAGGGAGGGAAACCTCCGATACGATGTGAAAGCTCAGGACTTTATGAAAGAGTTGAAGGAAAAGGCAAAGGCCTTTCAGTAGCACATTGAATTCTTTCTTTTACTAACCAAATTTAGGGGACTCTATTTTAGAAGAAAGCCTACCCATTAAGATAGAAAGGCTCTGTAGTTCTTCGTCGGTCAACTCTTCAAGCATTTCCTCCACAAACCGCTTGTGAATTTTGAGAGCCTCCTTTAGCAAGGATCTACCCCTTGCAGTTATTTCGACATTGATTACTCGCCTGTCTTCCACGCTTCTAATTCTTTGGACTGATCCCGCTCCCTCTAGATTATCGACGATCACTGTCACGGCTGCCTGCGTGACGAGCGTCTCGCGTGAAAGATGAGCCATAGGAGCAGGACCTTCTTTGTCCAGAGTTTTCAAAATTCTAAATTCGGCTAGCCCAAGACCCAGATTCGCTAGATTATTCTCGACTTGGCGAGTGAGTCTCTTCCAAGAATCCGACGCTGCGCGCCAGAGTTCGGTTCTGTCAGTTTTGCTTTTGGCAGCCGCTATTTCGACTATCGATCTTTTCAAACTCTCACTTTTCTTGCCCTAACTTTCTTTGGGAAGATGAATCAATTCCTTTCTGATTTGTAGAAACGTCGCCAGCTTTGACGATAGCTGGTACAGGCTTTTCTTGACTTAGCTTTTGCTGATCCACAGAAACAGATAAGGAGTGTCTCCCCCGGAACGCAGATGCAATTGCAGCGACTACCGAGATTCCTGCACCAATATAGAATGCCACATGCAATGCCGACGTGAATGCAGGAGCGATCGCATTCGCAAAAAAGGTCGGAGACTCTATTGTTTTTAGGGCTGCAGAGGGTATCTGCGCCAAGAGAGCAGGGCTGAGACCAGCTTGGATCGGATTGATTCCAAGGAAAGCCGCGAATAAGGCCCCTGTTGGAGAAATGCTATTTGCAAACAGGCTGCTAATATTTTGCGGTACGTTTTGAGCTGAGAGCGCGGCAGATATTGAGCTAGGGAGGCTGCTTGCAAGCGCCCCCAGTATGATTGTGAAAAATATCGCGAGACTCATTGTCTGGCCGATGTTTTGGAGTGTGGCGCGCATTCCCGATGCCGCTCCTCTATGTTCACGCGGAGAAGCATTCATAATTGCAGCGATATTTGGCGAAGAGAACATGCCTCCACCTATGCCCATCACAAAAAGAATTATCGCAAAGGGAAGTAACTCAAAATTGTAGGGAAGAAATGAAAGGGCCAAGAAAGATCCAGCTGTTATGACCATCCCTGCTGTGGCAAGAAGTCTAGCGCCATGTTTGTCCGAAAGGCGCCCGCTTATTGGCCCCATGATGACAAAACCAACCAACATCGGGGTAAGATAGATGCCAGACCAGAAAGGAGTATCCTTTATCGCATAACCGTGAAGGGGCAACCAGATTCCTTGAAGTAAAATAATCAACATAATTTGGACACCGCCTCGTCCGACCGATGCAAGAAGTCCGGCAAAGTTTCCCATGCTGAAGGCTCTTATTTTGAAAAGTTCCAATCTAAACATCGGATCTTCGACTTTCATCTCAATTAAAGGAAAAGAAATCAAAAGTAGAGCTCCAGAAAGCAAAGAGGCAATGACCCAAGGATTTAACCAGCCCATTGACGACGATTGATAAGGAAGTAGCCCGTAAGTTATTCCGACAAGAAGTAGTGTTAGGCCGACTCCGAAAGTTACATTGCCCCAAATGTCTAGCTTCTGATCTCTTTTAATCGTGCCAACCTCTTTCAGTTTCCAGTACGACCAAACAGTACCAAAGATTCCTATCGGAACATTCACAAGGAAAATGTCTCTCCAATAAATTGAAGCCAGAATCCCGCCACCGACCAGTCCAATCAAAGATCCAGCTAGGACAGCTACCATGTTTATCCCAAGCGCTTGTCCCCTCTCTCTTTCAGGAAAGGCGTCTGTGATGATTGCTGCACTATTGGCAAAGAGAAAAGCTGCCCCCACTCCTTGAACTATTCTAAACAATATCAGCTCTAAAGCGCCAGCATCGCCTGTATTGGGAGTCACATAGCAGAGCGCTGAGCCAACAGTAAAGATCGCGAACCCCAGATTGTAGAGTCTCACACGACCTAGCATATCGGAAATTCGGCCAAAAGTAACAAGGAGCGTCGACGTGACTATGCTATAGCCGAAGAGTATCCATAGCAAATACTGAAATGACGTGAGAGGGTCTATCTTGATCCCGTTGAATATCGCTGGAAGCGAAATCAGAACTATAGTCCCATCCAGAGCAGCCATGAGTACTCCGATGGTGGTGTTCGAAAGCGCTGTCCACTTGTATTCCATGATGGAAGATTAATTCAATATCGAATTATTAACAGATAAAAGGTTAACCGCTTAAGCATTCGATTAGTATCTTCTCCCAAATGCCTTACAATTAATCGAAGAAAGAAATTCTACGCCGACAATAAGAGAGGAAAATTATTTTGGGAGCTTGCCTTCTTTGTAATCTGCCATGCAATATGCACAACCTTTGTAACCCATATCAAGCGGTATCGAGAGCCACTCAAACATTTGGATGTCTTTCCGCGCGATTGCATCTATTTTGCACTTTGGAGTTTCCCTGTCCATGTCATGCAGAATCTTTGTCTCAGAGCTTCCGATGTATCGTTTCCCGAAATAGGGAGCATTCAATCTACGTACCATATAGTAAAAAATCCGCTCTAAATCAAGACGAAAAACCGCCTCAATATTTAAAGCTCAAATCAATTTGTGCGTAATCCCACGCTTAATTTAAATACGAAGCGGCTGTGCTCAGGCACGAGCACAAAATGGTGCAAGGCTACTGCGTTAAATGCAAGAAGACACGAGAGATCAAGGGCGCAAAACAAACTAAACTAAAAAATGGACGTCCAGCAGTAACTGGAACTTGCGCTACCTGTGGTACAAAAATGTTCAAGATCGGAAAAATGTCCTAGCCAGTCTCTAGCCTTTTAGCTCTTCGAGGAGTTAGAGACATTTCCTTTTTTTCATATTCTGCTCTAATGACAGCGATCATTATCTAACTCTAATCACTATAGCTTTCAAAAAAACCCGCGAACTTGGCGTATAATATTCTCCCTTAGTAAGCGCGATCTTATTTCCTTGTCGAGGGGAATAGGCGCCTCAGAGATTGAGCACAAAGTATTAAGCACAACAAAAGAGAGATAAAGTAACGAGCGCGAAGAGTCTCTGATGCAACCACAAATTCCAAGCGGAAAAGCCATTGGTTACAAGCCTCTGGTAGAAGAGTGGAACTATTATTCTGTTGACGATGGTTATGTTTTGGGAATAAAGATGGTTCTGACGAAGGTTTTGAAAACGTCCCAGATGGATCCCGCAGGAAATCCAGTCTACATAGTTCAGCAACAGCCCGCAATGCAAGTTCTGACTCAAGAAGAATATAGGTCCATAACGAGCCGAAGTCAGATACCAAAGTGAGCCCCATTCTTGGGGATCGTACCGAATTCGACTTTTGCGCTTTATATTTCTTTAGATAATTCTATTCGGATATCTTTTACTCGCGCCTTTGGATTTAGAGCGTTTACTCCTGACCTTGTATGATCTATACGCAATATTTTAGTGCCACTTTCTCACAAAAATAGTAAGACGAAGATCTAGATTTAAAGGAGATTTTTGAGGGGACACTTGATTAAATTCTTCAACGCCTACGGCCGAGAACTGCAAGAATTCGTACCGATAGCTGACCGAGAAGTGAAAATGTACACCTGTGGACCAACAGTTTGGAATTATCCACACATTGGAAACTATCGGACTTTTGTTTTCGAGGATCTCTTGAGACGTTTCCTCGAGTACAGAGGTTACAAAGTCATTCAGGTCATGAACATCACCGATGTTGACGATCGTATAATCAAAATGTGTCGAGAAAACAAGATTGGCCTAAAAGAGTTCACAGACCCTTTCGCGAATACTTTTTTTGAAGATCTCGATTTTCTCAAGGTTCAACGGGCCGAGTATTACCCGAGAGCTACCAATCACATTGCAGAAATGGTAGCGATGGTAGACGGACTCCTGAAAAAAGGGGTCGCATACCGAAGCGATGATGGGTCTATTTACTACAGGATATCCAAATTTCCAAACTACGGAAAATTATCGGGACTAAAGATAGGGGAGTTAAAAGCTGGCGCAAGAGTTCGCCAAGATGACTACGACAAAGATTCTGCCCAAGACTTTGCCTTATGGAAAGCTTGGGATGAAAATGATGGAACGATATTCTGGGAAACAAGCTTAGGAAAGGGCAGGCCCGGCTGGCATATTGAATGCTCGGCGATGTCCATGAAGTATCTTGGCGAACATTTCGACATACATACGGGCGGAGTCGATAACATATTCCCTCATCATGAAAACGAGATAGCACAGTCTGAAGCCTATACAGGTAGGAAGTTTGTGAACTACTGGCTCGAGGCCGAGCATCTTCTCATGAACAGTGTCAAAATGGCTAAGAGATTAGGCAACTTTGTTACAGTGAGGGAGTTACGCGACAAAGGTGTCAGTGGAGTAGCTCTCAGGCTCTTTCTCTTGTCAGGTCAATACAGGACCCAGCTGAACTTCAATGAGCAATCTTTAGAGCAAGCGAACGCCTCTGTTAGACGAATAAACGAGTTCGTGTCTAGACTTGAAGAAGTGTCTCAGTCTAAAGGTCGCGAAGATGCTATGAAAGCGGGTGCTCCCTCGAGAGAGGTTGAGAAACTCATTTCAAAGACTCGAGAGGGTTACATCTCCTCACTTGGCAATGATTTGGACACTCCTCGAGCGTTAGCCTCAGTATTTGAATTCATAACCGATGGAAACAAGCTCCTGGACGCAAATCAAGTGAGACAAAGGGATGCAAGAGCCATGCTCGATTTTATGCTAAAAGATTTCGACTCTATCTTCGCTGTTGTAATTAGGGCAACTGACGAAGCTTCTCTTTCTGAAGAAATCAAAAAAATGCTCGAGGATAGAGCCACTGCTCGTAGTCAGAAGAATTGGAAGCTTGCAGATTCGATTAGGGAAGAATTGCTCGAATCAGGTATTGAAGTGCAAGATACACCTCAGGGCCAAAAATGGCGAAAAAGAGGGGAGAACGTGAGCGTAGGATCTTCCTAGATTTCAGGCCTTTGCCATAGCTTTGATGGCGCTCCATTGATCATTTGTGACAGGCATTACAGACAATCTCAAGAACTTGACAAGGGCAAAGTCCGAGAATCTGGTATCATTTTTGATTGATCGTAGTGTAACTGGCCTTACAAGCTTCTCGACAGGCGCGACATCCAGGGCGACTTCTTTTGAAGTAGAGATATCAGAATTTTTCTTATCCAGGGAATATGCGTTTCCTAGCGCCTTCATAATTCCGACCACCTGTTTTTCCGTGCCGCTATGATAGTAGAATATCATCTCGCCTTTTTTCACGGTTCTAAGGTATTTCAAAGCCAGATTGTTTCGAACTCCAGACCAAGTTGTCTTGCCCTCTCTTACTAGATCGTCGTAGGAGTAATGTGTAGGCTCTTCTTTGAACAGCCAGTTCAAATTACCCTAGAACCCTCTCAAAGCAAGAAAGAGATCTGTTCCATATGCCACTAGAAAGCCAACGAATATTCCTAGCATGAAGAGTTGGTTGCTTGTTTGTCGCCTTGCGACATAAAACATCCCTGCGATGATGTAGATTAGGGCTCCCGAAGCTAAGGCAAGAAAGAATGTCAACATTAGATTATTTGTCTGCCAAACAGCTCCGATGAGTGCACCCACAAAAGTAGGACCCCCTCCAATCAAGCCCAAGGCGGCAAGGTACTTCAATGAGGGAATGTATCCGGCCATTGGGGCCGCAATACCAAACCCTTCTGTCGAATTGTGAATCGCGAAACCAATTATCAGAAGGTAGGAGATCCCTATTGTGGCACTCGTAAGGTATGTCTGACCGATCGCAAGGCCTTCTGTAAAATTATGCACGCCTATTCCTATTGCAATCGTGAGCGCTAATTGCTTAGCTTCTTCTGCGCCCAAAAGCTGTGTAGGCATTGGCTTTGGAGTAAGTTCTGAAGTTGCAGTAGCAACAGAGCCCGCAGCTTGGGCTGATCCTAAATTAAGTGATGTGGCCTTCGACGATTGCTTCGAGGATAGGTTTCCATTTCTTCTCTGCTTTACCTTTATGAAACGCATTTCGTAGGCAACTAGCCCAAAAATTCCCAATCCCAATCCTGCGACTAAGGCCACGACATACCCCGTGCCACTACTTGAGGAGATAATCATCGCATTTTCCGTGTAGGTTTTTGCCTGTGGCAGAACCTCTATCAGAATAAAAATCAAGACGCCGATCGTGATGGCGTTTAGAAAGCCCTTCAGACTTGCACCAACTCGCTTTATGATTGCGACGGGAAGTCCCAGGAAGATAGTAAAACCAGAGATTGCTGCAAGTACGGCCAGTTCAGGAGTGATCATTATTCTTCACCATTGATTTGAAAGCAGCTGTCTGCGCCAGCAAAAAGTAGGCACTTGCCAGGGCAACGGGTCAAATCATTCAAAATTATGACATATGTTATAAATTTACCCGACTCAAACGGGCTTTGCGTGAATTTCTAGATGAGATGCTAGAGGATCACATTGGCTAGATCTCTCACGACGGCTCCTTTCAGCTCTTGTGGAGTGATTTGCTTTTTTCTCCAAAGAGATTCTAGTTCAACGTAATTTTTTACTTCTTTGTCTCCGAATCGAAAAGGCAGATTTGACAGAGGAAAGAGCAATGCTTTGTACCACCCGAGAATCGGATTTATCTCAACTTCACCTGGAGAACAGTAAGTCTTCCTTATTTTCTTCTCAAGTGAATCTAGAGTCTCGTCAAGATCGATCGTGTTGCCAAAGGACTTGCTCATCTTCCTTTTGCCGTCAATTCCCTGAAGCAACACTCGGTTATGAACAGCTACAGGAGTTGCAAATCCAAGTTTCTTAAGATTCTCAATTGCAAGAACATGCACCTTCCTTTGATCAATAGAGCCTACAGCGACATTTACGCCGAGAACCCCGATATCAAGGACTTGCATTAGCGGATAGATTGCCGATGAAGTCATTCGCGCAACACTCTTTCTGCTAATCTCATCCATGCTCTTCTCCGCCTCAGTGAAATTAATTACTTTAGCCAACCTAAGCATCTGGATAAAATAATTCTGATCTTCGAACTCTGTTCCAAATTTGTATTCTATCTTTCCGCCAATGCCCATCTTCTGCGCAACTCTTTCAAACATATCCCGATCTTTGCGAGCAAACTCCTGTATCTCGCTGAGATTCCCCTTATCGTTTGCAAGAGCATGCAGGTCCGCAAGAAGTATTATGGCATGAAAACCATGCTTTGCAAGTTTGAGAACAGGGAGAGACGCAGTCAGATTCCCAATCGAAAATGCGCCGCTCGGTTCGTGACCTATATAGGTCCTTGGATTGGGAATCTCGTTAACAACCTTCGTTAGGCGTTCTTCTGTTAAAATCTCAACTTCTTGCTTTCGGAGATCTGAAATAACTTCTTGAGCGTTCACTTTCTCAAAACAACCAGTATCAACGGGCTTCGTTTTATAAATTAACATCAGAGAGAAAGCTACGAGCTTTTCAACACAAGAGACACAGTCTCTACGAGAGTTCTCGAAGAAACCGGCTTTGTGAGGACTGCGTTGAATATCCTTTTTTCAGGGTTTGGTACCTCGTACGCTGTAATCATGATTACTTTGAGGTGAGGTTTGAGCTCTTTCATTCGCTTTGTAGCTGTGAGCCCGTCCATGTTTGGCATGCGTTGATCTATGATGACTAGATCTACATCGTCTCCTTTTTGTATTTGAGTAAGAGCATCCAGGCCATTGAACACGAGATTTGAGATAGTAAATCCTGCGTTCGACAAAATCAATGAATATAACTTCGCGATCTGTGTCTCATCATCGACAATCATAATCTTCTTTTGAAACACATTTCTGATTGTGAAATCGTCTCGCCCCGGACTAAGGTCCGAGGAATCTGAAGTGCGAAAGATTGGTGAGGTTCGTGGATAATTGTTGATTATTATTGGAGCGTAAATTGTGTTCTGAAAGACGAGTTTTTGCCTATTCAGTAATTTCTGCATTGCATTCTTTTCCAATTGGTCTCACCGTGGCACTAAACAATCAAATCTTATTCAAGAGAGGTTATGCGTCGTCCTAAAGCAGAATTTTAGGCTCAGTAAGAATCGCGTTATTTTAAAACTCTGTGGAGTACGATTGTTAGTTCAGCGGCATTCCTTATGAACTCGCGAATCTTGGAACCAGAACTTGTCGAGAAAGCAACCAAAAAGAAAACGGCTAAATCAAAAGTTGATCAGCCGGACGTTTTTACAATTGGTCATTCAACCAGAACCAAAGAAGAATTTCTAGACATTCTCAGGATGTATGGGGTCACTCGCCTCGTCGATATTCGAACGATTCCGAAATCCCGCCACAATCCTCAATTCAATCAGGATGTCTTCTCCGAATACCTGGGGAATGCCGGAATAGCCTACAATCACATCAAAGGGCTCGGAGGCCTCCGTCATGCAACAAAAGACTCAGTTAACATTGCGTGGCGCAATTCTTCATTTCGCGGTTTCGCCGATTACATGCAAACAAAAGAATTTAGTAATAGCGTAGATGAACTAATCGCGCTCATTTCAAGAGAAATAAAGAACGCAGGAAAAGTGGCTTACATGTGTGCTGAAGCACTGCCATGGAGATGTCATAGATCCCTAGTTTCAGATGCCCTAACTATTCGCAATTTTCATGTTGCTCATATTCTATCATTGCGGAGCGCCCAGACGCACAAAATTACTACGTTTGCAAAAGTTCAAGGAAAGAAAGTGACCTATCCAGGCAATGAATGAGGTGAGCATAGCTCAAAAATAGATCAGAGATTTCTTTTTTCGATCACATGCTTGCAGACATTGTCGCCCCGAGTTAGGCAACGTTCAAGTTTCACATCTCGGGTATCGAGGGCTGACTTGATGATTTCGTCATGCAAGCCATGGCATACGATCTTCTGATGTTTCATTGCGGCTTTGTAGAGCGGGCAATTATGACTTGTGATCACGAAGCTTGTGCCCGTTTCTTCAACAGTTGCATCGAAACCAAAGTCGTTCAAAGCCTTTGAGAGAGTCTCAATCATCGTATGGTTCTCGTTTTCGGAAATTTTAATTTCCCTTGAAATTTCGTGAGCCACTTCTTTTACGAGTGATTCGCCAACTTGGCCTTCTGAGTGGTTGAGTTTTTCGAGGATTCCACAAAGAACTCTTTCATATTGTCTAGGAAAGAGTTCGCGTCCATCTTCGGTCAAACTATAGAATTTTTTTGGTCTTCCGATACCATCTTGGATGAACTCCTCTTTAACGATATCAAGACTGGAAAGCGTTTCGAGATGCTTTCTTGCGGCGCTGACTTGAATATCTAGAACGTCCGCAAGATCTTTAGCAGTTTTCTTCCCTCCCCTCAGCTCGTTGAGCATCTTCTCTTTCGTTTCCCCCAGGAGAGGAATCTTGTTCAAAACTTGTACCAAGCGTAGATTAGACATATTTCGGTATTTATAGTGTAGCTATCTGAATCAAGTTTGAGCGTGCGTTTTGTCCAGAATTAAAAGTAGATTATTGGATTGTCTCAGGACGAATTTGCCACTAGCTAATTGTGGCCTTCTTCCTAAAATAGACGAAATCAGCAAGTCCGATATATCTGCTCGATTCGATTTGATTACAGTAAAAGCCGACCAACTTTCTGAGCAACATCTCGCGGAAGTTGCTCTTGCAATCCAAAATCGCTGGAACGTCCCGGCGTTTGTCAAAATGCATGAAATCATCGTAATGGACGATGAGGTGGAAGACGACACATCCGGTAAAATCATCACAGCCCCAATCGATCCTAGAGACATCGAGAGGGGGATGCAAGTGATCTTGGAGAATCTCGAGCTTGATCAAGCTTTCAGGCTCGAAAGAGATGGGAAAGCCGCTTTCAAACTAAAGTTAGTGGATAGAACAAGAATACCAAAATGGGTCGAAAGATCCAAGGCTGATATGCGTCAACCACCCGAGGGTGTTTACGCTTGCCAACATTGCGGATTGTGGTTCAACAACGAGCTCGAGCTATCGATGCATACGAAATTGCACTACATAATATAGAATAGTCTCAAAAAGAATTTCCCCGACGTTTATCAAAAAATGGAATATCGGCTTCGAGATTACGAAGTGAAAAAGGGAAAATGGAAGCATGGCTTTCCGAGTGGGATTCCAAGGTCTCCGTCCTTTGAGGCAAAGACATGGGTTCGAAATCGTTGGCGCATGGGTTGTGCCTAAAGACAATCGATTCATTCGGATTCTTGGATGGACCGACAAGGAAAGTTTCAAGATTGCGGACAATAAATGTTACACGTCAAACGCAAGAAAGAAAATCAAGCCTGACCCAGCGAGGCACTTGAAGAAAACTAGGACCTCAATGATGAAAAAGGTACTCTTCCGCAAAATAGACATGTTAAAAAAGAGAGGTGGGTCGTTGTTAGTCTCAAGGTCGTGCCTCGGTCGCCTAGCCTGGTAGGGCGACGGCTTGCTATCTAGTTCAGAAGTGTGAGACTGAAAGGGCAGACAGCCGTTTCGGCTTTGCCGATCGTGAGTTCAAATCTCACCCGAGGCGCCTAATCATGTCGCTCGAGATCCCATACTATTACACTATCTTCTTTGAGCTGGCAACGCTTACGAAAAGCTCTGTCATTATTCCAAGTCTAGCTCTCAAGCGCCATTCAAGTAGGATATCGTATTGCTCCAGTATGCATTCGGCATAGGCTGCTCGTAAGATGGCCAAATCATAACCGATTGGATTGTATTCCCTTCAAGAAACGAGAATTCCTGAGAAAGGCTCGCGTCGTTTTGGCTTTGCGTTTGGAATCCTGCCGCTAATTGCGATCTAGGCACGTAATTCAGAGTCTCCTGTATAATGTTCTGAAAACTTGCCCCGCTAGTATCATATGTTTGCATAGTGAGAATCAGATCAATGCCTGATTGCGATTCCATCTTAAAGTTCCAGAATGCGCCACCGCTGCAAGTCGGACTACCATTCGTGTACGGTCCATCCCAGCAAGCCATGTCAACTGACATGACAAGTCCGTGTTGATGAGCCGCCGCTACAAAGTTAGCCAAGAACGCAGAGTACTGCAACGAGAGCTGAGGAATAGAGCCGTATGAAAAACAGTACGACCAAAAGTCGATATTAAGACCGTCCGCATTATCTATGATTGCTTGATTTACAGCGCTGGAACTTGTCAGTTGACATGGCTTGCTGGGATGGACCGTACACGAACGGTAGTCCAACTTGCAGCGGCGGAGCATTTTGGAACTTTAAATT
>JARCRS010000234.1 GCA_029850555.1 archaeon | reverse complement strand
ACTCAATAGCTATAGGACTGGGTTTCGGGGCTATGCTGGTAATAGTTGGCGTCTTTTTGATATGGAAGTCTAGACTAGAGATACTGTATTGAAAGAAGCCGAGCGAAGCGAGGAATAGAGTGAACATGTCATGAAATTTAAGCGAACACGAGAAACAAAACACTTCTTTGAAAGGTTGGTGTCTATTCTACTCTTTTGATCGCACTAGAAGGAAGAAGAGGGATCTTCAATTACTTGGGGCTTCTAATTGGAATAGGAATAGGGCCACTAATAGCGGGCTCGATTGGGCTTCTAACACCTATTGTTATCAATTGTCCAGCATACGGTTGCCCGCCGCTCCCAAGTGCGCAAATCTTTCACTTTTACGAATTAAGTTACATCGAATTTTTTAGTGGTTTGTCACTGATTATTGCTGGAATCATTTGCTTGGATGTTTCTCAAACAGTGCTTCGTAGTAAGAAGCAACAGCAACAAATTCGTATGGGACACCGAAGAAAGGATGGGAGTGAACGACCGAAGTGAGCAATGGAGTGAGCATATCATGAGTTTGCGACCGTGGTTTTACGATTTCAAAAGGACGATCACTAGCAAGAGCATTATCATACTTGTAGTGGGGATACTGCTAATGGAAATTTTAATCACATACGCCGATTCCCTTCCGTTGCAGTCTGATCATGCAGTCAATCAACTATTTCCAAATATCGCTTTCGACATGATAGGATTTGGATTGTTCATCTCTCTTTTAGTAGTCTTTGGTGGATTCGTTGTCTTTGGAAACGACAAGTTAAGAGGCGTGCTAGATTCAATCCTTGCACAACCTGTTTCAAGGAGAGGACTGGTTATGTCACGCTATTCTTCGATTTTCTGCGCTGTGGGATCCGCTTCCATTTGCTCTTTTCTTGCAATAGACTTGATGTTTTACCTTTTGACTGGCTCGACATTCCCTACTACTTTCGTTCTCATTTTTGTTTTCAGTTACTTGAGCGAGATTACGTCAGTCCTTGCACTAGTTTTCATCATAACCTATTTTGTAAAGTCACCCGCACTTTTAATTGGACTGGTAATAGGATTGTGGATGTTTTTTGGACTCTTATGGTCTCCCATGGTTGACACTATTGCGGCATTGGTTGGAGCCAGTGCTGGAAATGGAGCGGCTTTTTCAGCAGGATTTATCAGTGCAAATATTGATTCTTATTTCGTAAATCCATTCCTAGGATTTGGTTCGCTTGCGTTTGTATACACAATGCAGTGGTTTGAACTAAACACTCCAATATCTCCCACTCTGTATGGTGTGTCTCTTTTCACATTAGCAATCACGGAAGCAGTTTGGGTAATTGCTCCCATATTATTCCTGATGTGGATCGCCGCAAGAAAAGATTAGCATCCACTACCACGACCCCACCCTGAGAGGCTAAGCCATCCTCAAAGTATCTGAAGGAAGATTAATCTGGCAAAGCGTCAGATTCTAACCTCGTAATGAAGATCTCTTTTATTGTAATGATAGTCTCCGTAGTGTTGTTTGGCTTTTGGTGGCTGTCAATCGCTCAAGGGCTACTTATAACAATCAACAGGAATTTCCTTGCGCTACCATATACCGCAATTTTTCTTGCGATAGTCTCGCTTTACCTGAAACTCAGAGAAATGGACAAAAAGAAAGTCGCGACCCCGTCCTGACTGGACAAAGAGACATCGCCACTCGATAGCGGTAACATTAGAGAGCCTGTAGTCTGCTTCGATTGGTGTGAAGTAATTGAGGATCGCTTCTCGTTTTCCTCATCCGTTGGTTTATGAAATGATACAGGTCAACCTTTGGCTCTTGCAATTTCGGATTTGCTCTTACTATGAAGCGTTTTTCCCCAAAGAGTAGTTTGATTTCCATGACCGTAAAGTCGTCAAGAGATTTGGGTCTTTGCTCTCCTAAGAAAGAAGCAATCAAGGAATCAGAATAAATTGGTCTACAATATTGAATTTTGTCATATCCGATTTTGTAGGGCGGACTTGTAGAGAATAGATTTTCTTCGATTTCAATCGAGCCAGAATAAAATTCATACTTTGGACTTGATAAAAGAACCACAAATGCACCAACGACATACATCCCAAAAACAAAGGTCAGTGCTACTAGGACAATGGAAGCATTTCCGCTTATGAACCATTCTGGAAACAGGAAAAACCCTAGCACTACAAAAATGACTAGGAAACCTAGCATGAAATTACGAGCCACAGATCTATCTGAATAGACAAATAGAGGACGCTCTTGTTGTTGCAGCCCTGATTTTGCTACCATTAGTGCAAGTTATGCTCTCCTGACCATAATAAAACGCTTAGCAATTATAAGAATCACACGAGAGCACACCGATTTGCGTTGCCAGTCACACCAGTTTAATATAATATGGGAATCACATTCAAAGCGTTGAGTGCTGGCACTCCCACTTCATCAGATTTTGCGACAACGACAGAGCGAAAATATCCGCCTATGGGAATAATGGTCCTCGCCGTGTTTGCTCTAATTGGTTGTGCCTTGTGTATTTATTTTACCATGGCTTTTCCTTTTCCTATCGTGCAGTGAGTATTTGCCCTCTACGCAATCTTGGATTTCTTAATTGCCTTCGGATACTTGAGAGGAACATCGTGGGGCATGTTTCTGGGATTCATTGGTGCCGTAGCGGATTTGATACCGGTTGCAATTCTATTTGGCGCAATAAGCACTCTCTTTGGATTTTTGACGATAGTCCCTTTGGCGGGCGTAGCGGTGTTCACTTTTGTCTATCTGCTAAAAAGTGAGAGCGTAGAGGATTGGTTCGACTGAATAGTTAACTACTGCGATCTGCACTCTCAACAACGCAAATCGACATGAGATTGAAAATATGGGACTAGGAAGACGGGCTCGGAATCAAAACTAGACCTAGGTATTCCAGCAAGAAAGTGTTTGCCTCTTCTGTGATCTTATAGGCTGCTCCGTTGCAGTGTATGTTCGTCGTAGCGACGATTCCCTGAGCTTTCAACCTATTCATTTGCCAAGTCAGAGCCTGCGAAGTGATGCCTAGGGTCTTCGCGAGCTTCACATGAGACAGTTCAGATTGTGAGTTTGATGTCGCGAGGGATTTCAGAATTTTATTAGGCGTACTTTGTCTCATTAGAGAGATCACCTTCTGCTGAGTGTCGTTGTATACTCCTGCGGCAAAGAATCTTTTGTAACGTCCCTCACGGGAATCTTGAACCTGCCCTGTTTTCTCTAAGACCGAGATATGGTACTGGACAACAGCAAGAGGTAGAACCAAGAACTCAGCTGTCTCGCGTAGATAGACTCCCGGATTTTCTATTATGTACTGCATTATCATTGCCCGCGTCGAAAAATTCTCGTTTTGATTGTTTTGCGACGACGAGAATTGAAATGTTGTGCTTGCGCCCGAAAGAAAAGTACTTGCATTGCTCAGAAGAAGTGAGCTTTGTTGATGTTTTGCAAGCGACGTGTCACTCGTCTGTTGTCGCTCAAGGTAAGAAACCGAGAAAGTAGCGACAATCAAAACTGCTACTATAGCAAGCGAAACAAAAGCTAGACGGTATTTCGTGGCAGGGACGCCCTAGTCGGAGAATTTCTTTCTTAATATTTAAGTTAAATTAACTTATGATTCAAGATTCCTACTTTGGTGAGTCTTGGGTGATTAAAATTGGTAAGCGATCGTACTAGAATGCGTAAACGTTCGTACCATAAGAATTATTGACTTAGATTACTTCCAAGACCAAGGCTTTTCAAAAGATACGCAGAAGGCGACGGAGCTGTTTCATAAAAGACCAGTATTTCTTGTTGTTATTTGCACGCTTCTCCTAGCTTGGGTTCTGATATCGTCAGTCCATCCGATTCAACCTGCGTCTAATACTGGCGGATCTCAGTCTGGGTCATCGTCATGGAAGAATGGCAGCCCTAAATATACTGGGTTTTCTTTGTTTAGGCTTCCAGACTGGCTCCTTTCTTGGCACTTTCAATTTCCTAATTTGTTTGGAAATTGTTTTCTCTTTTGTTTTCATACGAATAATGGATATCCGCCCCTTGCGGTCGGAAATTCAACAAACGGCAAAAGTAACGGTGAATTTGCTTTGCAGAAGAATAATCAATTCTATGATCCTTGGGAAGGTTGTGCAACAACCGGTTTTTGTCCTAGCGGAACATGCTGGAATTATTCTTCCGTAGGTCATTGTCCTACCACCACAGGAAATGATAGCTCCAACAGCAATGGAGGAAGCGGGCAGAATAGCAATTCGATCTCTTCTGTTCAAAACCAAGCTAGCACCACAAGGAAGAACGCCAAAGAATCTGTCTTTACGATTCCAATGAATTGGCTCACAATGGCCGTAGTTGTGGTTTTGCTGTTAGGAGGCAGTCTTCTGGCTTTACGAAGAAAGGGGAATACTACAAGGAGCCTGAATTCTGCAAGTTTAGAGTTGATCGAACCTGAGAAGGAGCAACTTATCTTCGATAATCAGACATCCGCGTCTATGAATAAAGAACAACGTAGCGTAGGGCTGGTAGGAAAAGAGGTTGTTTCGTCCCTTGAAGGTTGGGGCGATGGTGGGTTTGTCAAGCCCAAAATCAGTGGAGATCTGCCCCTTATTTGGAGTTTTGATGAATCCTTGGAAATTTCAACACCGCCCGGAACTATGTTGAAAGTTGGCAACAGGAAGGCTGTTCGAAGTTCGGCTATTCAAGACTATTTCGTTAGTGAGTTTATCAGTTTGGTTGAAACCTGTAACGTGATCCAAGGAGTCTATGAAGGAGAAATAGACACAAAGTGGATCAGAGCTGTTCACTACAATGAGGATGTTGTGAAGCTCTTCCAATTAAATTTCCTAATTGGAAGTTCAGAGGAAGAAGAGAAAAACGAGCTTCGAGTACTGACTGCGCGAGAAATTGTAAACAAGATCATAAGCGAGAAAACGGAATTAATTGTCTCAGATAGTAGTCTTGCGCTTTTCACGATAGCACGAATCTTCGAGCGTGCCCTTTATGGACGAAAGCAGATTTCTCGGGACGAATATGAGGATTTTCTCCGTAGTCTTTCAAAAGCACTCGTGAATCCAAAAGTGATAATTTGCGGACCAAAAGACGAGAAAGTTTGCAGTGAAACTTGAAGATATTGTTTCCGAAGGAAAATGGCTATAGTTGTAGAGCGAAGTAAATGATCGTACTATAATCGTTAAGTGTTTTGGCATTGTCGTCTTAGATAATCGTAACGTGATCTTAATATTACAAATTCGTGTATCAAGCTATGGTGTCTACACGGACCCTCATCCTGATCATAGGATTGGTTATCGCGCTCGTTGTTGGTACCATTGCCTCTTTCGTTATCCCTCCCATGCTTGCAGGTTCCTCATCTGCCTCTACGTGCACCGGTGGGGCATACGGCGCCAAAGTCACTCTGATCGGGACTGATGATTTAGGAAAACAACTCTATAATTTGACATATACAAAAGACAATGCTCAACAAAACGGACTGTATTATTCATTTTCTTCAAGTGCTCTAAACTGGATCAAGACGAACACAATCTCAAGCGCAACGTTTCTGAACTGGTGGGACTATGGCAAGGAAATCATTGGGTGTACAGGAAGGAATTCTGTCATTTCAAATCCTTCTGCTCAATTCGTGGCGCTGGGCTATGCGAAAAACACCGGCGAGTTGGATTCTAATCAATCTCTCATCGACGTCGGAACAGCCTTGTTTACGACGAATGCAACACAAAGTACATCGATAGCAACGAAGTATGGCGCAACATACTTTTTCATTACATCAGAAGACGGTGGAGAAAAGGCTCCTTTCATTCTCAAGTTATTGAATCCCAACATCGCTTCTTCAGATTACATGACTCCGTCGGGCCATACGTTCAACCCAAGGGACTGGACAAGCTTGGGGCAGCAGACTGTAATCTATCGGCTCTTGGATGGACGGAGCGTAACAGGTTTTACCCAAGTTTATTCCGACACATATGTGAAAATATTCGCTGTTGGCTAGAACGCTTCCTCCCATTTTTGATCTGGCGTAACGGTTTTGTTAGTCAAAGATTATGAAAGCCAGCGGGGGAAACCATCTGCAAGAAAGCTAAATCTCAAGGTTCTTCTTGCGATTGCAGGATTTGCGTTGGTTGTCAAGCTTGTAATTTTCTTTGTCAGCATAAAAACATCGATGGGTTTTTCGCTTCCGAACATAGAGAACTGGCAGGATTTCTCGCTTGCCTATGTTCCCGCCGTAAATGCGTTCAAGACTGGCTTTCTTCCGTATGTAAATTTCTATTATCCCTATCCACCTCTTTTCCTCTATGCACTGACGATTTTTTCTTATCTACCTTTTCCTTCCTGGTCTTCTGCGATCCCTCTGGTAATTGCCGACGCGCTAACCGTCATCCCAGTCTATTTGATTGCTAGAGAATTTGTGAGCGAGCGTTATTCTTTAATTATTTCAACGCTGTTCATCATCGCGCCCACTGCTTTATACTACGTTGACTATCTCTGGCTCAATCCATCTCTGACGACATTTTTCTTGATGCTCTCGATCTATTTTTTGATCAAAAGACATTGTGATCTCTCGGCAGTCACACTTGCACTTTCGATTGGATTCAAGCAGACAGCCCTGCTTGTAGTTCCTGTGTTCCTTTTCATTATTTGGAGAAGATATGGATCATTGCAAACGTTGCGTTATCTCTTTCTTGCAGCTTCGATGTGTTTTCTGATATCGTTGCCTTTCATTTTAATGTCTCCTACCTTCTATCTAGACTCTGTTTTCAAAGTACCCCAAGGGCTGTGGCCCTCGGTACCATCTAACTACTACACTCTGGCTGCTGGAACAGGCACTGCAGTTTCGATAAATACGCTGAATGCAATTACTGCAAAGTGGCAAGTTGTGGCGTCGGGAGTAAACAATCCCAACTCACTTGCACTTCCAATATTCATTTTTCTCCTGCCGAGCTCAGATTCGCAAGTCTACAGTTCGAATGCCTACGATTTCTTTGTCTGGGTAATCCTGATTGGAGTCTATGGGTTGTTCCTTTACAAAACTGCAACGAATAAGGAAATCGATGAGAGGGACTCATTAAGATACATTCTGTATGGATTGCTGATCCCTTTCGCATTCTATGCTTCTTACAAATACTACGTTGTCGGAATTATCCCTATCCTTGCACTCCTCGTACGAAATAAGAGGGATGCAGCAGGATTCATTGCTTTCAATCTTATTCTGATGCTCATTCCCCGGTACCTTTCGTCTTGGGTTCTCCTGATAGCTTTGATCTGGCTCTTTCGAGCGCACTTTTACAAGAGATATTTCACTTACACATTAGTAGCATCACTTGCGCTCTTAGTTGCGTTTGTCCCCTTCGTTGCGAGCTCTTCCGTGATATCACCTTACAAGCCTTCCGTGCCTGTCTGCGCCAGCTCAGGACCAGTCCCGATCAGCGCAGCAACAAACTTTACGGAATCGTGCGAATTGCTTCCAATGGCTTCAATAAATCAGAGCTCATACATACAAAGCTCCGGAGGTGCGAGTGCATCCTTTACGGTTGTTTCGAACTCTGGATTACCTTTCAACATCATGATCAAGGACAATACAAATGGCGGAGTCTTGTTCGATGGGAAAGGAGTAACTAATGCCAGCTCCTCAGTCAATTTGGCTTATCAAAATTCTTATTCATTGATAATCTCGAATGATTCAAACATGAATAACACGATTACCATTTCTTCGGAGGTTACTCCTGGCTAGGACTATAGTACACCGTTTCGATCTTCACTTTCTAGCGTAGAGTACGATCAATTCTTTTGCTGATCCCTAATTTGACATTACTATCAACCGATCGATCTCCCAAGATATTTTCAGCTCCGAATTCGATTCAAGGCTCTTGGCTTTTCTCAGACTCCTTATTCCAAAAAAGATCGCAAGAGCGCAGAAGATTAGAATTAGAGATGAGAGCGCATACGCGATGTCATACTGTTGCAAAGTTTAAGACGGACAGCCTTCAAATTCGTAGCAGGCACAAAAAGCACAACTAACTATCGCAAGGGGTATCGAATTGGTTAGTTTTGACACGTAAATGTCGCCACTCAGCATCCTTCTCCGGGCGGATTATTTCCTTCAAAGTGGGGCATCACTTCTAATATTAGATTTGGATGCCTATCAAAATACTCAAAGACTTCTTTCCTAGCGTACCTTTTGGAAATTTTCAGTAAAATACCATCTTTTCTGTATAGAGTCCCGCCAAATGAGAGTCGTAATCTTCCAGTTTTTTCAGGTCTTTTTGGGTAAATTCTTCTGACTGTCAAAAGGGTCATTCCGTTTGGCCAAAGCAATGAGACTGGAATATTCCACAGTCGTTCGCAAGAAGCTGAAGCATGGATATCCACTTTTCCATACATTGACATCGAGCTATCATGGGGTCATCGGCATATCTCCTCATGGCACAAGAGGGGATATGGAAAGTTTGCTTTCTGACTTTTTGCTTCTTCCAAACTGTGACGGAAGGATTTTCGTCGGGTTAAAGAAGTTGAAAATCCAAGTCAAAATATCCCCGTCTTGCACCTCGATCGTGTATCGGAACGCGCTGCAGTGTCCACAGTAAAAGCACATCCGCTTGTATCTTGGTTTGGAATATTCTGGTCGGTATTCCATCTTTGATCTGCATTTGCAACAGTTCAATCAGAAATCTCCTTTGCTCCCTAAGGCCATCTAATAAGCGAGTCTTGGAAAAGCTAGGTGCTCGGTTTACCAAATTTGCGGATAATGAAGAATATAATCATCGGCGAATCCTTCACGCGCGAATGTTCGACGGGCGCATGGTACCACGGCAGACTGACCGTCGTCCAAAATCTCCCACCAGTTAACGGACCGTTGCAGGATAAACGCCACTGCAGTCCTTGAATTTTTTGAACAACTCATCAGTTCCGAAAAAAAACAAATAAAGCCAATTATTTGATTTCGGGTACGTACCCAAGCTGCTTCAAGAAAATATGCTGGTTTAAAGTGGAACTAAAGGTGATTTGAAACGAAAGATCCTAGCTCTTATCGTAATCTCTGTAATCATCGTAGGAGCCAGCTCGTATGCCCTTTACATTTACGCCTTCACGACTGATGGCATCCCGACAGGCACTTGTCCAGAGTTTTCATTTGTTTCCGGACGTGGACCATTGTCGTTGGAAGGACTTCCTGCATACATGCCGTTCAAAATCCTCTCTGCGGGAAGCGGTCTGTCGCCTGAGGGAAGTGGCATCTCTTGGTGTACTTACGGAAGTAACGACTTTCTAGTAAGAAGCTATCAAACAAACAGTATACTCAACATCCTGGCAGTATCAAACAATAGAGAATACGTCGCTGCCTCCGGATTCTCAGTATACGGTGCTTATAATAAAGCCGTTGGAACCGTTTACTTGTTTGACAGTAGTGGGCGAATGCTTTGGAATGTATCAGCTACTTCAGATCCCTTTTTTACCCCGCTCATCAATAGCAACGGTTCTGTGATAGTTGGGTACGGCGCGAATCTTTTTTACATCGATCATCAAGGCAAAGTACTTTGGAATTATTCCGGTGCCCAATCAGTTACTGCCCGCCTTGTCAACAACGGCTCTTACGTGGCTGCTGGGGTTAACGTGCCAAACAGTACAACGTCGAGCCTTGTACTGTTCGATTCAACGGGGAAAGCAGTTTGGAACGACAGCATCCCCGGCGAGGTTATCGAAAGTGCTGATAGCGTTGCCGTCTCTAATGGACACATCGCGTTGGGTGTGACACAAATCGCTGCTGACCAAGGCACTTTGTTGTACTATGATTTACATGGCAATCTCCTTTGGTCCAAAGCTATCAACCTTAGTTTGGCTAACGATGATGTGTACTTTCAGAATAACGGATCTCAAATTTACGTTGGGTGGTGGACAAGTGGAGGTCACTTAATCTATGACTTGAACGGTAACGAAATCGGATCGTGAGTGCACTACTATTAGAACTAGAACTTACGACGAGAAGAGGAGATCTCATTGTTTTAGGAATATTGGTCGTAGGATTAGCTACCTTTTTGATCGGAGCATACTATGTCTATCTGCCTCCTAGAGGAATCTCATTCATCATAGGACTTGCAGCTTCCTATTTCTTCGTAAAACTCTCGAATTTCGGGTAATTATCCATTGGTAATCACTGTTACCATAAATTCAATCGGGTTGTGAGAGCATTTTGCTGGCCAATTTATGCTACAACTGTTCTAAAAACTGGTCTTAAATATTTCATTGAATCACATAATGATAACGAGTATGAGAGATAGGACACTTGCAATCGGGGTTAGCGTTGGGATTGTCGTCGCCTTTCTTTTCTTTTCTTTGTTCCTTTAATTCCGATAACTGTCCATTATACTGACGCAAGTGGAGTGGTTTGCTTCTTGCCACCATGTCAATATACCTATACTTACTACGGTTCGACAAGTTATGCTAAGATAGGCAGGATATTACTATGACTTGTTTAGGCAGAAGATTCATTGTGCCCAAACAAGTTCACCCACCTCAACCAATCACTATTTTGCAAAAATCAGTTCTTAGGGAAGTAAAGAAAACAGATAGAGTACTAGACATGGGGACAGGTAGCGGTATCAATGCAATCCTCGCGGCAGTAATTGTTTTTCGCACATTTTACTGCGTATGCATTTATGTCAACGCCAATTACTTCAGAAGATTTTGATGTATCTATATTGTCGTCATGTTGATACTTGAGGACTAGTTAGTATCAGCCGTCACTTCTTGAATATTCGTCATCC
>JARCRS010000233.1 GCA_029850555.1 archaeon | reverse complement strand
AGAGCTAAGAAACAGAAACAAAATGGTGGCATACGTCAAATTCCTAATTGAGGAACTCGCATGGCTAGAGGCTGGGAAAGAAACAAAGGAAACTCTCTACAATCCGTTTAATTCACAAGCTCGATTTAGGCGCTGGGCCGTCACCTATTACACCTTGAGCGAGAAGGGAAGGATATTCCTCGAGCTTTTTCCAAAGAAGGATTCAATCGCACAAGAAGAGGAAGAAGAAGAGCCGCAAGAGCGTCCCTTGACCCCGCAAGAGGAGCGAAGTCAAAAGTGGTACGCGAAATGGTGTTGACTATGAATAAGAGCAACAGCAAATATCAGGATCGAGAGAGAAAGCAAGCACAAGAAGCACCTCAAAAAGAAATCAAGAGACCGAACCTGTTCGTGATCAAGGAAATTCTCGCTTTCATAGACGAAGGGGACGGGCTTTCCAATTTTTCAGACTTGGCAGAGTTCTGTCACGCGGCCAAGAATCGCAGGCATCTCGGTCTATACTTGAAATTGCTTCTTAGCCTCAAATGGATTCAAAGGAACAAAAGTAATATCACGGAATTCATGTCCGGCGTCTTTTACGAACTTACAGATAGGGGTCGAAGTTTTCTCTCTTTGTTTCCAAAGAAGGATCTAATCAAAAAGCCGTGAACATGAAGGAAGAGAGAAAGTTGCACCAAGAACAGCCAAAAAGAAGCACGCAGTTACGTTTGCGTAACCATTGCTCCGGAATTTTTTCCACGCATAGTACTCCTCGGTCACCAAATCGTAACCTCGCCTTTAGGAAAAAGGCAATGCCATTGCTTGCGAACAATGGCAAAAGAGCTATTGAATCCCCAGAGATTTCAAGTCAAGGCATGATAGTCTTCTTCCAATTTGCGAATGAAAATCTCCATCTCTGAGGCAAACACTCTTTTGACAAATGGTTTTACAACCGGGGAAAAAAGTCTCGTGAAAAAACCCCTGGGCTCTATCTTAGTATGGTAGGAAAGTGTGGTCGTCATAATTTCATTTTCTAGTGGTTCTTCTCTTAGAGTATATTCCGATCTTGCGCTAGCATCCTTTCCCTCATATTCTGAGATCCAGCGATCCGGTCTCTCGAGTGTAACTTTGACATCAAACTTCATCCGTCGAAAATACATCTCTTCTTCATCGCGTAGCAAAATCAAATTTGGGGTCTTTGAAATAATCTCTCTTTTCTTTAGCGGCGCTACAAGTTTAGAATCCTCAGGGGAAAGATCTGTCCACCAATCAAAAACAAATTCCTTAGGAGCCTTGATGCTCCGGCAAAGAGAAAATTCGAATGCCAAGACCTATTCTGGTAGAGCAGAAAGCGGGGCCATTATATGATGATTACAAATGTTACGAGAAGGTTGTTTTTCGGGAATCAATGACGAGTGCGTCAGTAATTGTTGACAATGTGTGAGGGTCTTGTTCTTCATTATGCCTTTATCGGTACAATTTTAGGTGGGCCCGCGCCACTACAAAGAAGAGACGAATATAAAATTGCAATCACATAGAAAATCACAGACAACTGCCTTGGAAGACGATACTAGTACGACTAACGAATTTGATACCGCAAAGGAAGATTTGCCATTTGAAGCAATTCAAATTTCTCAAATCATGATTTTACAGTGCGAGATTCTAAAAGATCAGATCGCCCAGGGAAATAAGATTGAAGCAGCAGAAATCGTAGATGCCATTTCAGAGCGCGCGATTCGTATCGGAAAAATGATGAAGGCCTTAAGAGAGAAAACTCCCTAGGATGTTACAGGTAACTCTATCTTGATTTGTTCTTGTTTCTTTCTTTTGGACAAAATTTCAAGGATTTCTTCAGGCCTAGCCGGAACTAGCATTATACTTTCTCCCAAGGCATCGCTTATCGCGTTCACAACGGCAGGCAGTGCTCCTATAGTCCCGCCCTCTCCAGCCCCCTTTGCTCCCAGCGGGTTTTGCGTGGATGGAGTTTCCATTTCGAGCAACTCGATTTTAGGAACGTCGAGACTTGTCGGAATCATGTAATCTAGCAAATTGCTTGCAAGGGGCTGTCCTTCCTTGGAATAAGGGATTTCTTCCAAGAGGGCGTTTCCAATCCCATGAGCGATTCCACCTTGAATTTGCCCCTCCACGATATCGCGGTCAATGACTATGCCAGAATCATCAAGGGCCGTAATAGAAACTAGCTTCACCGATGCGCTCTCTAGATCAACTTCAACTATAGCTAGAACCGCTCCAAAAGAAAATGTAAGGGCGGGAGGCTCAAAGTAAACTTCGGCTGAAAGACCCTTTGGCAGGTTTTGAGTTTCCTTTCTTTGCTCATATGCGGCAGAGGCAACTTCATTGAAAGTAAGACTCTTTTGGGGTGAAACAAACTTTCCAGAATCTAGTATAATTTCATCACTTTTGCATCCTAGCAAGGCCGAAGCTATCGCGATCATTTTTTGTTTGATTTCCTTTGCTGCGAGGAATATCGCGCTACCCCCGATTGGACCTGACCTACTTCCCATGCTTCCCACCCCATAGGGAATGAGTGAGGTATCACCAAACCTTACGCGTACTTGCTCTACATCAATTGAAAGTTCCCTAGCTATTATTTCGGAAAAAGTAGTTTCGTGACCTTGACCATGCGGTGAAGAGCCAGAGTAAGCGCTGACATATCCATC
>JARCRS010000232.1 GCA_029850555.1 archaeon | reverse complement strand
GCGCAAATCTAAATGCGTCGATGAGCCTATTGTTACCAGTCTTTTTAGCGAGCTTTTCAAGGCGCTTTCGATCTTTCTTCAAGATCCTGATCGTGGTGCTCATATGTGTATACTAGTAGACTAGGCGACTTTAAAAAACGTATCGGAATTCCTCGTAGATTCGAAATAGGGAAAAGTGAGGATGACATTGTCTCGCTGTGAGATCATTTCCTGTTCTTAGCCTTAATGTATCGATTCCAGATTTCATCCGATTTATTTAGCCAGAGCTTCTTAAGCGAAGACTCCGAGAGACGCTCGATATCCTCAAATTCGTCCGCCAGTCCGCGTGCAAATTTTTTTGGTTTCTCCAATATTATCTTCTCTCCCTTCTTTATGAGAAAGAGGTCGTCTCCCTTGCTGATTCCCATCTCGCGTTGAATCTCTGCTGGAATGGAAACCTCTTATTGAGGAGTTTCTTTTGATTCGAACAAGTTACCCAGTCAAAACGATTATTGACCGAATCGTTATGCCAAACAACAGACTTCGAATCAGAATCAGGAATCGGCGACAAGACCGACTTGTTTTGGAGATGAAGGCAATTTCGAATTCCGGAATGTCTATTCGAGAGGCCGTGAACTATTGTTTTCTGCAGAACAGTCCTATCAAACCCCTACAGGTACAGGAGGAACTGTTGCAATTCATGGATTTGATTTCTTCGCGCAAACCAAGAGCGGCGCTCGAAATTGGAACTTGCAACGGCGGTACTTTGTTCCTGCTATCTCTAGGTTCTGACGAAGATGCGAAGATAATTAGCGTAGACATGCCTGGCGGGCGGTTTGGAGGCGGTTACGCTTTATGGAGAACGAGACTGTACCAAAATTTTGCAAGGGCAAATCAACAAATCGATCTGCTTAGAGCGGATTCGCACACTAAAGATTCTTTTAATCAAGTTCGAAACGCTTTGAACGTAGAACTATTGGATCTTTTGTTTATTGACGGCGATCATACCTATTTCGGGGTGAAAAAGGATTTTGAAATTTATTCGAGTCTAGTAAGAAAGGGCGGGCTAATAGCTTTCCATGATATTCTATATGACCAAAACGATCCTGATTGCCTAGTTTCCAAGTTTTGGTCGGAAGTGAAGAACAAATGCTCTCATTTCGAAATAGTGCAGGACATAAACCAAGGTTGGGCGGGAATAGGCGTCTTGGAAAATTCCTAGGGATCACTTCAGTCTAGAACACTTTGCATCGCGTCGCTTTAGTCGTAATGTTTTCAACATCCGCGCCTCTTATGAGATGGACATTTTAACAACCAGTATGAACTGTTAACCGTAGTACTTCTCGGTCTTATATCGAAAATCGGTAGTGCCTTAAACACAGACTGCAAATCCATACCGACGCGCAGTATGTCTGATTAAAACTCAATCTTCCTAACGAATAATATAAGCCTCAAAGGCAGTGTCCACCATGAACAGAATCAACTTCAGGAACCGCAAGAAGGGTATCACACCCGTTATTGCGACAATCATCCTGATCGCAGGAACACTCGTCTTGGCACTCGTCGTCGGAGCTTACACGTTCGGTCTGTTCGGTTCGAACGTGAAGACAATCACACTCACATCTGCCAACCTTGCCGCGGGAGTGACTGGCAACGATACAACTGTTGCACCCACATCATATCTAACAATGTCTTTGAACAACCCAGGAGCTGTAACTTCCGTATCGTCTCTAACTGTCACGTCCAGCTCACTGACATCTGAAATATCAGCTTGGTGTCCTCCATCATCAACTGGCGGAGCACCAACTGCAACTTGCACTGAGATTGATTTCTCAGTTGCCGGTACAGGCAATACAGTAAAAGCAGGGCAAGTCACACCTCTCACTTTCTACCCGATCAGCGGAGTCAGTCTCCCAATTACATCTGGGCAGACATTCAACTACGTCATCAACTTCGCAAACGGACAATCAGTCTCAGGTTCACTGCTAGCCGAGTAAATCGCCAAGATTACGAAGCAAGAACGGTGTAACCACCCTCCTTTTTTTCGAGGGCCCCTTCCATTTTTTGTTAAGAGAATGATACTCGGATTCAAATTTGAAATAGAAAGAGCAAAGAAAAAGCAATGAAGAAATTCCGACAAAGGAAAGCAAGGTCCAAGCTTGCGGTTTCCGAAATTATGGGAGCAATTGTTCTGATCGCCATAACTCTGGCCATAGGCTTTGCAGCTTGGGCTTGGTCTGCAAGTGCGGCCGCCTCAAGCGAAAGAAGCTATGGAACGTCGATCGGTTCGAACATAAACTATCTCAAAGAAGATTTCAATATTGTCAACGTGAATTTTTCTTCTACAAACCAAGTGACTGTCTGGTTTTACAATACAGGCAATGTGACGGTGTATATTCAGCAACTTTGGATCAGCAACTCATCCTGGTCTGAAGCTATGCTAGCGTCGTCGCAAAACTGCGGTTCATGCATACAGCTTCCAACAGGTACGGTCACGCCAGCCACATTTGTCATCAACACAGGATTCACAGTTGGCGCATCTTACCAATTCAAGGCATTGGGAAAATATGGCAACACCTACACCTATGAGCAGACAAGGTAGAGAGAGACGAGGTCTTGTTTAAGCATGAGGAACGCTCTAAATATATTCACGCGCGATCCCAAGAGAAGACATAAGGCGGGTATAGCCGCAATCATCGGCGGCATACTGCTGTTTGGCATAATTTTCACAGTTGGTTTTGGATTCTTTTATACGACGAGCCAGGATCAGCAGCTGGCACAGCAAGCCGCTAGAGAGAATAGCAATCTCCTCTCGGAGCAAAGTCAAGAAAGTCTTTACTCTACTGGCTCGCTCTTAGGCGGAAATGTCACATTCGATGTGAACAATACCGGAATCAATACTATCCTAGTTGGATATTTTATCTCAGACCAAAGCGGAAACATACTACAATACAGTAGTGTCTCTCTTTCTGGGAACCCTCCGGCTTGCTCTGTATCCGATGCTACGCTGCCCTGTGCACTTGATCAAGGCAAATCCGCCGCTTTTATCCTAAGATCAGGTTATTCGCCAGGAAGCACTTACACTTTCAAAGCTGTTACAAGCAGGGGAACAACTGTTATCGGAACCTATCCTACCAATGAGCTCACATCGTACTCTGTAAACGCCATAGTAGCTTCTGGCCTTGGGTCACTGGAAATGATATTTTCGTCTTTTGAGTTCTATAATTATGTTAGCACTTCGCCTCCGGTTGTAAACCTAAATTCTCCGGAACCGGCTGCAGTAACACCCTTCAATGAACCTTTAGTTATGTCTGCGCAGATCACAAATAATGATCCATCAGGGGGAACTATCGTGATTGATGCGCATACCGACCTTTGGACTTTCCTCTCCTGTTCTGGAGGTTGTGGAGGACAATCACTCTTGGCCTTCTACGTTGTGAATGTAGCCTCGAACGGGGCAATTACAAGTACAGACTCGCCGACATTTTCTCCAATTTTATTGCCATTTGGAGCTACAAAGACGATTTACTTTGCTTCAAGCAAAGACCTATCGACGTGTCAAACAAGCTGTTTTGCGACTCAGTCAGTGAGCGACAATTACGGCGAGCACGATGTGTTCATCATAATTTCAGGAACTCTAGTTTCAGCAAAGAACACAACATTATACTCTCAGAATCTCCCCTTCGCCTCAACATTTACTTCAGATAACATAGCTACCTGGTCGCAATCGCCAACTTCATGTGGAAATGGCACTTCGACCACCTTCACTTTGAAAGTCACGAATCTGCTGTCAGAATCTTCTTCCTCGATCTACAAGGTTGTAGTCCAGGCATCATCTATGAGTAATATTTTGCCCCAAGTACCCACAGGGTGGAGTGAGAGCGTCAGTTCAGGGACAATAACTTGGACTGCGAGCTCAAATTACATCACACAAGGTACTTCGCAGACTTTTGTCTGGAGCGCGACCTCGCCAATCGTCAATAGCGGAACTCAGCTTACTTTTCCCTCTGTAGTGACGTGGAACGGGGGACAGATAACTTCCCAGAACATCAATGTGGGATGTTACGCAAGCTAGAAGCAAAGAAATGACCGTGAAGGAGATTCTATGAGTTTGAAATTGTCTCAATTGTTTCGGAATATTCGAAACAATAACCGTAAAGCGACTTCCTCGATCATAGGAGGCATAATAATCCTAGGGATGATGCTTTCAGTAGGTTACGGTTACTTCATGTTTGTAACACAAAGTGAACAGACAGCCATTAACAACGCACTGCACAGTAACTTAATGTTAGATCAGCAGAACAGTGAACATATGATTGTCATTGGTCAACTTGTGGGGCCTGCTGTTGGTTTCAAAGTGACCAACATGGGCGTAACCTCAACGATAGTGTCGTACTTTGTCTCAGATCTATCCACGGGACAGATAGACAAGTTCAACACAGGAGGATCTTCTAGTCCGCCTCTTCCATACACTATCGAGCAGGGACAGACGATCGTATTTAACAGTGGCATGCCATTTACGAGCGGTCATTCTTATGTGATGAAGTTGCTTACGGCTCGCGGATCTACCTTTGTTGCAACATACCCCCCTCAGCAATTGAATACCAAAGCAATAAGCTCTCTAGTGGCAGAAGGAATAGGCTCCATTTCGATGGTTTTCTCGTCTTACAACTTTTATTCAATCACGAGCAGCGGAGGAAAGTACATCGTTGGGCTTTCTCGGCCTCATAGTGCGGCTCTCCTGCCAAATGGAATCACGCCGGCATTCTCATTGATGATCACAAACAACGACCCGGGAGTTGGCACAATAGTGATAGATACTCATACTGATCTGTGGCTGTACAATGTGTGTCCGAACGGTTGTGGCACTGTGCCTTTGTTCACTTTTTATGCGGTAAATGTCGCTCCAAATGGGACTATAACTAGCACTACACAAGGATCTTTTTCAGAGATAAGTATCCCCTATGGCGAAACTCAGACCGTATTTTTCGCCTCTGCCAACGATCTTTCAACTGGAAATTTTCAGACAATAACGCTGTCAACGTCTCATAACGTAGCTTTGGGCGAATATGATGTTTTCATTATAGTTTCTGGAAGTGATTCAACCTCAACAAACTCTGTTCTGTATTCTCAGAACCTTCCCTTTGCTGGCTCATTCCTTGCAGATAATGTTGCTTGGTACTCAGAAACACCTGTAACATGTACTCATAGCTCTCCTACAACATTTTCACTGACAATTAATAATTCATTTTTTTCTTCATACTCTATACAATCGGTTTCAATCAATGCTGAAGCTTTCAATTTTGTCACTGCGACTTCACCGCAGTTTTGGTCAGATTCCCTAGGCCCGCCTGGAGTAATTACCTGGACTTCGCAAAGTACTGGTCACAATATTACTCCGGGAAGTTCTCTCACCTTCAGCTGGACCGGAACTGCTCCATCGTCTGTCGGAACCCAGTCGATATTTCTCATCACAATACAATGGAACGGAGGAACTATTTCGATGCAACAATCAGCCTCCGGTTGTTATGTCTCATGAAAAGCGAAATAATGATGACTAAGGGTAAGCAGGTGTAAAACAAAAGACATACGATTTTTTCTAGACAGCTTGATATCTCGACTCCAAATTTCAGATCCATAGTTAGTTAAGAAAGAGAAAAAATCTCGGAGGAAAAAATGAGGAGGACAATTCTGGATACGGAACACGAAAACATACGTCTCTTATAGACCCTTTTTACTTGCAATGTCATGCCTCAGGGCTCGTCATCAGCGAAAGTTAGGCCGATCCTCGAGAAGCCCAACGTTTCTCTAGTGAATTCTAACACTAGTCCAAAAACAAAAGTGAACCCGACTGAAAATGGAGAAGTTGTCGCGAAGCAAATCAATCTAAACAATGACCGACCATATCCTAAGGCTGGAGCCATGAACAAATCCGAACTTTCAGACTTTGTTTCAAGTGCTCGGGAGAAAGGATTTACTCCTTCAAAACTCGCAAAAATCTGCCATCAGATTGACTCGCTTCAAAAAAAGTACGGCATGAACTACGATGAGCTCAAATCAACATTCGAGGAGACCTCCAGAGCTCTAGAGGCAAAGAATATAGAAATCAAGAAGTTGAACGCAGAAATCGCTGCGGCGATTAAGAAGAAAAATGATTTGATGCAACAATATTACTTGGATGAAAAGCAAGTTCAAGATTATGTTGATGCAAGAGATGGATTGCTTTCAATAGGCTTTGATATTGGTAAACTATCGGAAGTGAAAAGCTCATTACTTGCAATGAAGAAGGAAGACTATAATCTGAAGGTAATTCTTGAGAAACTGAAAACGATAGGAGATATTGAATCGAGAAAGAGTACGCTTCAAAACGAATTAAACGCTTTGAATGGAGAAATGCGAGCAAAGAAAACTCTTCTTGTTGAACTCAACAAGCTGCAGGATACGGGTCTTACCGTCGAACAAGTCGAGCGAATCCGAGATGTGGTATCAAGAATCTCTTCTACTCATGGAATAAACTCCGACCAATCTTTCGAACGCTTCGAACAGGACGTTTTGAAACATTACAACGCAGCTCTGGGCTTAGAGACCGAGATCTCCTTTCTTCAGGAAAGCAAGGAAGCAATTAATCGTGAGAATGAACTGAAACGAAAAGCTGTGGAGCAGGCCGAAAAAGAGCTTTCCCTAAAAACCAAGAAGCTTGAGGAAAGTTATGCTTCGCAGAAAGAGGAACTCAAGGCATTCTCTGAATTGAGGGCGAATGGCGTTGATGGGTCTACCATCATGGCCTGGCAAGAGCTAATTCGTAGCGCCAAAGTCGATCCCGCTGCCTTGAGTTCTGAGATACAAAGACTTGGCAGTCTTTCTTCGCTCGAAGAGCAAACAAAATCAAGAATCAAAGAACTGGAAGAAAAACAGAATGCTCTCGAATCTGCACTTGGAGAACTTAATCAAAAGAAAGAGGCGATTGAGCTTTCAATAGGTACCGTCAAAGATAGTTCAATTAATCAAATAGAGCAGACGAGCTCTAGAGCTCTATCTTCAATAGCCGAGATAACGAAAGAAGCCGGTCAAGTGACGGAAAAAGCAAAAGAGGACCTAGCGGCAACACTCGAGCAGGTTAGGTCTTCTGCCACACTCTTTTCAAACGAGCTAAAGGAAGCGTTCAAAGATGTTGGCCCTCAGTTGAAGAACGTGGCTCAAGCAGTTGAAGCGGCAAGAGCTATTGGAAAGTACGAAGCCATCTTACCGCTCTTCAAACTGACAGAGGGTTCTCAATCAAGCAAAATAACGGAGACAGAAGCTCTCGTTGCAATGTGGAATATCACAAATGCCTTCAATTCGTGGCTCAAGGGTCATTATCCGAACGAAGAATTAGAGATCTCGGAACCCCTAGAGAAAATGGTTCAGGCACTCGATGGAGAGATACACGGTCTCGGGAGAGAAGAGGAAGAATCAGCTGATACGGAAACAGATGCAAAGGATGAATCAGATGAATCTAACGAATCCTGAAAGCCTCGATCTCACAATTGGTATTGAAGCTATCAAAAAGAAGCTCGAGAGAGCTGACCAAGAACTTTTTGAAAACTTGCGTCTCTTTGTAGAAAGAATAATGCTTTACCGTATGACAAGAGCGCAGAACAAGACCACAGAGCTGGGCATCTTCGCAAGGCTTCTAACA
>JARCRS010000231.1 GCA_029850555.1 archaeon | reverse complement strand
TGCGTAGATGTCGGAATCCTTTCCGAGGTAATAGATCTCAGCGCGATTCCAAAACAGGATTCCACGCGTAGAGTGCTTGAGGTAATCTCAAAACTGAACCAAGATCGCTCGGTTAGTGCGGTGATTCCTCAAATGCCCTTTGACGGAAAGGTCAGTGAAGAAGTTGTTTTCTCTGCACTCAGCCCGATGAAAGACGTCGATGGATTGACGCCGTACCGCTTGGGGAAACTGATACGAAAAGAATATTCAGTTGATAATTCCATTCTCCCCTGCACACCTAAGGGAATCATGCTACTTTTAAGACACTACGGCGTTGAAACAAAAGGAGCGGACGTCGCAATCATCGGGAGAAGCGTGCTCGTGGGCGAACCTTTGCGCAAGCTCATGCAAGACGCGGAAGCAACCGCGACCTGTTACCACACTCACTCGAAGAATATCTTCGAAAGAATCAAGCAAGCCGATATCGTTGTAGCAGCCTCGGGAAGACCGCCAGAATTATACGGAACTTCCGGATTCAGATTGACAGGCGATATGGTAAGACAAGGCTCTGTCGTCGTGGGAGTAGGAGTACGACGGGATACGAAGACTAACAAGATGCTTTTCGATGTGGACACTAAATCCATGAAGGGTATCTGCTCATTTTTAACGCCAAACACAGGAGGCGTTGGAGCTATGACTAGGGCCGTTCTGATTCAAAACACTGTCATAGCGGCCGAGATGCAGTTAGCTATCTAGAAAGACGCCTCAATATAGTCAATCATTGACTTGAAGATTCCGTATCCATCGCCGTAGGTACTGAACTTGCGTTCTTTGGTCCATTCAGGAGTCTGGTAACCGAAGAAAGCATCCTCTGGATGAGGCATGAGCCCGAAGATAGTTCCGGAAGGATCGCATATGCCAGCGATATCTAGGGCTGACCCATTAGGATTCGAAGGATAGCTAGTATTGGATAACGTGCCACCCTTTGTAGCGTATTGAACTGCAATTTGATTCCCTTCCACGATTCTCTTTAGGATGTCAGAATTTCCGGCAATAAAACGGCCTTCGGAGTGAGCGACCGGAAAACGAACGATTTCTGGCATTTCTTTCGTGAAAATGCAGTTTGACTGCGCATTCTTCTTCAAATAGACCCATCTACATTCAAACCTTGAAGAGGCATTATTCGCGAGAGCTGCCTGCGGTTCTTCGACAAGAAAATCGTAGCCCGGGAGTAAACCTGCCTCTACCAAAACTTGGAATCCATTGCAAATCCCTAGTATGGGTTTCTTTGCCTCGACAAATTTTCGGAGATCTTCTTTCATGAAGGCAAGCATTCTTTTTCCCCATATCGCCCCAGCGCGAACATAGTCTCCATACGCAAAACCCCCTGGAAAGACCAAACCATGGTAAGTAACAAGGTTCCTTCTTCGAAGAATATCATTAAGATGAAGCACCTCAACCTTTACTCCCAAATTTTCAAGAGCCCGCGCCGCGTCCATGTCGCGATTAGTTCCGCCTACGCGCATTATGCAGACTCGGATGCGATCTCGTTGCAATTGTTTCACTGTTTCAAGTAAAGGTGCTTCGCCAAGCTTTGTAACTTTCGACCACTGGAAGATCGATTACTTTGCGTTTTGCAGAATCTCTGATTAGCAGCCTTCCTGAAAGAACAGACCCCAGTCTCGTATAGGGAAAGCCTTTCATCATTTTTTCGAACTTGTCTTCTTCGCCTTTTTGAATTTCTAGAACGAATCTAGAATTTGTTTCCGAGAAAAGCGATTCAAAAGTGGCTAGTTTTTTGCCACTTTTGCCTGCAGAAGCAGGAAGAATCACGTCAGCCCCGTATCCGCTTCCAAACGCCATCTCTGCAAGTGTAACAGCTAGGCCACCATCGGAACAATCATGACATGCACGTGTAAATGACTGATCAAGGACCCTGCTCAGAGTTCTATACAGAGTAGCGGCCGGCTCGGGTTCCACATGAGGAACATTGCCAATCCCTATTATCTTCTTTAGAGCAAAATATTCAGAACCGCCCAGTTCTGAGTTCATGTGTCCTACAAGATAAATCGAATTTCCTGGCTCTTTGAAATCCGATGAAACACATCTCGAAACTTCTGGTACTATTCCCAAAGCAGTAATAACTAGCGTGGGGGCGATTTCTCCGAGAGGGGTTTCATTGTAAAGACTGTCTTTTCCGGACACAAAGGGCGTGCCAAACCCCTTTGCAATCGAATAACAAGCTTCAGCGGCTCTGACAAGAGATCCGAGTACCTCTGGCTTTTCCGGATTGCCCCAAGCAAAATTATCTAGAAGGGCTATCCGCCTTCCTCCAACTGCAACATTATTCCTTATCGCCTCATCAATCGCTGACGCAGCCATCCAGTAAGGATCAATAAGTCCATACCTCGGATTCAGTCCGCAGGAGATAACTAGCCCTCGATCGGAATTGGGAACAGGTTTTAGGACAGCCGCATCGTTTGGTCCCGAAAAAGGATATTGAAATGGTTTCAAAATAGTATTGCCTTGAACTTCGTGGTCGTACGTCCTAACAATTCTTTCCTTGCTCGCGATGTTAGGAGCTTTCAAAAGCTCAAGAAGGTCTTGGGAAAAACTGGATTGGTTTTGAACCAAAACTAGATTACGTGCCGATTCCTTTGCAATGTCTTGAGCTACCTTGGCTGATTGCGGAAGTTTAGCTACGAGTTTCGGGAGCGGCGGATTAAACAAGACGTTCAGGTCGATAGTCCCGAGGCTTACGTCTCTATTCCTTAAAATCAGCTCATTTCCCGGAACTAATTTTCCAAAGGCGCTTGCCTCTATTTCTTCACGTTCAAACGCTGAGAGGACCTTGGCGAGGGTATTTTCTGGAACGATTACAAGCATTCTTTCTTGTGTTTCAGATATCCAGATTTCCCAAGGCTCAATGTCAGGACTCTTTATAGGAAGACTCGCGATATCAACTTCAACCCCGCAACTGTAATTTCGTGCTGCTTCGCACACAGCAGAAGACAGGCCCCCGCCACCTAGATCAGTGATTCCCGATGCCAAGTGCCTGTCTGCAATCTCGAGAACTGCGCGCTTCAACTTCTCCTCGACGATCGGATCTGGTATCTGAACTGCGGGACGCAAAGTGTCTGGCTTCTCACCTATTGACTCGGAAGCAAAATTAACACCATGGATTCCCTCTCTTCCTGTCCTAGCCCCGGCGACGACAAGAACATCTCCGGGTTTGGCCGAGTGAGCATAGTTTCTGTTCTTTAGAAGGCCCAAGCACCCGCAAAAGACTAGTGCATATCCAGTGAAAGAATTATCGAAGTAAACCGCGCCATTCACAGTTGGGATGCCCATTTTGTTTCCATAATCTCCTATTCCGGAAACTACACTTCTCATCAAATATTTTGGATGGCGCATTCCCTCAGGTAGCTTCTCATAAGGAAAATCGAGCCTTCCAAAGCACAGCACGTTAGTATCAGCGATAGGTTCCGCCCATACTCCGAGAACGTCTCTGATTACTCCGCCAATGCCCGTTGCAGCCCCTCCAAATGGATCAATCGCACTAGGATGATTGTGCGTCTCGACTTTCGCTGCAATAGAGTATGTTTCTTCAAATTTTATTATTCCCGCATTGTCCTGAAAAGTAGAAATCAGCCAATTAGCGTCGATTTCCTGAGTTGCCTTCAAAATGTAGGATTTGAATAGGCCATCTACAACGTTTTTTCCAAACTGGATCTGGGATTTGAAGACCTTATGAAAACAGTGCTCCGACCAAGTCTGCGCGAATGTTTGAACCTCGATATCGGTCGGGTCGCGTCCAATCTGCTTGTAATAATCTTGAATTGCCTTAACTTCACCGAGACTCAGGCGCGTACCTAAATCTCTGCATAGAGAGAATGCTTCATTCAGATCAAGGTCCCTAAGGCTAAGAGGGCGACTTGTTTGATATTGAACTTCCAACTTCCTCCACCGAAAACTCATATTCGTCTCTCACAGGATTCGCAAGCAGACGGCTACACATCAATTGAGCAAGGCCCTCAGCATCTTTTTTCGTTTTTGCTTCAAGAACTAGCTCGTATACCTTGCCGAGTTTGGTGCCCGAAATCGGAAAATTCATGTCAATGAGCGACCTTTTGATTGTCTCTCCTTCGGGATCGACTGTGTCGCCCCTCAGTCTTACTTCTATTCTTGCTTTGAATTTCATTGTCTGAGCCTCGTCCTTCTGTTAGCCCCTTGTGCCCCCCGCGTCAAAGGATTAGAGGTCTTTCCGAGCGAGCAATCCCATCAATTTTGATGTTTCCCTCGGTGGTGACCCGCCCAATCCTTCTCGATGGGTAGTATTTATTAAACAAATCAAGAGCTTGGTCCAGATCTGCCGGATCAACAATAACTGCAAAACCGAATCCCATGTTAAAAGTTCGATACATCTCTTCTAGCGTAATGGATTTCGAACCCCTTATGGCGGTTTCATGTATTAGCTTGAAAATGGGCATGAGTTCCCCAAGATCATCAAAGTCAAAGCCTAACATTTTGTGCTTTGATGGACTATTGGGAATGCTTTTGTTGAATTCCGCTAATCTATAGAATTTGCCGAAGCCGTCTCCTGTGATGTGAATAGCGGCCTTGATTTTGAGCCGCTCAGAGACCTCGTTGATCGCTTTTGCATAGATCCTTGTGGGTTCGAGGAGCTCTTTGATCAAGGGCCTTCCAAGATCGCCGGGCTCGTCCTGAGGACGATATTTCCCTCCCCATTTCCTAAGAAGCACCCTTCTTGCTAAGGATACTCCATTCGAGTGAATGCCGGAGCTTTCTATTCCTATTATGTCGTCACCTTCGTCGATTCCACCCATTATCAGACGGCGACTGTCGCCTAAACCACAGCAGGAAACGAACAAATCAAACGGTTCTGAAATAGCGGGCCCAATTTTACGATGAAGAATCTCAGGTACATCTCCCGTTTCGCCCGCTGTTAGCACAGCCCCACACATCTCGGCTCCTTTGATTATGCCTCCGACGATTTTCCCTACAAGCTCACTCTTTGACTTCGCAATATGAATTGCATCGTTTATGAAAAGCGGCCTCGCGCCAGAGCGAATCAAATCATTGACAGCCATCGCGACGCCATCGATTCCTATAGTTGAATATCCTGATGGATCGATCTCTGCTAACAGGGTCTTCGTCCCGACCCCCTCGATTTGGAAATCAAGAAATATTTCTGATTGCGGAGATGAAGAATATACGAGACCGAAGGGGAGTCTCAATGGATTTCCAATCTGGTACTTTGTAGACTCTATTTCGAGTTCCTTTGCCAGTTTTTTTCGAAGCTTTTCCCGAGAATCTCTATCTACTCCGACTGCCCGATAAGTCAGGTTTCCGGAAGATGGGGTTTTCTTTTTTTTCGAGTGTGTGCCACTCTGTCCTTTGAAAATTCGCAATTTCGCTAGTCTAACAAGAGTCTGTTTTCCCATGTACGCGCAATTTGAAGTGTTTTCTTCGCAGCTATGCCGATGTATAGCTCGGGATGCTCTATGAACCTTCGTTTCTCTCTGGGAATCGATTCAAAGTACTTTCTTAGCTCAGGGTCCTTTTTCAATTCTTCGCGGAAAGAGGTTCCATGAGCAATGGCTCGTTGAACAGATTCGCGAACCTTTTCATGAGCGTTTGGATGTCCTGAAACAGCAAGTAAAATGTACAAAGGTTCCGCAGACATCTCCTCTTCGCTTGCCTCGAAATTTCGTATCATGCTGGCAGAATCAACGTTTATCTTTGGCTTTCCTTTCGAACTGTCCCAGATAGTTCGTAAAAGTCGCCTGACGGAGTAATCGAAAGCAACCATAAGCTCAGGAAGGTACCTCTGCGAGCTCGAGTTTGTCAGGTCCCTCTGATGCTCCGAGATTTGATCCATGTACACTGTTACCATTTGAGGCATGAACTTTTTCCACATGCTCTCTACATTTTCAAAGTTGATTGGATTGCGCTTTTGAGGCATTGTCGAAGAACCCACTTGTTTTGAAGAGAATTGCTCAGAGATTTCAGAGATCTCAGAGCGCTGCAGATTCCTCATGTCTCTTGAAAAATTTGCTAGAATACTAAATGTCGATACGAGAAAGTGAATCAAATCAGTAATCGGCTCTGGTTGGACGATTTGCGTGGAAACTTCGCTGACTTTGAGACCAAGAAAATCCAGAAGACCCTTCTCGAATTTCCCTGGATCTCGGACAAGAAGAGAAAGAGGGCCATACACTCCAACCGCACCAGCGAACTTTCCGTTCAAACTCTCGGCGGCATTTTCTATTGCTAGTATTCTCTTTCCAATTCTGCTCACATAAAACGAGATGTAGTAGCCAAACGTTATCGGCTCGGCATGCTGCCCGTGGGTTCTTCCGACTTGCACCGTGTTCGCGTAGATCTTAGAGATTTCAATGAGCGCCTTTTCGAGTTTCAATAGGTCAGGGATAACAACTTGCTCCATCGCGTCCTTGAATCTTAGAGCGTTAGCTGTATCAACAACATCGTAGGATGTCGCTGCCAAATGCACAAAGGGTTTCGCCTTGTCGGACACTTTCCTTCGGATAACATTTGCAAGCGCTCTAATGTCGTGCTTAACTCGATCTTCTTCTTGATAGACCTCGCTCGCCCGAACTTCGTTACATGCTCTTTGTATTTCTTTAGCCACAGATGGTGAGCATATTCCAGCTTTCGCGAGCTGAATTGCAAGCGCTCCTTCAATTTTTGCTTTGTAAGCTACATACGCCTCTTCGCTCAGAAAAGGAATTAGCTCAGAAACTCCGTACCTAAAATCCGTTGGCGAAAAAAGATCGTAGTCCACGTTGCTTGAGGCTAACGATCTACTTCTGACCACTATTCAATTCCCGCCGAGTTGACTAAGGACTTCATCCACGCTCAGAAGCTTCAACGACCCGATTTCTCTGTTGCCCGATATGACTTCATAAGCGCCCATGCATCTCTTTGAGATCTGATCTACAACAAGATCGGGCAGGTCCGGAATCTCCCCTTCTCCAGAAAAACCTTTTCGAATCAAAAAGTCTCGTAGAAACTCCTTATCCAAGCAATATTTTTCTTGTTTTTCTCCAACTCGATATTTCTCTTTAGACCAGAAACGAGCCGAGTCATGCGTGGGAGGCTCGTCTATCTGAACTAATTCGTCGCCAACGCGGCCAAACTCTAGCTTAAAGTCAGGAATAATGATTCCTTTTACCGAAGCCTCTCTTTTGTAATATTCGAATAAGCGAAAGGTTGCTTCTTGAAGTTCCGCCCATTCATCCTCTGTTACAAGCTTTCCACTAATCGCCTGTGATTTTGAAAGCTCTTGATCATGACCGATCTCACTCTTTGTAGTAGGAGTGAGTATTATTTCGGGGAGCTCTTCCGCGAGCTGCAGTCCACTTGGGAGTCTCACTCCCGAAATTTCTCTCGTGCCTTTGGAATATGCCCTCCAAGCTGACCCGTATAGATAAGCTCGCGTTATCCATTCGACATCAATTCGTTTTGCTCTCTTTGCCCTTATGGTGCGCTCATCAAATTTCGAGATAAAATGATTTTTGAAGATGTGTCGTGTTTTGA
The DNA here is from genome assembly GCA_029850555.1 of archaeon. Taxonomy (GTDB): domain Archaea; phylum Thermoproteota; class Nitrososphaeria; order Nitrososphaerales; family CADDZS01; genus JASHOD01. Next base: position 9,259 of record JARCRS010000231.1, on the reverse strand, counting down.
GGAACCAAAACTCCGAAAGCTTAGTTAACGCTACGCCTTTGTTAGGTATTCCTCTAGGCATTACTCTATCAAAAGCGGAGATTCTATCTGTTGCGACGATTAGAAGCTCGCTTGCATCTTCTTCGTATACATCTCTAACTTTTCCCTTATGGAATGGGACTTTTCCTTCTAACTTGGATTCTAGCATTACTGACAACGAAACAATTCATCCCCTAAGATCTGACTTGGTTTCTCATCTAGTGGCATTGTTTCTTGCCACGTCTTTATCTAAACTTTCCACTTGTCGTTTTTTCTCTTCAAATTTTGTTAAGATCAGGTCCTTCAGTTTTCTATCCGTCAGGGCAAATATCTGGGCTACAAGATTTGCGGCTTTGCTCGGATCATTCACGAAAGCGACAGGCACGTCCGATGGAGTAAATGCAGAAGAGAATATTTTTGGAAATTCATATTTCTCAAGATCAGGCGGACAAGCTATTACGGGAAATAATCTTTGAGCAGCCACTACTCCCGAGAGAGCATCAGACAATCCTGCTACCGTAATGGCAATCACCTGATCTCCGCTAGATGCGTATTCTCGGATAATCCTAAGGAGGAATTCTGGCGTCCTGTGTGCTGAAGCGATTCGAAGATCACAGGGTATCGAAAATTGAGAGAGTGATTCCTTAATCTTTTGGGAAAAGACTAGGTCGCTATTCGAACCCATTATAACTAGAGCTTTCTGAGCCAAAGCGAATTTCATTAGGTTCTTAAGCTCACTGTCTATTATGGATATTTTTTTTTCAAAACGTCAGACTTTAAACTAACTAATCTTCCCTAAGATATCTGGTCTTCAATCATGAAAATTACTGACATTGAGATCTATCAGCTCGGAGAAAAGTCAGGAGGGGGGGCAACATGGGCCAGCAACTCGATTATTCTTAAACTGACCACGTCCAACGGGGTTATAGGCTATGGCGAAGCGGTTCCGACTCTCAGAGTCCAACCAGTGATACAATCACTGAAAGAAGTTGCCCGCGTTTATTCAGGAAAAGATCCTTTGAATGTAGTCGAAAACATGCATGAATGGCACAAGCAGGACTTTTACTTGCCGGTATCATTTGAATCCACTACGGCATTAAGCGCATTTGACATTGCTTGCTGGGATATCATTGGTAAGCACTTTGGAGCGCCAATTCACCAGCTTCTCGGAGGCCTAACGCGTTCTAGCATTAGAATGTACTCAAACGGTTGGTATGATAACTGCGTTACCCCGTCCGATTTTGGAAGGAAAGCAAGAAAGTATCAGCAAATGGGATACTCCGCTCTAAAGTTTGACCCGTTTGGTGTCTATTATGATTGGATAGATCAGTATGGTTTGGATCTAGCATACCGTAGAGTGAAGGCCGTCAAAGATCAAACGAGGGGAAGCGTAGATCTATTGATCGAGCACCATGGGAGATTTAATCCCAATTCCGCAATAATGATAGCAAAGCGACTTTCGGAGCTCAATCCCTTATTCATGGAAGAACCCATACATCCAGATAATCTGGAAGGATTAAGAAAATACCGAAGAGAATGCGATACTAGAGTAGCCCTAGGAGAGAGGCTTCTAACGAAAGAGCAGGTTAACTACGTTCTTGCAAACGACTTGACAGATTTCCTTCAGGCAGACATTACCAACATTGGAGGCGTCACCCAAGCGATGAAAGTTGCTGCTATCGCAGAAGCCTACGGCGTCGAAATGGCTTTTCATAATGCATTCGGTCCGATTCAGAATGCAGTAACGATCCAGATAGACGCAGTCATCCCAAACTTCTTGATCCAAGAATCCTTCTATGACGTTTTCCCTGAATGGAAGAGAGAACTGATCTATAGACAAACTCCCGTAAAGAACGGACAGACTGAAGTTCCATCAAAACCGGGGCTAGGTGTGGAGATTAATGAAAGAGCCCTAGATAGACACAAGGCTGAAGGCCAAGAGTACTTTAATCCTGATGAGCCGGTCTGGGTCGTGAAAAACACATGGAAGAATCCAAGCAAAGGCACTAAAAGCTAATTCTTTGTGGCAGTTAATTTCCAAGAAAGCGAAGCTCTGACTCGGCGAACGTCCGCCGAATTTAGATCTACTAGCGGTGGTCTAACCGGTCCGCAGCTTAAGCCAATCAATTTCAACGCGGCTTTGAGACCTGCCGGAAAAGTTCCCAGATCCATTGTTTGTGAAAAAGGATCTAATTTCCTCTGAAGTTCCTTGGCTTTGTCAAGATTGCCTTCTTTATATCTCTCAAAAATCTGGCTGGTCAATTCTGGCAGAACATTTGCAGAGCCCACTACCGCGCCAGCTGCACCTAAAACAAGAGCCGGCAAAATCAGGGCGTCTGCCCCGATCATGATTGACATATCGTTCCTCAAGAGACGAAGATAATCTAGAAATTCAGACAAGTCGTTGGTCGTGAACTTGACGCCAACAACTCTTCGAGGATTTCGCACAGCAAGTTTCTTCACGACTTTGGGTGGTATGTTGTATCCAACCCAAGAAGGGATATTGTAAATCATCAGCGGAAGGCCCCCGGAGTTTTCCAATAACGTTTGAAAGTGATCTATTAACCCCTCGGCAGAAGTCTTGAAGTAATAAGGGCCAGTTGCAATAATGACGTCTGCGCCAGCTTTTGAAGCATCTCTTGCTAGGTTTGTGGCGTCTCGAGTTCCCGGAGAAGACACACCAGCTATTACTGGCACTCTGTTATTCGCAGCTTTCACAACTGTTGAGACCACGTCTCGTCTTTCCTCTCGATCCATCAACGCAAATTCACCAGATGTACCTAGCGGCATCAATCCATGTACTCCTCCTTCGACAAGATATTGGGTAAGCTTTGCAAGCGCCGCAAGATCCACTCTTGACGCATCTTCTCCCTTGAAGGGAGTCACCATAGGAACTACAATTCCATTGATCTCTGATTTTGTGATCATCTTCCTAGATTTGCTTATGTGAAACTTAGATCCCTCCATTAAATGCTGGCGCGTGTGGTAGATAGATCTGAGACCAAATGTGACTATTATGCTAAGCTATTGGTCTTTGTGAGGAGCCTTAGTTTGAAGCTTTTGATTCTCTCCGTAAGATCGCAATCCCAAGATCGTTTACATTTGTTCCACTAGGTCCCGTGAGGATGAGCGAGTTTCCCACTCTTCGAAAAAACGTGTTCGAGTCGTTACGTTCTAGGTACTTGCTTGGGTCCAGCCGGAGCTCCTTTGCCTTCCTATAACTACTCAAATCTACTAGAGCACCCGCAGCATTCGTTTTGCCGTCGATTCCGTCCGTGCCAAAGAAACTAATTGTAATGTTGGCATTATTTGATTCGCCTATGCTCTGAAGAGCAGAAAGCGCTTCTTCTTGATTTCTCCCTCCCATTCCATACCCCCTGACAGTCACGGTAGTCTCTCCTCCCCAAATGATGGCAGAGAAGGGCTTGCGTGATTTTCTCCAAATTCCTACACTTTTCGAAACAAGACCTTTTGCAACACTTGACGCCTCTCCGACGATCGAAGATCCAAGATATGTCAGTTTCACAGAATCGCGTAATCTTTTTCTCAGTTCTCTTTGGATGCTGTTGCAGGCAATTTTGTTGCTCCCGATTATGACATTCGATACTCGATCAAAAATCGGATCTCCTGGTTTTGGTGTTTCCGCGACATGGCCTTTTCGGCCAGATTCAATCCTATTTCTGACCGCATGAGGTATCCGCTCGAGTATTTTCAGGTCAGATAAAATGTGCTCGGCTTCGGAAAAAGTGGAAGGATCAGGAACGGTCGGGCCAGATGCAATCGATTCGAGATGATCTCCTACTACATCAGAAATGATAAGCGATAGAAAGGTAGCGCCGTTTCCCTCTCTTGCCAGTTGTCCTCCTTTCACTCCTGAAATATGCTTTCGGACACAATTCATTCGATCAATGTCTGCGCCGCTACGCAAAAGGAGCTCAGTCGTCTCAATTTTTTCTCTCAGAGTGATTCCTTTCGCAGGGAAGGGCAATAGAGACGAGCCACCTCCCGAGATCAGGCATATCACTAGGAAAGAGGGGTCAGCGTTTTTCAGAAGCTTTAGCATTTCTCTAGTTCCCTTTACGCCCGATTGGTTTGGAATGGGATGCGATGCTTCGTTAGGCTCTATCTTTTTCGTACGAAAAAGATTCTTCGTTCCTTCAAGAACATTCACATAACCTTCAGCAATGTATTTCCCGAGTTTTCTTTCCAATCCCTCTGCGAGATATCCACTCGCTTTTCCTCCGCCTATCACTATGATCTTTTGAAATTTACTCAAATCAAGCCTTAGGTGGGACGAAGGAAGATAGAGACGGTTTGACCTGACCTGTAGTTCCCGGTTGATCAAATTAATAGGTAAAACACTGTTTACCGCAGATTCAAGGCAATCCAGTATGAGGGCTCTTTCAACTTTGTTTCCGACTGCGAGCAGCGATTCTCGGTTCTTGATTTGAGCGATTGGCAATTAATCATCCAGATCCAAGTGCGGGAAAAGAATTCAGTTAGGTGGAGGTAAGCGACTTGAATTTTCTAACATAGCGATTTACGCAATCTACAAACGCACCGTGACTCCAGGTAAGGGGACTTACAGAAAGAGGTTCTCCAGTTCGTGGATTCAGTTGTTCTGCCATTATTCCTGACTCAAATGCATGAGACGCGGCCCACTTCATTATTTCTTGCGCTTTATCGAGATCTGAGTGTTTTTTCGCAGCCTCTATGTACCATTCCGCAAGCCAAAGTGAACAGATGAACCAGGGATTTCCCGGAATACTCGAATCATAGTCATTCATAGATCGGTATTTGTCCTGCTCATATCTTGCCAAGCCGCCGACGTCCGTTTTCACGGTAAGTTTCTCCTCAACTTGTTTCATCGTCTGCACAACACGAATGTCGTCTGCTGGAAGAAGATCAAAAATGAAAACCCCCGCCAAAGAAGAGTCTACTGTGGAATCATGATTTACCGCTCTGCCATCAAGCAGTTCGCAGCTTCGGAGGAACCTTCCAATTGCAGGATCGTAGAGGTTCTTGATTATTGCGTTCTTCACCTCGTCAGCGCCTTTAGAGTAAGATTTCGCAAGATCGATTTCCCCAAAAGATTGTGCAAAGTTGGAACAGGCCTTCAGACCTGCATATACTGCGGATGCAGTATAGGTGAACACACCTCTTCGCTCTTCCCAAAGATCGTAGGACTCCATAGGGAGTCCTGTTGTTAGATCGCGATACTGAAGCATGAAATTTCCTGCGTTTTTCACAACAGGCCGATAGAAAGGCGTCACAAAATCAACATCGCGACTACGAACGAAGTGATTCCAGAGCGCAATAACCACAAGAGCAGTTTCGTCCTCTTGAATTGGAAGCTGCGGCTCATTTCCCACAATCCACGGATGCCAGGAACTCCCCGGACTGCCATCCGGCTGATACTTGTGGAAATACCATCCTTGTGGCAGGATGATCTTTGAGCAGAAATTGAAAAATCTGGATGAGAGTACAAAGTAACCTGCTTCGCCCATCGCCATCGTTATGAACGAAGCATCACGGGGCCACATGTACGAGTATGTATCTCTAGTCGACTGCAAAGTGTCGGAATCATTTGCGGCAATTATGGCACCATTCCCGTCGGTTTGTGACCTAACGGTAAGAAGGCTCCTCTTGTATTGTTGGAGAATGTTGGGATCCAGGTTTCCAATATCCATTCGCTCTTTTCCCGACCAGAGCCTCCAGAAATCTGCGGTCCTTTTCATCATACTCGCGGGCGTCCTCGATTTGACAAAAGAATCCCTTCTTTCTATCTCGTCGTAACTCTTTCCAGCAATCATCCAATAGTAAAGTGACGCCTGAGAAGAAGCCGGAACGACGACTTGGACAGAGAAAACAGAGTCAACCGATCCTTGAGCGATCGGATTACCAGAAAGGAATCCATCTTCTGCATCTTTCCACGTGCCCAGAGCTCCGTTTATTTCCTTAACGCCGCAAGCGTACTGGAATATCCCTGCTCCTGACTGGGTGAGTGCATTCATCAAGAAGTAAGTGTCGGTCTTGTAATGGATGATTGCTTTTGTACGGTTCGGGTCGTAATATGCAGTGTCGCCGTTGCTCGAACCCTTCAAATGAAAATCGTGGCAGAAAAAAAGTCTGACCTCTCGATCCATGGGAAGCGGATTCGTTATCTCCACAGATCTCAAAAATATTGGACTAACCATGTCCACGCAGTCGTTACAATGGATCTTGATGTCGAGGTCGCTATTTTGCAAGGTGACATCAGTGACTAGCGCATCATCTACATACTTCATGGTTTTAGGCCAGCTGGATGTCCAAGAAAACTTGCCGTCGACAAAAACTCCGAATCTGAATACATGACCCAACACATGGCTTTCCATACCGACATGAGGATAGTAGACGTCCGCGATCTGATAGTTTCGGTCGAACATGACGAGATAGACGTCGTTAGCAACAGGAAGATCCCTCGGCAAGCAAAATTCACATCTTTCTAGATCTCTAGACCATTACCGTACCGCCGTCAACCACTATAGTTTGCCCTGTCACGAAACTCATTTTTTCTGAAGCTAAAGCTACTGCAACATTAGCCACCTCTTCTGGTTCGCCCCATCTTTTCATGGATGCTTCTGAAGCAAGTGTTTTTCTTTCATCTTCAGAAAGTGGATTATAAGTTCGCTCTGTTCGGATGTTTCCTGGCGCAATGGCATACGCTCTGATATTGTATTGGCCGTATGCGGCAGCGACTTCCTTGATCAATCCGAGATTTGCAGCTTTTGATATAGTGTATGCTCCTCCCTTACCGTATCCCGCAATAGCAGGCGTTGAAGAGAAAACAATTATCACTCCCTTCCTCTGCGAGATCATATGCGGGATCGCTTCTTTTATCAATCGAAAAGATCCGAGCACATCAGTTTCGAATATTCGTTTGATTTCCTCTTCTTCAATCTCATGCAGGTTTTTTTCCCAAATCTCTGGGACTAGTTGAAATCCTGCGGCACACACGAGGACATCTATTCCTTTTAGAGCAGACTCTGCTTTCTCAACAATGCCTTTGCTTCCTTCTTTGGAAGAGACATCTCCAGTAATCGCAATCGCGCGGGTGTGAAATTTTTCTCCGATTTCTTTAGCCGTTTTTTCCACGTCTGATACAGTCCTTGAAACGAGGGCCACTTGCGCCCCGTTTTCAGCAAAGGCAAGGGCAATGCACTTGCCGATTCCTCTTCCGGCGCCTGACACAAGTGCCTTCTTACCCTCAAGCAACCCACTCTCAACTGGCATTACAAAACCCCGAACTCATATTCCATCCTCAGTAATCTGGCGCACTACTAATGATTTTGCGATAGTATGAGAATAGGCGAGCGAGAGCACGATCTTTTTCTTCAAGGAAAGGAAGAGCGATTCCACAATGAGCAAAACAGCGGGGACAAAAATCCGGGCTATTGTTCTCCTCTCGGGCGGTCTAGATTCCGCCGTTGCCCTGTACTGGGCAAAAAGAAAAGAATACCTGATTCAAACAATGGCCTTCAGTTATTTTCTTAGAAGTAGCAAAGAGGCTCAAGCCGCGAAAAAGATCGCTACCATGAACAGATTGCCCTATAAGGAAATCAACTTGGATTTTCTAAAGGAAATCGAGGATTCAAAGACTAGGAATCCGCTCCTAAAAAAGGCAGAGAGTGCTTACATTCCCTCCAGGAACGTTATTTTTTACGGAATTGCTACTTCTTTTGCTGAAATCGCCGATGCAAAGTACATCATCGCAGGTCATAACAATGACGATGTAGAAAATTTTCCAGACTCTTCAATTCCTTTCTTTGATCATTTTAACGCAACAACAAAGATGGGACTCTTTACCGGCGATAGGACGGGCAGGATCGTTTTGCCACTCGGCAGACTTTCCAAGGTAGAAGTGATCAAACTGGGAGCAAAGCTCGGTGTCCCATTCGAAGTAACTTGGAGTTGTTACAGATCCTCAGAACAGCCCTGTGGACGTTGTCACTCCTGCAGTTTGAGGATGAGTGCGTTTGCGGAAGCTGGAATAACAGATCCTTTGTTAAGAGATAAATGAACTTTTAATAGAAACAAAATTTGTAATCATGTGCTTACATGTCAAACACTTCTTCAGTCGACGGTCCCGAAAGAAAACGAGTTCCTCCTGGACAGGTTGTAACTCAAGGATGGCCAGTTCTGCACGCAGGATCTGTTCCGAATATTTCGCTCGATAACTGGAGCCTGCGGGTCCATGGCGAAGTAAAGAATGAGCTTCTGCTTAACTACGAAGAACTGCTAAAACTAGGACATACCGTCCAAACTAACGACATTCATTGCGTGACTAGCTGGTCGAGACTCGATGTTATTTGGGAAGGAATAAGATTCAAAGACCTAATGAAAATCGTAGAACCAACCGACAGGGCGCACTTTGTTATCTTTGAGGCAGAACAAGGGTTCACTACAAATTTGCCGCTCGAAGTTGTAATGGATGATGATGTCTTAATCGCGTTCAAGGCCTCCGGAAGACCTCTTGAGGCAGAGCACGGAGGGCCGGTTCGAATGCTAGTTCCAAAAAGGTACTTCTACAAATCAGCCAAATGGCTGAAAGGTATCAAGCTTAGTGAGTACGACGAGCCTGGTTTTTGGGAAATCAGAGGATATTCGAACAGCGCAAATCCTTGGAAGCAGGAGAGATATGCAGGGCTAAGTTATGCGGAGATTGTTAAGAACAGACTAAAGGCATACGGACGGAAAAAGTAATCTGTTTCCTCAAAACAAGATTAGGGCGTTGAAACGAAGGGGCCGTATTCGCCATCTTTTGATTGACTTCCGATGAGGGAAGTATAGAAATAAGAACCCGTAGTTCTCACAATGAACGTATCATTAGTGCTCCCGCCTGGCGAAAGGTTATCTGATAAGGAGTTAAACAACACATTAGACTGGTTTGCATTGGAAAGGCTGCGAACTATTGCGAAATCATTTATCTGAGTTGTATTATTAAAAATCTCGACCTTGACTGCTGTACCGTTGTTCACATCAAGCTGAGGGCCCGGTCGGGTTCCATTATATGCCAGTCCAGAAGTCTCAAAAAGCACAAAGAATCTGAGAGGGTATATTGTTTCGTTAACTAAATTTGTTCCGTTCGATAATTTGATAGTCAATATCGGGACAAAGAAACTTGTAGCTCCAGTGAAGTTCAAGGAGTAAGATCCCGGCTTAATATTCTTAAAAAAATAGCTGCCATTAGAAACAATGGATT
>JARCRS010000230.1 GCA_029850555.1 archaeon | reverse complement strand
TTCGCGTTTCCGTTTGAACTAAAAGGAACCGCGCCAGTGCTAATTATTGTGACACCATTCGTGCTCTGACAAACGAGGCTTGCAAACACTGAGGTTACAGGGCCAGTGGTTCCATCAAGAGGCGATCCTGGTAGCGAAATGAGAAGACCATCTACATCAGCTGAAAGCAATCCATTTGACAAAATCCTTGCATGACTAGGCATCACAACCCAAGGCACACCACCGCTTGCTATTCCGTCGATGGGAGTACTTGGAGTAGATCCAGCAAGTGAAGATTGGAATTGAAAACTAAGATGTGATTGAGGATGTGGCGCACTAGTAGCTGATTCAATCGTCCCTTGAAGTTCTCCGCCTGGGTTTGCGACAGTGTGCACGTTCACAAAAGTGTTTCCCGACTCGATTTGGGATACCAGCTCGGAGAATGTAAAACCATTGCAACCATAGCATTCTGAAGAACTAAGACTCTTAGGCGTAAGTGTTCCCGAAGCTAGGACACCACTAAACGTACCCGAAATCAAGCTAGAGCATAGCGTTGGGCTCCCCGCGCTTGTGGCTACTGCAAGACAAGGCGCTTGTCCCGATGCTCCAATGACGCTGGGGTTAGGGTAAAGCCATACGATTATACTACCATCCTTGAAATGAATGTGAGCCATGAATACGTTATTGATGTTGGAAACTACCAAAGTATAGGAAAGACTCTGACCGTTCGCGCTCAATTGAAATGTTGCTTCTCCCGTGGCTGAAGTAGTTACTCCAGGAGCTGCAGACAGCGTGGCGACGAAAGTCCGATGTGTCGGAGGGCCAGCGGCAAATGAAAAACTGGCACTGATAGAAAGTCCGACTGCTAGAAGGCTCACTACAACTATTACGGCAATAATACTCTTCTTCATGAAGATCTAACCGAAGAATACATTGTTTTTAAGTTTTCAACGACTTTTCTTCACAGAGTCATAATTTTTAATTTTTCAATTTTGGAAAGTTGAAGGTGATGGTGGGAAATACGATCCCTTCCAGTCTTAATTTTGTCGGACTCCAAATACTTCGAATCTTTTTCATCTCTTGAGAAGACTTTTCTCTCTCGCACAAACCTGAGTCGGACTTTCAAAAATATGTTTTTCCAAAGAACAAGAGAGCCTCTATCTACTGGCATGACATCTTTCTTTTCATCGCTTCTGGTCTGTCATCGGAGAAGATGATGAAACTGCTGGGGTGAAAGTCTTTTTACTACCTACGAATGCCCCGACAAGCGCGAGTATCAAAACGAGAACGAATAGAGCAGTTGTGGTCATGTCGTATACATTGTCAATGTCGACCGCCACGTTCACTGCCACACCGATTAGGGCGACTAGTCCGGCTATAATCACGAGAGTTCTGTTCATGAAACTCAGGCAATACGCTACGCTATTAAAAAGAATGTGTACAAGCTTGAACATGTTTGAGCAATCTATGTTCAGTTATGTACTACGAAATCGAAACATCTTTAGCTTCTGGAGATAGTTCAAGCAGTTGTAAGTACATACATGCTTATGACTCTCATCTTGTCTTCCGAGCTAATTTCGTTCTAAAACATCAGAATTAGACTCAGATCTTCTTCAGCGATGATAACTTTATCTTAGTGTAAAGGGCCAACGGCGATATTGCAGCTTTTCCTGTCAGGACTTGGACAGATAGTCTTCTATGTTGTATTGGCCCTATTTCTCTTAGTACCAGCCACGATTGTTTCAATTCACCACAGGGATTCACCCCCCGCTAAAATCCAAGTCTAGTAGTTCCGCCCGACTCACGACCTTGGGTCTCCTTGGGAGCATACTTGTCGCCCTCTTGTTCGGTTATACTGGAACTGGGCTTCTTCCTCAATGGAGCTAATATCTCGGAATTTCACTCTCAATCTTCGGCCTTGCTCTGGAGTCTTGGGGACTGCAGACTCTTGGCCGCTTTTACTCCGCTGATGTAGTCATTTATCAATCCCGCCGATTCTTAGCAGAAGGCCCTTACAAGTTCGTGCGGCATCCAATATATGCCGGCGGTCTACTAGTGACTGTGGGTATGGGATTAGCAGTTCAATCTTGGGCCGCTATTCTCATCATCCTCTTGGGAGTCGCGATCATTCCATACCGAATTGCGATCGAGGAGAAGGTCCTAATCTCCGAGTTCGGTGAACAATACGTTTCATACTCTAGAAGAGTCAAACAGCTGATCCCCTTGATTTACTAGGGCGCTGGTCGATGTCCGGAACAACTTGCCTGCGATAATTTCTATCCAGAGCCAACCGATTCCTATGAATAATCTAATGGACATTGACAGCCTTCTTAAAAGAGAAAATCGAACTTCAGAAGCCGTTTTTGCTCAACCACGAGCCGACCAACTCCGCAGTCTTGGTCCAGTGAACGTCAATCATCACATCGTGAGCAAGAGTATCCAAGCGCACCACTTCGCTCCCATAAAGTCTAGCCGTTTTAGCTAGTTTGGTTCGCGGAATTACAGCATCCTTTCCTGCTTCAACAATCAGCAAGGGCGGGTTCCCTTTCAATGGCTTCCAGTGGATACCCCTTCCAGTTTCGCCCAGGGCTGTGAACGACTCGTCCTGCAGCTTCTCGTAATAGCTACGGAATCGTTCATCTGCAATATCGGAACTGAAGAAGAGGCTCTTTGCTAGCTTTTCTCCGCTAATCATCGCCTTGCCCTTGCGAGTGATCAGGAATTTGAGAAGTGCGACCGGGTGCTTGGCAAATACATAGCCGACCCCAGCTGTTGGGACAGGCGCAAGGAGTACCAGACCTGCGA
>JARCRS010000229.1 GCA_029850555.1 archaeon | reverse complement strand
CGGTTATTCCGTATTTGCATTTATTGCAAACGGCAGTCCTATGCACAGAATACTTTCCACTTTGCCCGAAGTAAGAATGTATGTTATGAGCTCGTCAGTCTCCTTTCCCAAGCCTGCCGCTGCTGAAAACCAGCGGGTGAACACGATTCTTGTTCCAGTCTATGATGCTGCAATCACGCTAGATATTCTTGATACTCTAGCCAGAAACTTAACGCCTGAAGCAAATGCTGTGATGATATTTGATAACTTATCGGACCTTGTCTTGATAACTGGATTCGAGAGTTCGTTCAAGTTCCTAAAGAAGGCAATTGAAATCCTAAATGATTCCAATCTGGCAGTACTCTTTTTGCTCATCTCAGGAACTCTAGAATCTCGAACTTTGAACACGATACGGAGCCTGTTTGCAAGGCATCTTGCTTTTGATTCGTCTGGATTGAAGATTACAAGGTAGCCTCTCTCCTTCCGTCTTTTTTACCACCTCGCGTCCCTTAGGCTCACCAGCTTATGGACAGGATTTGATGAAGTATTTGGTAACCTTATTATTGGAATGCCTAACTCCGATCTTCAAGATTCCAACTTGGCGAGGACGCTACTCTCTTTTTTTACTAGCGTTTAGCAATCAACGAGGACAAAACGAAAAGGAATGCGAGTGCGAAAACTAGTCCTGCGGCTGGAACAATGAATGAAATCGCAAGAGAGCTGGAAGAAATAGTACCAGCAACTATCGGTCCGATCGCACCACCTATTCCAATTGAAGATTCAAAGAGACCTGCACCAGCTCCCATTTGTTCGCGGGAGGTTTCAGCAATTAGTGTTGCCTGAGATATTGAGTAGACGAGAGAGTATCCGATTGCAAATAGCGCAAAAGAGACAAAATATATGATTCCGCTATGATCTTTTATTACCAAAATTAGAGTAGAAAGGCAAGCAAGGCTTGCGAATGCGATGGCGTTTCGATTGCGTTTTGAGGGATCAAAGAGCCTATTCCTAAGAGACTCTTTTGCAAATACGACATAGGTGAAAAATCTTACGACGCCATAAGTTGTGGTTATTGCCCCAATCAATACAACAGCTAAACCAAGCGAGGTTGCGTATGGACCAAAGAATGTGAAAAAGACCCCGGAGGTCAGAGCGGAAAGTATGGTGGCAACTAGGCACGTCCAGACTCGAAAGTTTTGCTTCTTATCTGGAGAAAATAGAACTTTACGAATGGATGAAGAAAGGGAGACATGCAATCTTTCAGTATTTGCACTGTTAGCATAATTTGGAGCTCGGGATGTCTTGTTCCTAAAGAAAGTGATTGAGTTGGTCACAATTAGGATCGCAAACAATATTCCTGTAGCAAAGAAAGCAAACCTGTATGAATATACGCTCACAAGAAAAGTTCCGATCACTGGCCCGAGAGCCGCACCTCCAGACCAAGTGAAGTTGAATACGCTAAGCGACTTCTTTGATTCTCGAAAGGCATCTTCTGTTATGGCAGCTTCTATTGCGGGCCAGAGCATCGCCCACCCTGTTCCTTCGAAAAGACGAATTACGATCAATGTAACGGGGCTAGAAGTAATCGAGTAAAGCAGCGAGACGATGCAGAGCAGCACCACCGATGACAAAATGAAGAATTTTCTCGATCCTCTTCGATCAGAAAAGTGACCCATTATGAACGGCATGAAGGAATAAACTGCATATGAGGCTCCTCCAACCAGCCCTAGCTCTAGTGCGTTTGCGCCAAGAATCTTTACTGCAAATATTGGGATGAAAATGTAAAAGATTGGAAGTATAGCATCTGCTACAGCCGAAGAGAAAAGTATGCTCAGGTATTGTGTGCTAGTGATACCTGGGGCATTTCTTTTGTCGGGATTTTCCTTGATATCGACAGACTCGTTGGACCTTATGTTACTCATTATGCCGGTGCCTTTTAGTATCTTATGAAGTGAACCTTCAGAAGAGATCTGCAAAATGTGATGATAAATTCATCGATAAGGCACTGTGTCTTTTTCCGTGTTTCATCATCCGGTACACTTGCTCACAGCTTGATTCCGAGATTTTTGGCAGCCTTGTAGAGGATCTCTTTTTCGTTTTGAGCTAGACTTGCGCGATAACCTTCGCCTAAAAGTCGAGGAACAAAAGACTGGAAGTTGCCATCGAAACTTAGAATGCAACCGATTTTCATTTTCTCCGAGAGTACTATAGTGGTACAGTCCGTAAAACTCAGGCCTCGCATTCCTCTGTGTTTCTTGAAACGTTCAACTGCGTCGTGAAGCGTTTTACCCAGTTTGGTATCATGGTCGTTGCTTTCCTCATCCACCTTGAGGATTTCAATTCTCTTGCTTCCTATAACGTACTCAGCGAGTTCGACTGCCATGTCTCCTCCGATTTTGGCTTTCACGAGCGTTATAATTTCGTCCAAAACGTAGGTTGACGTATATGCTCGTCCGAACCAGCCTAGAGTGGCCGAAAGCACTAGAAGGGTTCCGTCGGTGTGGAGAGAATCTCGTTCATGGTAGGACGCAAAAAAGACTCCGGTATCTATGAAACATGAGGATATCGATCGAGATTGTTGGCTAACGACTGTCGTAGAGATACTCCTCGATTCTCCTCGCATCCGTCTTCTGCCCTCTTTTTCCACCTCTAGGTCTTCTGAGCATTTGTATGATGGGTTCATCCTTGATTTCCTTCAAGATTCCTTCAAGAAATGTGTCCATGTTTGAGCTAGCAAAGCGCACGCTTAGACCAACAACCTCAGAATTGCTACTTCGGCCCTTTATCTTCGAAACAGAGGAAGTGAGCTTTTCTAATATTTCCTTATCCCTCTCTCTAAGTTTGACGACGGCCATGTAACGCCGAACACTTCAGTTACCTGTTGTGTATTTTAGAATTTAAGGTTACCTTGTTCCTTATATCATTACTGAAGGTTACTTAAGCAGTGATTCTTCTCGCTTTCCAAAGAGAGTTTGACGAAGGGATTGATATTGCTGCTTCGATAGGGTGTAGGATGATCTCTACTCACAGCTGAACTGACGGCATGGCATCTTAGAGTTCATCATCGTGATACTACAACGACTTCTAGTTGAATATTTCAATCTCCCAGTTCTTCTCTTTTCTCTGAGTGAGTTCACGGACTGGAAAAGAGAAGATATTTCCTAAGAGGTATGCAGAAATTAACTTCCCGCCTCTTGAAAACAAGATCTTGTAATAGTAAGAAGGGTTTATCATCCTGGTATTTCTTGACGACGACGATGAATTTGGCAGAAAATCGCTCGCTATAGGTCATATCCCAAAGTTGAAAGTACTTGTTTGCCTAACCAAGCGGTCGCGACTTTACGATAATTTTTATGCTATGGTTTCTTAAAGTGCAATAGGAAAAAAGTTGAGCAAACAAGATCTTGTCTTTGTAGTTCAAAAGCACAAGGCAACAGCTCTTCACTATGATTTTAGGTTGGAAATAGGCGACGTAATGCCCTCTTGGTCGATTCCCAAAGGGCCTACTCTAGACAGCAAAGTGAGGCGACTTGCAATGCCGACTGGAGATCACGATCTAGAGTACAGGCATTTCGAAGGGGCTATTCCAAAAGGAGAGTATGGAGCCGGAACTGTGATGATTTGGGATGAAGGCACATACAGGCCAGAAATTGAAATTGAAAAGGGAGTGAGATACGAGATTACGAATATTTCAGAAGCACAAAAGGTCGCGGCGAAGAGTTACAAAGATGGGAATTTGAAATTTCGTCTTTACGGCAAGAAACTACAGGGGTCTTTCGCACTGGTTCGAACAAAGTGGCTACAAGGTAAAGATTCTTGGTTATTGATCAAACATCGTGATCAGTACTGCAAAGAAGGTTATAATGCCAAGGATTACGATTTTTCAGCCGTAAGTGGGTTGTCGTTAGATGAAATAGCGCAAAAGAACCAGAATCTTCACTCTTAGATTCTCTCGAAATTGCAAAGAGATTAGATCACTTTAGAATACACAGAGCGTTGATTCTTTGTCGAATTAGTGACTTGAACAGAATCTTCTCAATCTTCACCAATGAAAATAACATGTTCTATATTTTTGAAATGCGGGTCTCCGCTTACTACGTAGGCAGAACGGGATCTTGCAGAGGCTAGAACTATCGAATCCGCTATCGGCCAGTTCTTCTTTCTTTTTTTCATAGTAAAATCGGTTTCGCCTGCCTTGAGCGCCAGAGAAGAATCCAAAGTTAGTACTTGCGTCCGAGATTCCAAAAATTCGAAGTGTTTTTGCATTTCCGTCTCCCGTCTACGACCTACTTCGATTTCTTTCAAGTACCACTTTCGTAACTCTACAAGCACTATTGACGGTGTGAATGCGGAACCGCCCTCTATGTACTCTTTCGCGATAGCTCCTTTACTTGATCCAAGCAAATACTCGACCCAAGCGTACGTGTCAATGACATACTGCTTGCTACTGCTAGAGTTTGTGCTCAGCTTCGTGTTCTCTCCTGAATGGTTTTGACCCTTTGCATGCTCCGAAGAGCGAGACTGGGATTCCAGCTTCTTTCTTCGCGAGCTTGCCGATCACCGCATCGTAGCTTTGTAGGCCCATCTCTTTCTTGAGCTTCTCTAGCAATCGACGAGTTTCTGTGCTAATTTGCACGGTCGTCGAAGACATGACTATAGAGCTATAGTCATAGGCTTATAACAACTCCGTTCACAGCATGACTTCCTGACTCACTATTTTTCGTCGCGCATGTTACCTTTTCGATCCCGAAACCATAATGCATTCTTTAAGCAGGAACCGGTTGGAGGGCTTTACTCTTGGAGGCTAGGTTACGATTTGGTAACCACCGAGTACATTATGTGGAAAAAATTTCGCAGCAATAGTTACGCAAACGTAACCGAGTGTTCATTTGCTTACTGCTGCAGCCCTGCGCTCTTCTTCATCCTCGCCTTATGAAATGAAACACAGGCTCGGGATAAAGACAGTACTCAAGTCAGGATAAGTATCCTCAACTCTAGGAAAGGCAACTCTGTTCGCACAATTTAACTTGGTTATTTGAACTCACCTGGATCACCCTTTCAGCTTCCAGTGATGGTATTTCAAATCTAGTCAGGCAATCCGTTTCACTCGTTGATTAGGTTTATTTCTGTGGAAACTGCCTGTTTCAAATTGCGTTTCCCTTTTGCAAGAAGCACATGCCTATGAGTTGTTAGTGCACGCTGATGGCGCGATAAGGATGAACTTGCTAAGAGACTTTCAATCTCTCAAAGTCTCTATAGACAAGAAATCAAATTTGATGGGCATGCCCCTCAAAG
>JARCRS010000228.1 GCA_029850555.1 archaeon | reverse complement strand
CTGTATCGACTTGGCCCTCAACCTTTTTGGAGATATGCAAGTAGAGCTATCTGACACTAATGAAGGAAGTCATGCAAAACACGACGCTCTCAATGCAGTGACCTTTTGTGTGAAAACTATGAGAGGGGCAACCGGACATTTTGTCGCGTCGTGGTCCGCGCCTGGTTACCATAAGCCGGAAGTCGGCGTATCAATCATCGGCGCCAATGGAAAGATCTATGTCAACGACGATAAGCTTTCCCTTAAATTGAACGATGGCCAAAAATCAGACTGGTCGAGACACTCACTGGACGATAATGTCCCGTTCCTTCTTGCTGAACCAGAGTACTATCGGGAAGATGAACAATTCATGATGTCAGTCAGACAAAGGCAAAAGATTCTCCCAGACTTTCAATCAGCATCAAAAGTAGACTACCTTATTGACCAAGTGCTGACTCAGTCTGCCTTAGCAGCGAATTAACTAAGAGGCTATTGCTGCACATGATTCTCGTAGGTGATAATCCTTTCCATGGAATTAGTCACCTTTCCCAAGAGAGAGTCAAGCTTCGTGGAACTAAAGTGACCCAGGCGGTTTTCGCTTCGGGGCTGGTCGTCGAGTCTTTGAACAGCGGAGCGGATGGTTTCATGTTTTCGGTCGACGAGACTACCCTATCTATACTCAAGAACGCTCGCGATCATATATTAGAAAATAACGCGAGACTTGCGCCTATTGTTCCCTACGCCTATGGCTATGTTAGGCAAATGGTTCAGTCTGGTGGCATGGCAGGTTTGCTCAAGGACTTCCTCAAGAATGTCCTCTCATCTGTTAACTTTTCAGCAGGCTTCGCCGCATCAAGGGCAGTAGCCAGCAACGATCCTTTCTCGCTGTTGAAAGCATATCTCCTATATGAGATTTCGCGTGTGGAATCCGCTATAGGCACACGAAAGAACGTGTATTCATTTTTCCTGCACGAAATTGTAACTGACATGGCGATTGCGCTAGATCTAAAGAAAATTATGCAATTCTATGTCTCGCTGATGATAGATCAGAATATAATTCCTGGTTTTGAGACACGCAACTTTCCCCTTTTGGTCAAGAAGTTCAAAGAATGGGGATTCCGTATGGACGAGATAGCGATCGTTGCACCCTTTAACAGCGTCGGGTTCCAAATGTCGCCGTCCCAGCAACAGTGCGAGAAAGCACTCTCCGACATGCCTAGGTCTAATACGATTGCTATGAGCATTATGGCAGCTGGTTACCTTGGACTGGACGAGGCATTAGATTACGTATTAACGCTTCCTAACTTGAAAGGAGTCGTATTGGGTGTCTCCAGCGAGCTGCAAGCACAAGAATCTTTCTCAACGATCAAGCGTCGATTTGGAGATAGAATTGCTGATTAGTTACTTTGGATGACACAACATTCTGTTCGAACCACATGTTACGTGTAACCAAGTATAATAACTGACTGGCGATCCGAGTAAACGGTGTCCATCTGCGGTGAATTAATAGTTGCATTATAATTGAGAATCTGGTCCGACCCCAAAATGAGGTACGTCACAGCATGATGCTGTATACCCAAATAGGAAATTAAGAAGTTGAATGACGCGGATCGATTACTATTAATTGGAATCTGTAACGAAGTTGGGACTAAGAAGGTCGCAGATTTGCTTGTATTCCAATAAAAAATGTATTGAAGATTGTCTGGGGAGTACATTGCAATTCCGGTCGGTAATAGATTGATTATCGTCCGACTAGCATAGTAATCCTGTTGAGTCGCATAACTGTAGCTGGAATGAAATTGATCCGGAGCCCAGTTCAATTGGGAGCCTCCCAAAGCTAATGACACGATCAATAGTCCGATTACAAAGACCGAAATCAACTTTTTTCCCGCTCTTACAATCATCGTGACGACGACCGAAGATGTTATCATAAAGATCGTGTACCCTGGAACATCACTGTATCTTTCAAGTGAGAGAGATCCCTGGCCATAAGTTGAGGAAAGACCTATGATTAGCAGAATCAATCCTGCTATAGTCATGAGCAAGAGAAAAATATCAAGTCTGTTGTTTATTTCGAATTTGTTAGACAGCACTTTATACACAATATATGAGGCTGCTATCGCAACTGGCACAGCCCAGCTTAGAAACGCGTATGATGTCGTAATTGCTAGAAGGGATTGTCTTCCAATCGGTGCTGATGGAGCGGCTCCTGAGAATTCCCTTAAAAAAGTGTCAAAGATGAATTGAAAGCTTGAGCCCACTGAAGTGCTAATATTCCAAATTGTCCAATACGACCCAAGCATAATCACAAGTGTAGCTGAAGCACTAATGATCGCTGATCTAAATTCTATTTTTTTGAAGAGGTAGGCGACACCTATCAACGAAAAAGAAATCAGGAATAACCCACCAAACTCCGCATGTACGAAGTTGCTAAACCCGGCAAGCAAAATCGTTAAGATTAGTGGAAGCTTGGAGGGATTACTCAAAAATAATACCATTGGAACTAGGGCAAATAACGCGAAAAAAATAGATAAATTCTGAGAAATTATGTCCCAAAAAGCAAGTCTATCAGTGGCTAAGAGGATCATGACTGCGGCAGTGGAAGCAAAGTAGTCTCCCGTCAACTTTCTCACGACATAAATTATTGCGATTGTTGCTGCCGCTGGGAGGGCAGTGTCCATAATGGCGAAAGTGAATAGAGGGTTTAATCCGGTCATAATTGAAATTGCGGAAGCCAGAAAATTTAGGATAGGGAATGTTGCGTAATATTGGGATTCAAAGACGACTGCTTGAGCACTTGAAATATGCCCACTAGCTATAATAATTTGGGTTACTGTTAGATAGCCCATTTGATCGGCCTCGCCAGCTGTAAACCCCAATGAAATTATTGGCGCTACACTGGCAGCTACAACAATTGTAACGAGATATAGAATAATTGCCTTTGATTTTGGGTTAAAGAATGCATACGAAGCGATGAAAGCCATAGATATTATTTCGATAACAAACCAGGCAACGTTCCTTAGTAAGAAAGAGGAAGCCAAAAGTACTAGACAGGTTGTGATACTTCCTAAGCTCAAAAATCTGCTTAAGCGTCCTTCTTGATAGTCTTTTGATCGTCGGCGGTCTCCTAATTTTGTTCTTTTCAGACTAAAAAATTCAATAGCCAAAAATACAAAAAACAACACTGCAGCTGAGACAATGATAAGTGTCTCAAAAGTAAAAGTGACAGCAAGATTTGTAGTCATGAGCTAGCATCACCTACCGAGCCATCCATATGGATGAGTGCGTGAACTTTTCATTGCGTCCGGATATTTACATAAAATATTCTCTTTCAATTGTCCTATTGAATTTTAGTGTGGGTTCATAATATTTTCGTTAGCTTGATCACTTTGTTTAATTGGAATCTGGCCTGCAGAAGGTTTATCCTTTGAATTTGAAAGTCTTGGAATTCAGCTCAGATTTTATGCAAAGGAAGTCAGCGAAACTATAGGGACAATATTCAGTGTAGTTTCCGTTCTCTCCTTAATCGTCTCTCGAAGGATCCCAACGAGTGATGTCTTGCCTTCGTAGATATAGAACTAAACCATTAAGCAGTTCGAGTTGTGATAAAAGAAATGAATACATTGCTGATGCCATCCGTCTTAACGGTGGAACAAGAATAAGAGCGGCCAGCAAAATGAGGACTAAAAGAGTCAAAGGATATTGAATAAACACGGAAGGAAGAAGAATCAATACGACCAGAGAGCAAACTGGTACGATTACATGCATCAACAAATTGAGAACTATAATCAATCGCGTACGCGAGTTTGCTTTACGAATCAATTTCAAGGATCTAAAGCAAACACCGATAACGTAAAGAGCCCTTCTGCTTCTTATTTTGAAAAGTTTCTTTTGACTCCCCGGTAGACGCTCAAACACTTTCACTTTTTCATCTTCGACAGTTCTGTATCCCTTTGCTAAAATTTTCAGTGCAGTTCCAGAATCGTCATACAACAAATCAAACTCGTCGATGAGAGATCTCCTCGCCGCATAGAGCTCACCGCCAAAAATAAAAGTGGAGTAGAATTTTGATTCTGCAACTCTAAAACTGTTTGTAATTTCGCGATAGACTTTTTCTTCTTGTTTTGCTTCCGATCCGTATGGGTATATGCAGCCGGCAACCGCACCGATTGAGGGATCTCCGAAATTAGAAATGAGATTTGAAAGCGCCTCTCTTTCAAGAATAGTGTCAGCGTCCGTTACGACCACAATTTCCCCAGAGCAAAGTGGCAAAGCTCTATTCAGAGAACAAACCTTGCCGTCCCGGATCGACTCTTTGATCACTGTCAATTTGTAAGTTATCTGGGCTTGCATATTGCCAGCAAACTCACTAGTTCTGTCTGTCGAAGCACCATCAATCACGAAAACCTCAAGGAGTCCTTTTGGGTAATGCAATTCCTCGAGATTCTGGATCTTTTGCTGGATTACATTTGCCTCATTAAATGCTGCAATTAGAATCGAAACTTTTGGAATGAACGCAACTGCCTTTTGAGTTACGCTAGCGGCTCTTGACCATATTCGAGTGAAAGAAAAGTAGAATGCCAAAAATGCAATCACAAAGATTGCAAAGGAAACCCAAATCCAGAATATCAAGAACAACACTTGCAATGTGGATTACAACCTTCGCTCGTTGAAAAGCTGAGGAGTCACATTGATCCCCCAGCTACTCATTCCATTGCAGGATTTGAAACTCAAAGCGGAATTGACTTTGATATTATTCGCAGAGAATTCCTTAAAATTAATTGCCTTGATATCGGTGCGTGAGGTGCTTGCAAAATTAATCTTTGATTGCTTCTCTTTCAATTTGCTTAAGAATCTCCCAGAGCCGAAATCAACAAAGCAATAGTCAATACGTTATTCTTCTTATCCTTGTTGAAATCTCTCCTGGTAAATGCGAATCCCCAAGGTTCATAATAACCTGATTGATCGATGAGCGAGTAAATGAATCGCGAATAACTTTTGAACCTATTAAACCCATTATAGAAGCTGGCCCAAGTCTAAGGGGCAATTCTAACTGGCCTTTAACCACGCGTTCAAAGGTCGTGATCAATTTTTGTAGCGCGAAATCGGTTTTTGTTTCAACCGCGAGCCTTATGACATCTTCTCTCAACCATTTCTTTACTGTAAGGCAATCATTCAATGTTATTAGATGTTCTTTGTACACCGCATGAGCAGCTACAATCACAGCTTCAGCATCGGTAGATAGCGTTTTGACAGTTACGCCATCAATTTTGACATTCATTGTATGCTCTAGTAGCTGCGAACCGTCAAGATAGATAAGGTTCGCCACGCATGGATGAATGTACACGTCAACTGAAATTGGGCCTTTAAATGAAACACAAAAAGGCTCCTTTGCAATTTGAGCGAAACCATATCGCTCAAGAATCCGCTTTACCTTTGGGACATCCTTAACAGGTAAGAGTAGGTCGATGTCTGAGGGCACATACGCTACTGCCTTGAGAAATTTAATCAAAGAGTAATCGAAATCCTTCAGGATTTCTCCAAAGTTGGCTACGAATCGGACAGTCTCGAGATATTTTGCCTCTTCGCTGTCTCTTTTAGGACCAAGAATATTGGCTTTTCGTAGAAGTTCAAGTAACATTTTATTGTGCATTGCACAAGTCAGAAGGTCATTTACCGAAGCATCATCCACGCCCAACCTAAGTGCTTCGATCAGGCGCAATGTTTTGTCGTGCATAACTGGTCTAGAATCGTATTCGAAAAGCCCAAAGAAATTAAGAGTACATAATTAAGCCAAGATAACTCTTTCATAAGCACCTAGCATACTGTTAGCCACCTGTTCCCAGCTAACCGCGTCAAACTCAACTGTTTCAACTTCCATTGCCTTCAATATGGCGTGCGCAACACCTTGCGGATTTTCAGGGTTCGAGACTCCAAAGCAATTTCTCTCATCAACAAATTCGGACAAGGCAGAAGTATTTGCCACTACACAAGGGATTCCAGCGGCTAGAGCTTCGCTCACGGCAATTCCATAAGCTTCGTGTTTTGATAGACAGACGAAGACATCGGCATCTGAGTATAATTTGAGCAAGTCGGATCGCTCTAAGTTATTTGAAACAGCAACTCTCTTCTGAAATCCAAGTCCAGCGATGAGACTCAGTAGGCGATTTCTATCAGGTCCTGAGCCAACAATCTGAAGCGATACTTCACTGTCCAAGCACTGAAGCGACCTAATAATCTGATCGACTCTCTTATACCTTTCAAGTCTACCAACGTACAGTATCTTCTTGTGTAACGCTTTGGTTCTTTTCAATTTGTGAAATTCTTCCAAATTAAGGCCATTCGGTATAATAGTAGTTTTTGCTTCTATTCCCTTGAAACTATCGAGCACAAGATCCCTCTCGTAACCGGACACGCAAATAACAGCATCTGACTTCTTGAAGATCGAATTTCCCAAGATTTTGTATGGAATATGTAGCAAACGTCTTAAGGTAGTGTGCCCCGTTTTGTGGTAATGTGGAGTAAATATGAGTTTATTCGTATTCTTTGTTAGGGCGGCATAAAGTGCTGGGAAAGTCGCATATCCGTGAGCATGAACGATATCATAGTCGTTTGAGTGCTTGGAGAGGAAATCATGAAGTCCAGGCGAGAAATAATAAGCGTCGCCGGGAGCAATTGAAGCAAATCTACGAACTTGAATCCCATTGACTACCCCGGTAGAATCAAGTTTACGGCTCGGATCCGTTGACAAAACTTCAATCTCAACGTTTTGCGACTTGATCCATTGGCTAATCATCATTACATGTGTCTCGATACCGCCGATGTAAGGTGAATATCTGGCGCAAACTTGGGCCACTTTCAATAACTGACTATCATCCAATTGTCGTTATGAAAATGTTCTCAGCTACGATGGTTTTTATAATGTTCCTTTCTTGTTAGCTGGTTATCTTTCGGCGCATGGATTTTAACAAGTATCGGATTCCGATATGATGCTAACTTAGCTCGCAATCCGGAAATGGAAAACCTAATGAGAACGTCTGCTAGAAGCCATTTGTAATCTCATTCAGCCTCCTAACTCTTAAGTTTGGCATTATTCACTCTTTGGGAACTGGGAATAGCTTTGATTCTCTCGTGGTTAGGATTTTAATCTGACGTTTAACGCTTTCAATTGTTGTTTTATTTTTGCTAAGAACATTGCGCATAGGATTTTCTTGCTATTATTGGGTGGTCATATGAGTTTCAGCCATGAAATCGAACTAGCTA
>JARCRS010000227.1 GCA_029850555.1 archaeon | reverse complement strand
GAAGTACCTCCGATTGAAGCCATCGCGGATTCGAAACTCAGCCTCGTCCTTGTGCTAGGCTCAAAGAACATGATGCCCTGAATTCTGCCTTCGCCCAGAGATACTCTCTCTTTGAATTTCATTTCTGAAATCTTGTCAGCAGTCGAAAAAAGGAGTTCTAGTTCTCCTCGTGTAAAGTCCTTCATTGACAAAACGTCGCGCTTGAAGAATGGGTTCGGCATTACCTCTGACCTTGATAATCGAAATGGCCGTCTCGAGATTTAGAATATTAAAGGCATTGGAGCACCTGCGGGAGAATTGTAAACTTTACCAAGCTCGAAATCCATTCATCTACGTTGGAAATCTCCCATCTTTTGATGATATGAACAACGTAAATTGCGCATCAAACAATTATTGTTTGAACCACAGGAAATAACACGCCGTTGCGAACGGGATGTGAAGTTGCCATATAAAGCAATGAAGTTTGAGACATCAAAAAATTTAGAGAATTTTCTAAACAATTGCTTATAGTAGGCAGAAAGGCCACTAGATAGATCGTAATTTAGACCGCCATATGCAATGACCTTACTAATTTTACTCAAGGGACGACGAGGATTGTACAAAAAAGACTTTAGGGCGCTAGATGTAACCCAACAAAAACCTAGTTTTGAAAACCTGCTATTTAGCTGACTCTTGCTGCATCTGTCCGATCTTCCACTCGAGGGCATGTTTGAACTCTGTGTTATCAATTAAGTTGAGGTTTTTCCCGCAGGTTGGGCATTTGAAAAAAGCCTCCATAGCTTCTTCAAAGGTTAGCTTCTTGCAAGTAGGGGTGCCACAACTATAGAATTGGTGCTCGTCTTCGTAGATTAGCCTCTGGCGCAATCGCTCGAGCGCTTTCTTTTTTTGCGTGTCTATGAAACCGTCTACCTGGTCTCGTTGGGCTTTCCACCTATATACGAACCAACCTCGCTTTAGATCCCGCACCCTGATTCCAGTGATTAAAGAGCGGCCGAAAAGATCGTATAGAGCTTTCCTCACGGAGTTTATCTTGAGACCTGTGGCACTTGCTATCTCCTCGTCTGTGGCGTTTTCGTTGTTGAGCAAAGCTCTTGCTACCTTGACGTAATCGTCGCCTCCAAGAAGACTCGCTATTTTCACGAAAGAGTCTTCATATTCAATTTTCATTTTGATTTACAACTTCCTTTCCTTTTGAACTGGGAATAATCCTAATTTTTGCATTCTCAAATGTAGAATATAGCTCCTTTCCCTTATAAATCCTATCCAGAAAAATTGCAAGTGCGGCAACCTCGCTGTGCGGCTGGTTTCCAATTGCAACATTGAAATGTGAAAGCGCGTAAATTTCTCTTGGTACTTTTTCGGCTCCGATAATTAACAGAAGTTTGTTGCTCTTTAGCTCAAGTTTCCGCCTAATCTTTGGCAATAGTTGATCAAGCTGTTCCCCATACATAGTCAGATGAACTATAACGCCATCCCAATGCTTTACAATTTCTCGCCAGTTTTCAATGTGCGAGATTTTGAATTGACCACCCCACCTAGCATTCACACGGTTTGTTGAGTCAATGGTATCGTCCTCCTCGGCCCCACTCATAATGATCTCCCTTGCTCCTAATGCTCTCGAAACGAGAGCAGCGTGAGTGCTCATTCGAGTATCTCTCACGAGCCTATGTCCTAGCCGAAGGACTGAAATCTCGAAATCCATTCGCTCGCTTGATTTCGAGCGCGTCATTTTGATTTACAAGATCCTCTAGGTTCCTCTCAGTGCTTCCACGAATTTATAGCATGTCAGGAAGTTTTCCCTTCGCCCTCGATTTCTTCAGTCGGAATGAAGAGCTGAATTTTCAGATAGTGCTCTAACTTTCTTGCAAGAGCATCGTCCGGCTTCATACTACCCGTCTCGAGATGGCTTATCACCGAAGGTTTTTCATTTATTTTCATTCCTAGCTCATCTTGAGAGAGACCTAGTAACTCACGGGCGCTCTTGATTATCTTCGGAAAATCGCTCGTAAGCTCAACTTGTTGGTCTTCAAAACTCGCGGAGGGAGGGCCGTTGCTCGGTCTCGAAGTTCTAGACGACGAGGGTTTTCCAAATCTTGACGATCCATAACCGCTAGGCCGGGAGAAGGCGTGGCTGGGCCGTCCAGGAACGCGTGCTGGTGTCCCAAGACGGGCACAGCTGTTGCACACTCTAAATATGCCACCGTCAATATTGACTGCTTGCGACTCTCCCCTGATGCCGCTGCCACACAACTCACAATTCAATCTGATTCCTCTACAAGCCATCGGACGGCATGCATTTATCTCCTTTGTTGCAACAGAGTACTAGGCCCAAGGAAGTGGATTGAAATGAGTACGGGGAGCGCTGCACGAAAGCAGTTCGTCAGCATAAACAAAAGAAAGTTTGCGAAACTAAAGCTCTCCATGAGTCTTGATTATATTTTCGGCCGAGCAACTAGCACGAAGCTAAAACTTGATGAAATGGGCTATGAGTATTCAAGGAAGACTGGAAGGCTCCGATATGTAGTCGATCCTACGGATAAAAGAGTCCTGTTTAGTTTTCGTGCAAATGGTAGCATTGCGCCTACTGTCAATGGCGCAAAGTTGCTTCTCAGTCACAAGAAGCTCAAGCGTTTATCTGAAAGGCCCAGATTTGCCGTTACTGTACTGAACGGAGTTGGCGATTTTGTTGCCAACGGCAAGACGGTCTTTTGCAAGCATGTGGTGTCATGCCACAAAAGTCTGAGGGCCGGCGAAGATGTCGTAGTCCTAAACGAAGAAGGTAAACTTTTAGCTGTTGGCAAGAGTGTTCTTCCCTGCCAGCTCATGAAACAATTTAAGAGGGGCGTGGCAGTTAAAGTGAGAGAGGGTATCAAGAGCCAGAATGGCACCGTCCCCTTCGTTTGATAACCGTCAAGCAAGACGCATGCTCGATCGTATGGGAGTCTCCATGGATCAATTTGAAAACGTGGAAGAAGTTATCATCAGAATGCCTGACAAAGATCTCGTGATAAAGAGCGCAGAAGTCGCGGAGATTAGGACCAAAGCGACGGCCGGAGTCCGAATGTTTCAAGTTTCTGGGGAAGATGTGGAAGAACGTCTGCGGGAAAAACCAAAGTACACCCGAGAGGACGTGCTTTTGGTTGCTCAACAGGCTAGTGTGAATGAAGCAAGAGCAGAGCAGGCTCTAAAAGATACTAACGGGGATCTAGCGCAAGCAATTTTACGATTGAGCTCCTAAGTATAGAAAAAAATCTTGCATGCAGTGCAAAGTTTAAGACCGCCACTTTGGAAATTGCGAAACAATGTCTCATTCGACTACAACCTCTGCTTCATCTCAAATCCCCGAAACTGAGCTCTTGGAGAAAATTCGACTTGCCGAGAAAGATTCGAGTGCCCGCCTAGAATCTGCAAGGAAAGAAGCTGATGCGATTATTTCTCGAGCGAGGGAGCAGGCTAACCTTAATATTCAGCAGGCGGAGGAAGCCGCAAGAAAAGAGAGAGAAAACATTTTCTCAGAGGGTAGAAGGTCAATTGACGCCGAGATACAAAAAATTCGATCCGAGACCGAAGAACAGGTTCGGGTTTTGAAGGACAAGACCGAAGATCCTAAGCAATTGAAAAATCTAGTACTTTCTATCTTAGAAGAGTGACTTCCTTACTTTGTTCACGCCAGTTCCTATGCATAGAACGAGAATCTTCGTTCTGAAGCAAGATCGCGAGAAAGTAATTGGGTTGCTGCAAGAACTCGGTGCGGTTCAGCTGGAACAGGCCGACAAAGCTTCTTTCTTTCGTGAAGCGCCAGCGCCAGATCATTCAGTCGCAGTTGCTGATCAAGCGTTCAGGCTTGAAGGACTAGCAACAGCACTACCTGCGGTCCCTGTTTCGGAAAAACTAGAAGTGGGCGACGTCAATGATGTTCTCGCAAAGGCCAGAGAAATCCGAATAGACGAAGATGTGAGAAAACTGAAGCTTGAATTAGAAAATGTAGATCTACAGCTAAACCGAAACAACACATATTTGCAATCGCTGCAAAAGATTTCAGGTTTCAATACTGATTTAGCATCTCTTTCGACTCAATCGCTAAGTGCTGGTTTCTACTCTGTTGCAATCGATCAGTTTGACGATTTTGTTCAAACAGTGAAAAGTCTCTCAAAAGATGCTTTCGTGAGGAGCTACATTTCTACCAAGGATGAAATAACTGCACTAGTGGTCCTGCCTAAAGAGTTTCAAGAGCAGGCGCGGGTTATCTTCGAAAAATTCAAAGCTGCGAAATTGGATCTCCCAACCAATCTTGGAAAACCAGACGAAGCAAGAAAGAGGTTAGAGGAAGAAAACTCTTCTCTTAAAGCCCGTAAGGAAGCTGCGGAAAAAGAGCTGCTGGAAATTTCAAAAAAACACTACGCAAAAATCGTTGCTCTAAGAGAAGCGCTGAATATAGAAGCACAACGCATCGAGGCACTTGGAAGAGCCGGCCAAAGTGAGAAACTTTTCGTAATCGAAGGTTGGGTACCTTCAACAAAGCTTCCCGAGCTCGAGAAAAGAGTTTCGGATCTGACGAATGGAAAGGCCATAGTTGAGAAGACTAAAAGCAAAGAAATCCCACCCACTTTAATGCAAAACAGCCCAAAAATCAATTATTTCGAGTTCTTTGTAAGGTTCTTTTCGCTTCCCCAAAGTGAAGAAATTGATCCAACGTGGACTCTTGCTATCATATTTCCGATTTTCTTTGGCATGATGCTCGGTGATGTGGGATATGGACTTGTGATTTTGCTTTTGGCTTTCTGGTTTGCGCGGCTTGGATCAGGAAAGTCCAATGCTAGGTGGCTACCTAAACCCATTCGAAACTTTGGAAGAAGCTTGATGCCGAAGCGAGCTCTTGGCCAGTTAGGGCGAATACTAATACCTAGCGCAATAATTGGCATGTTTATCGGCGTACTCGCGAACGCGTATTTCGGATTTAGATTGCCTCCAACCAACCCATACCCACCGGTTTTCGACTTGATTAAGACCCCGCAGGTATATCTCATCATAACTTTGTTTGTCGGCCTCGCTCACATAACCTTGGGCTACATCTATGGAATTATCATCGCGCGGCACACAGGGCACATGCATTTAGTCTACGCAAAGATCGGATGGCTTGGGTTTCTCTGGAGTGGAGTCGCAGCAGTGGGACTCGCTCTTACCTTCGTTTTGCCGATACGTCCTGCCCCGTTAGTTTTCGAGTACGCAGCTCTTGCCAGCATGGTTGTATTCGGAGGTATAGTCTTTGCATTTGAAAAAATGAGGTTTATAATGGAAATTCCTACTTTGATCAGTCACGTTGTTTCGTATGGTAGAATATTGGGGGTATTGCTTGCCTCTCTTCTACTTGGATACATCGCAGCTAGCTCTGTGAGTCTCTCTAGCCCGATCTTTTCACTTGTCATGGCGATTATCGTTCTAGTGATGGTCACTATCCTGAACATCGTCCTAGGAATTTTCGAGCCGGCAATCCAAGGCATAAGGCTCCATTATGTGGAATTTTACAGCAAGTTCTTCGAGGGAAACGGCAAACGGTTCACTCCCTTTGCTGAAAGACGACAGCTGTCAAAGAAAACGTCCTCGTGAGGGAAAAACTCTTTTTAAGCCAGCTCGGTTGGTTTTTCATATCTAGGTGTTTTTGATAAAATGGT
Source organism: archaeon (assembly GCA_029850555.1). Taxonomy (GTDB): domain Archaea; phylum Thermoproteota; class Nitrososphaeria; order Nitrososphaerales; family CADDZS01; genus JASHOD01. The sequence continues at coordinate 12,807 of JARCRS010000227.1, read as the reverse complement.
TGTAGACACGCCGACTGCCCTTACCTACATCGCAGCAGCTATTGCGATGGCTGGAGGATTAATTGCGACAGGCATCGCGCAGTCTGGTATTGGAGCTGCTGGTATGGGAGTTGTGGCTGAAAAACCTGAAAGACAAGGTACCGTCCTGTTCTTTCTAGTTATCCCGGAGACTCTGTTCATCTTCGGATTCGTCGTCGCGTTAATTATAATGCTAGGCATCCTTCATCCGTAGTCTAGTTGCTCCTCCTCGTGGAGGGCAACTTCCCTTTCAATAAAAATCGGTAAAGTTGGTCCAACTTATCAAGTAGCTAGAATGTCAAGTGAGATTTGATGGGCCTCGAAGAAATGCTAAACAGTATTAGGGCAGATACCGAATCTCAATACGCAAGAACAATTTCCGATGCGAACGCAGAAGCTGAAAAGATCATTGCTGAAGCAGGGCGAACATCTCAGAGAATAATAGATCAAAAACGAATCCAAAGCGAAAAAGAACTCCAAGAGGAAAAACTGAGGTCCATTGCATCGGCAAGACTTGAAGCAAAGAGAAGGTTGCTAGCGGCAAAAGAAGAGGTTCTTCGCAAGTACGAGGACGAGGCCCTGCGCTACTTGAAAGAATTCAGCAAGTCGCCGGCGTACAAAGATTTTCTTCTCAGAATGGTGAATGACGGCATTGCAAAGATTGGCTCGGAGGCAATAGTGCAAGTCAATGATTTCGACAAAAAATTGCTAGAAAATTCTGGAACTGGAGATTTTCAGTTATCGGAAAAGACAATTGATACTATTGGCGGCGCCATTATCTCTGCCCAGGATGGGAAAAGAAGAGTGGATAACACTTTGGAATCGATCTTTGAGGATAGGAAAGATGAACTGACGCTTAGACTGTCAGAGCAGATATTTGGCAAGCAGACCTGATGTTTTTCTCAGATAGTGACTAGAGTTTGGTCCGCCCAGTGTACGCCTACGCGAATGCTCGCGCAAAGGCTCTCCAATCCGACTTGCTGAGTTCTTCAAAACTCGAGTCTTTTGCTGGAATGAAAGATTTGGACGAGATTGTCCATGAGCTGAATCTGTCCTCTTACAAAGACGACCTTGCGAATCTCTCTGTAAAATATTCGGGAGCTGACCTCTTGGAAGCATCGATTCACAGGAACCTGGTCAGATCTCTAAAAACGGCAATTTCTCTAACACCTCGAGATGCAAAGAATGTCATCTCATTGATTCTGGGCAGATGGGATATCAGAAATATCAACCTCATAATCACGTCAAAAGCTCTAGGCTATTCATTTGGATCTCAAAGCGACATCTTTCTTTTTTCGAGCCACGACTATCCTCTCGGACCTATAGCGGGCTCCCTAACTTACTATGACTTGAAGAACCTCATTGATATGAAAGATATTTCGTTGGTTGTAGAATGGGTCGGGACAAGGTTCGGAGCAGATATGGAGCCATTTCTCGAGCGATACAGAAATGATGGCGAAATCGGTCCTTTGCTGCTTCAGATCGAGCTTACTTATTTGAGAAGACTCGTCACTGCGATGTCAGGCCGTTCTGGGTCGGATACAAGAGTAGTGGCAGCCTTGAAGGCAAAAATCGATGAAAAAAATCTAGTCGCCATTTTGAAGGCAAAGCAAAGAAATCTCAATGCGGTGGACGTACCAAAGTTCACTGTTGAAGGAGGAAACATCTCGAAACAAACACTCTCTGACCTTTTTAGAGCAGGAGGAGTTGAAGAATTGGTTGAGAATCTAAAGCCCTATTATGACCTGACGGAAGGCCTCGGCGAATATAGAAGTAGGGGTCTCGTGATACTTGAAAACCTCCTGACCAAGAAGATAACTCAAAAGACGATTTCCTCCTTACGAGTTGCTCCACCCTCAATCTCTTCCATCGTCGCTTACATATTGCTAAAGGAACTAGAAGTAGAAAATTTGACAAAAATAATCAGAGGAAAAGAAAACGGCGTGCCGGAATCTGAGATCAAGGCTTCTCTTGTGTTTGCATAGATTTCAGAGGTGACTCGAAATGGAAGCTACGGACAAGACAGTAGTTATAGGAGAAGAATCACTTACTTTGGGATTCAGGTTAGCAGGCATTTCCGAGTGGTATCCGCTCGAGGGAGAGCAGGCTGCTTCTAAGCTTAGTGAGCTTTTGAAGAGAACCGACGTTGGTATTATTATTGCAAGTAATGTAATAAGAAAGTCTCTCGACTGGAGACTTGAAAATGCGATCGAAGCCTCTTCGAAACCAATAGTGGTTTTCGTTCCTTCGAGAAAAGGCGGCGGAGAGGAATCAGAGATGTCATTGCGGGAGCTCATCAGAAGGTCAATAGGCATAAATCTTGAATCTTGAGAATTAAAAAATCGTAAGAAGCTAAGGGAATAGAGTTTGGCAGTTATTCTGAAGATTTCTGGTCCAGTCGTAGAGGCAGAAGGGTTAACTGGAGCCAAAATGTTTGATGTCGTTCGAGTCGCTGATGAAGGTCTGATCGGTGAGGTGATCCGCTTGAGCGGAGACGTTGCCTCGATACAGGTGTACGAGGACACTGCAGGCATACGGCCTGGTGAAAAAGTTGTCAATACTGGCACGCCGCTTTCGGCCGAACTTGCACCAGGTCTTGCGACTTCAATTTTCGACGGGATACAGAGACCACTACAAGTTATCCAAGAAGCTAGCGGAAATTTCATTCGGCGCGGAGTCGTTACTGAAGCCCTTGACAAGAAAAAGAAGTGGAAATTTGTTCCGACAGCAAAGAAGGGCGAGAGGATTGAAGAGGGGGATATTTTAGGCGTAGTTCAAGAAACTCCGATCGCCGAGCACCGGATCTTATGTCCTGTGGGATCCTTTGGTACCCTTGAAGAGATTAGCGAAGGCGAATTCACAATTGAAGAGCCCGTTTTCACATTGAAACTCAAATCTGGAGAATCTAGAGACTTTCCGATGTTGCAAAGATGGGAGGTAAGGAGACCTAGGCCCTACAAGCAAAAGTTGCAACCGGACATACTACTTACCACCGGCCAAAGAGTGATTGATGCGTTTTTCCCTATCGCAAGAGGTGGAACAGCATGCATCCCCGGTCCCTTCGGTAGTGGCAAAACTGTTGCCCAGCAACAGCTAGCGAAGTGGTCCGATGCCAACATGATTGTCTACGTAGGATGTGGTGAACGGGGGAATGAAATGACCGAAGTTCTCACAACATTCCCCGAGCTAGAAGACCCGAGAACAAAGAGACCACTAATGGAAAGGACGATTCTGATAGCAAACACTTCAAACATGCCAGTTGCGGCAAGAGAAGCAAGCATTTACACCGGGATTACGATCGCAGAATACTATCGAGACATGGGTCTTGCAGTCGCCCTAATGGCAGACAGTACCTCGAGATGGGCTGAAGCTTTAAGGGAGATCAGCGGAAGACTAGAAGAAATGCCAGGGGAAGAAGGATATCCCGCATATCTTGGAAGAAGGCTCGCAGAATTCTATGAGCGAGCCGGTAGTGTAATCACACTGGGTTCAAAGGAGAGATTCGGATCCGTCTCAGTTATCGGGGCCGTGTCCCCTCCCGGAGGAGACATTTCTGAACCAGTTTCTCAAAATACACTCAGAGTTACAAGAGCATTTTGGGGACTGGATGCGAGTCTAGCTTCTAGGAGACACTTTCCAGCGATTAACTGGCTTACAAGCTATTCCTTGTATAAGGACACTCTCAAAGATTGGTATGCGAAAAACGTGTCGCCCGACTGGATTGACATGCAGTCTAAAGCTATGCTGATACTCCAGCAGGAAGCGGAATTGCAAGAGATTGTTCAGCTCGTGGGTCCCGACGCACTCCCTGAAAGAGAACGGGCTGTCCTTGACTCTGCTCGAATGATTAGGGAAGACTTTTTGCAGCAAAGTGCCTATCACGAAGTAGACACCTTCACATCTTTCAAGAAGGATTACCTCATGATGAGGGTGATTCTTAGATTTTCGGAACTAGAAATTCAAGCAGTTGAAGCAGGCGTACCTCTATCAAAAATACTCGGATTGAAAGTAAGGGACAAGATCGGCCGAATGAAAGAGATCCCAGAGAATGCAAGCGAGCAAGAATTGACTCAAATTCTAAGGGATATGGAAGAACAGTTCAAGGAAATTAGAGCATAAAAGCGAGGGTTAAAAAATTGAGCAAAGTAGAATATACTTCCGTAAACCGAGTTGCGGGGCCACTTCTCTTTGTGGAAGGAGTGAGCAATGCAGCGTATAACGAGCTAGTGGAGATCACTTTACCCAACGGAGAGAAAAGAAATGGCCAGGTTCTAGAAACTAGCCGAGGCCTAGCAGTTGTTCAAATTTTTGGCACAACTACCGGTATCGACCTACCTACTACAAGAGTAAAGTTCAAAGGAGAAACTGTGAAACTTCCCGTCACACCTGACATTCTAGGTAGAATTTTCACAGGTCTTGGAGCTCCCCGCGACCATGGCCCGCCAATTACCTCCGAGGAAAAGCTAGACATTGCCGGCGCGGCAATCAATCCCTATTCTAGGGCGGAACCCTCCGAATTCATCCAGACCGGCATTTCAGCAATCGATGGCATGAATACGCTCGTTCGTGGGCAGAAGCTTCCAATATTTTCTGCTTCAGGACTGCCGCACAACGATGTCGCAGCTCAAATTGCGAGACAAGCAAAAGTTCTAGGGAAGGAAGAGACTTTCGCAGTCGTCTTTGCTGCGATGGGAATTACAAGTGAAGAAGCGAATTTCTTCATCAAGGACTTTGAGAATACTGGAGCTTTAGAGCGGGCCGTGCTTTTCCTGAATCTAGCTGATGATCCCTCGATGGAGAGGGTAATTACTCCGAGGATGGCCCTTACTGCTGCGGAGTACCTCGCATTCCAGCTCGATAGACACGTGCTTGTCATTCTTACTGACATGACCAATTATTGCTTTCACAAAGATACAGAAATTTTCCTAGGCGATGGGTCGATTCAACAAATTGGTGATTATGTTGAATCGAATATTCCTGTTGAGGCAGAAAATCAGAGTATAGCTTTGGGAAAGGGATCTGGCAGAATGCTAATTTCCACTCAGTTGGCTCAAAATGCTTCTGCGATTGGTCATTCTCGCGTTCTATCCTTTGACTTGTTCGATCCTATTGCCTGTCAAATAGATTCCGTCCAGCGAATCAGAGCACCAAGTATGATGATCAAGATAAGATCTCGCTCAGGAGCGGAATTAGTAGTCACTCACGATCACAAGATAATGGTAGACGGCGCTGAAGGGCCGGAGATGATTGAAGCGTCAAAGCTACGAAAGGGAATCGATATTTATTCGACTAAGAAACTTCAATTTGACACAAAGGCTCCTAAGATTTTAGATCTTTTGATTCGAGAGTCAGATCGTTTCTTCGTTCACATGAAGAATGACGAGCTCGAGCTACAGCTTTCTAAAAAATTTGGTTCTTTGAGAGAAGCATGCCGTGTTCTCGGCATGAATTATACGACTATATCTTGCAGCTATGACAAGCGATGCTATAAGTTGTCAGAACTATTATCTGCGATTGATGTCCTAAGAATCACATTAGGTAAGGCATCTGAGAATATCGATTACGTTACGTCAGGTGGGAGGAGGCGAGTCAGTTTCTCTGATTCGTTGATAACTCCAAGCATCGCTAGGATAATGGGCTGGATTGCATCGGACGGTACCCTATTTAGAAATGAAAGACTGGGGGCGTATTATTTCAGTTTCAGCAATTTGAACAAAGAACTCATCGACGTTTTCTGTGAAGAAGTGAGGAAGTCTTTCCCGGGTGTTGTCCCTCAGGTACATAAAAATCAAAACAACGTATGGATAGCCCGGTTTAACAGCGAAATACTCGAATTCATGTTTGAAGAGCTCTTGAAGCTCAAAGAACCGAGACAACTAACTCCAATATTCAAATTGCCTGAAGAGCAGATTGCAGCGTTTCTGTCAGGCTATTTTGATGGCGACGGATGCGTATACCGAGAAAAAGGTTTTCTCAAATATACTACCGCGAGCCCTCAAAGAGCTAAGAGAATTGAACAACTCCTAAAGAGACTTGGTATTTCAAGCGTAATTCTTGATCGACACTCGGCCGGTGGATATAATCGTAAGACTTGTTTTGATGTCTTGATTCGCGGTGAATCCGATATTAGAGAGTTTCAAAGACTCATTCATCTCTATCATAAACGGAAAGATCTTGACCTACGGGCTATTAATTTGAAAGGTGCTGGGCGGTCTAAATTCAATCTAGCACCTATCGTAACAGCCAACCTATTTCGAAGTCTGAGGAAAAAATACGGAGTTAGTGCTATCAAACTTGGAAGATCTAGCACGATTTCTTCGTTTGAGAGTGGGAAGAGGCGTGTTGGACGAGAGTTATTGAGAAGCTGGCTTGTCAGAATGACGAAATTCATTGACAGCTCAGATCAGGAATACAAAAATCTTAGCCGGATTGTCGATGGTAACTATATTCTTGACTCAATCGAAGAGGTATCTGAGATTCGGAACAACAGTCAAGAATTCGTTTACGATTTTACTGTAAGAGGAACTCATAGAATCGTCGCTGAAAACGGAATAATTACTTCTAATTGCGAGGCGCTCCGGGAGATTTCTTCTGCAAGAGAAGAGGTTCCGGGAAGACGTGGTTATCCCGGATACATGTACACGGACCTTGCATCCATTTACGAAAGAGCCGGACGAATTAAGGGAAAGAAGGGGTCTGTAACCCAGATTCCTATCTTATCAATGCCAGGAGACGACATCACTCACCCCATCGCAGATCTCACAGGCTATATCACCGAAGGACAAACTGTATTGAGTAGAGACTTGCACAGGCGAGGAATCTATCCGCCAATTGACGTGCTTCCATCTCTTTCAAGACTGATGAACCAAGGAATAGGAAAGGGGAGGACCCGGGAAGATCATAGAGGAGTTGCGGATCAGCTATATTCGTCCTACGCTCAAGGAAGAGATCTTAGGGCACTAAGCGCAATCGTAGGAGAAGCTGCTCTTACCGAGACCGACCGGCTGTATCTCAAAATTGCAGATAGGTTTGAAAAAGAGTTTGTTTCGCAGGGGAGGTATCAAGATAGGACGATAGATGACACTCTTGGAATAGGATGGGATATTCTTAGCGTGCTACCACCCGGCGATCTGAAGAGAATAAAGAAAGAGTACATAGACAAGTACTACAAGGCTCAACAGGCTCCTAAAATAACGGCATAAAAGTTAGACCTCCTTCTCAATTTAGGTAAGAGATGTCAAAATGTCTTCGCGCGATACAGTAACGCCCACCAGAATGGAGCTTTTGAGACTCAAGGGAAGGATCAAGCTTGCAAACAAGGGCTTGAATCTTTTGAAACAGAAAAGAGCTGCTCTCATTGTGGAATTTTTCAAAATCAACAAGAAGGCCCTTGATCTTCGAAAGCAACTAAACGTTGCAATGCAGAAAAGCTATGCTTCGCTCGCAGTCGCAGAAATGTATGAGGGGAAAATTGCGATGGAAAGCACGGCTTACATGGTCAATAAGATGAAGGGGCTTTCTATAACTACGAAGAATGTCATGGGCGTGAAGATACCTGAGCTTCAGGGGAGAGACAAGGACTTTCGAGCAATCGATGAACAATACGCCTTGATGGGACTCTCTGTGAAGGTTGATGAAACGATAAGCAACTTTGAATCTGCACTCAAAATTATCCTTGACATTGCTGAAGTCGAAAATGCGCTACGCAGGATCCTGGTTGAAATTGACAAAACAAAACGTAGAGTCAATTCGATCGAAAATGTATTGATCCCTCGCCTTCAAGGACAGGCAAAATATATTTCAATGCGATTTGACGAGATGGAAAGAGAGACCTTCGTCACTTTGAAGACTATCAAAGCAAAACTGGGCGCTGAAGAATAGGCCGAGCTCTTTTGTCCCCGTGGCATATCCGAAACTTTTGGGTATACACTCTAATGTTTAACATGTTTTTAGTGATCATTGTCTTTCTTGTACTTGTTCTCACAAAGCGCTTTGGCTGAACAGGTGGTTTGAAAGTGCAACCAATAGGCCTGAAATTTCTTCTCGTTAAAGGGGGTACACCAGGTACCTAGTGTTTTTCCCTACGGATTTTGGTTTCTTAATAAAGTAAGAACAGAGGAATAAAAAGCGCAATTGAAAAGCAATTGCCTCCGTGTACCCACTTCTTATGTGTTGGCTAGGAAACCTATCCTTTAGGGAACAAGGCGATTCTGCATTGCTCTAAAAGCCCACCTGTGCCCAAAGATGAGATCCTTTTGCCTCACCCACAGGCTCAACTAACATCAAACGGAAAACATTGGGCGAACTCAACAAGTTTCCTCAAAACGTAGATATATTCTCCCAGTTCAGCGTTGAATCCATGCGCGGTTGTCGTCCAGTCGTCTAATGACGGGAAAGCCTGGTCTAGGACGTCAGCCCTCCATGCTTTCTGGCAATCGGTCTGAGCATTAGATTCGCTCGAGAAATTGTCGGAAGCGAGCAGAGCTGAGAACCCGGGTTCAAATCCCGGCGACCGCACCTGCATCCGGCGCTATTCCGTCCCGCCCACCATCTTCGTCGTCGCCACCTGCTAATTTCCGCCAAAGATGCCGCCGAACTAAAACGCGCAGATAGCAAGATTGGCGATAGTCAAGTTGAGTCTTCTTGCTGCACTTGCAAATTTAACCTCTGGGCCGTTTGTGACTCATGGCTTGAAGATCAAAGAGATCTGGCGGAGAGACATGTTACCGAGCAAGAGGAGCAGGTTCTGCAGTTCAGGAAACCACTAACAGATCTTCAGCATCTGCCCTGATTTGATCAATGCAGAATCAGCCGCCATCGGCATGATATTTTTGAATATAATTGAGCGAGGATCGAGAAGCCGTCCAGTATCCGTTCGAATAGGTAATGTGCCCCTCCTTCTCAAGCCCCTTCATATAATCGTCAAAAGAGTATTCTCCGATAGTGGCTACAGTAGATTTACTTCTCCAATACTGGAATGCTTCTTTGAGTTGTAAAGTACTCTGAGGCTCATGGCATAAAATTACGATTCGACGTGCATATCGTAGATCTAAAATCGTTTCCATTTTAGTTTTCTTTGATGTTCGAGTCAGAACGATTGTCAAGATAATGATGTCTACTATGAAGATCAGTCCAGTAATGAGAAGCCAAGTGGGGACGGGGAATTTCGAAATCGAAACTGAAGCGGGCAGAAATTTGAAGAATTGCAGGAGAAAAACGAACCCAGCAAGTAGTGTGACAATTACAGATGTGGCAACAATTATCTTCCAACCTGCCCTCCAGAGTGAAACCATTCGCCACGTCGAAGAACATATCCTGTGCTAGAATTTAACTTGGGTGCCTCCGTTCAACTTCAGCGTTTGATATCCACCAGCAACACTGTTACGCTATCGTTAGAGGAAAAGTTGGATAATTAATAAGAGGCCTCGACAAGAACTCATCGAACAGAAGAGAATTATTGAGTGACCGAGACCAAGTCTTTGAAAGCAGGAAGTCTCTGTTGAATATCTACGTGTCGAATACTGTTCAGTTTACTGGATTCGCGTTGTCGCTTGCGATAGTTTTCCTTGGAGAGGTGAACCTACTCTCTCAAAAGGCTCTGCCATCCTTCATAATCTGGGGCTTAATCCTTGCCACGTTTGATGCGGCTGCCTTTGTAATGTTGAATGCCGTATATTGGGGCAGGATGGCTTATAGTGCAATCGAACAAGGGGTACCACGAAATTTAGAAGTGGACATACTGAAGACTCTCCACGATTTTTATACGAATCAAGTAAACGAAACACGGAAGTTCTGGTTCAAACGAATGAACCTTGGCAAGACTAGCATTCGAATTATTCTAATTACCGCGCCTGTAGTTTTTATCGTAGGCTCCGTAATTGCATTCCTTTTGCAAACCTACCATGCGTGAATAGAAGCCTTTGAGAGTTGACCGCAGAAAGATATTCTAAATGCATACAGTTCTTGGAGACAGATGAAAGGAAAAAATCTGTGTTAAGGGCAGGAACTAACCTACTCAATGTCAATGTCATTGGTGTGATCTAAAAATGTCCTTCGTACAAAAATTTCTCTTAAAAGATGCAAGTGGTGTAACTGGTTCAGATGTAGAATCCTTTATTCAAAAGAAGATCGAAGAGAATCTAAATTTGGATTATACACGGATTGATGCATTCAACAATAAAGAGGACATAACCAAAGAAGTTTCATCCTTTGCCAACTCTGACGGCGGACTCATGATTCTCGGAGTGGAAGAGAAAGATGAAAACGGTCATAAAGTGCCAGACAAAATTACATGGGGTAGGGCGGATCTTTCAAAAGAGAAACTTGAAAGCATTCTCACGTCTAATGTTCAACCTTCAATTGTTGGCGTGAGAATTTTTCCAATTAGAAATCAAAGTCGCGAAGTCATATTTCTAATTGACATTCCACAAAGTGAAAACCGACCTCACATGTCTTCTGATCATAAATACTATCGGCGGCAGAATTTCCAGAAATTGCCTATGCAACACTTCGAAGTTGTCGAGCAGATTCGTAGGAACGAAACAATCCGCAGAGAGCATGCACTTTTTCTAATAGGAGCACCCTTGGACACGCTTCGTGAGTCAATCCGAACAACCGATTCTGGCGAGATTCTGTCACTCTGGGCGGTACAGCCCGACGTGTTTGTCACATACTCCACACATTTGACAGAGCCTGATACAATAGAAAAAGGACTCTTGCTTTCACACATCCAGTCTGGCTATTCAGATTTGTATAGATCTCTCGTGGACTACGAGAAATTATTCAACGAAATTGCGAAAGAAGTTCATCAAATTTATTCAATTATCTTTTCGGAATTGAAAGAGGTTCTTGCACATCATCCAATCGAGTGGGTAAGCAATCCCGCGACGATGATGCAAGCCTTTTCGTGGACTGTGGCTAATACAATAGCAAGAAATATTCAATATGATTTGAAACTTAATACTACTGCTACTGCGTATCCCCTAATTGCCCTCAATAATCAAGCAGTAATTAGTATCAAGGATCAGAATGAGGCGGGAAAAATTTTTGCCATATTTACTTCTCTTCCTAACCACCGTGAATTCTCCCGTCTCAGAGAAATGTGGAAAAAAGCACAACCTCTGATGGAACAGTACAAATCTATCAACAAGGAACTACAGAGAATGCGGATTTTTGTCAATCAAGGCGTCGAGTTAAAAGGATCATGCGATGCTGGCATCGAGGCAGGATATGAGAAGCCAATTTCGATGTAATTTGTCCCAAATTTCTCCTACTTTCGTTCAGATTTTTATAGTGTCATGGTGTGCCTTCTTCTGATGACGCAACAAAAACTAATGTCCAGTGCGATAACAAGAGAGGAACTCAATTCTCTCGTCGACAAGGCAGCGGATATCATCCGAACCGCTACGGACTACAAGTTTATTCTTGTTTTGCTATTTTTGAAACGAGTTAGTGACACTTGGAAGGAAGAATTTGAACAGAAAAAACAAGACCTTCTGAAATATTTGGACGAATCCAAGGCGACCAAAGAAGCGGAAAATGCCGTGTATCACACTTTCAATTTGAAAAAGGATCTCCTTTGGGACGAAATGACAAAAGACAACAAGAAGTTACCAGAGAACCTCTCCGAGGCGTTAAGGAAGATTGCTGACCTAAACACTGAACTGAGAGGTGTAATTGATAGAATCTCCTTTCTAGACTTTGCACGGCAGGAGAACAGGGAGAAATTGAGGCAACTAGTCGAACTATTCAATCAATTTGTTTTCGACAACAAGCATGTTTCTAGTGACATCATAGGTGATGCCTACGAACATATTCTATACAGATTCGCTCCAACGCAGGCAAGAGAAGGCGAAGTTTACACACCCAGAGAAATCATACAAGTTCTAGTCAGAATTCTTGACCCGAAACCAAATTGGAGCATATGCGACCCCTGTTGCGGATCTGGTGGAATGTTGATTGAATCTGCGAAACACGTTAAAGAAAAATATCACAAAGAGAAGGTTCTGCTCTATGGGCAGGAGTTAAGCGCGGATATCTACGGACTATGCCGACTTAATCTAATAGCCCATGGCATTGCAGACGCACAAGTGCAACAGGGCGACAGCCTACTTTATCCCAAGTTTGCTGAAAAGGGAAAACTGGAGCAATTCGATATTATTCTTGCGAATCCTCCTTGGAATCAAGATGGCTATGCAGAACAGACGCTCAAAACTGGAGAATTCAGGGACAGGTTTTCTTTCGGTTACTCTCCTCAAAGTAGCGCAGACTGGGCTTGGGCACAATTGATGCTTGCTTCGCTCAAAGATGGAGAAGGACGAAAGGTTGGTCTGGTGATAGACAATGGATGTTTGTTTCGAGGTGGTTCAGAAAAAGACATACGAAGCAAGGTAGTCCAAAAAGATTGGATTGAATGCGTAATCCTAACTCCCGACAAATTATTTTACAATACGGGCGCAGCAGGCGCACTAATCATATTCAACAAAGGCAAGTCCAAGGAACGCAAGAATAAGATTCTCTTCATTAACGCATCAAAAGAGTATGCGCCCCATCCATTCGTAAGAAGACTAAACACTTTCTCAAGTGAGAATATTGAGAAGATTGAGAGCGCATACGAAAGATTCAGCGCTTCAGACGGATTCTCTAAGGTTGTCGATCTGAAGGAAGTTGAAAAAAATGATTACAATTTGACGGTTACTCTCTACGTTATGCCAAATCAGAAAAGTGATTTCATTGACATACCAAAGGAATTTGCAGAACTGAAGGAACTTGAAACAAGGAGACAGGAAG
>JARCRS010000226.1 GCA_029850555.1 archaeon | reverse complement strand
AGCGTAGGTAATTTGGAGCTGCCCAGAGAATAATATGCTAAAGGAAACAGGATCGGGTAAAGAGTGATGAAAACGTAAATGTTTCCATCATTTACAAAGTGGGCCAATGATGTCGCAATAAGGCTCTTTATTCTATCCTGCATTTACTCGCCCAGCTTTTGAAGAAGCAATTCAGATCCAGAATGGCTGGACTAAAAACCACTGTGCTTTGGGCTTGCTCTTTTGCTGCGGGAGAACAAGCAGTGATTATTTATACGACTTCGAAATCGCAAGTGCTCAAATCAACAACCAGGAATTACCATGGTTCGTGTCTCGAGTCAGTTTGCTGACCAGAACTCAGCTAACCTTCACAATTGCCAAAAAATAATTGCTTACTCAGGAACTCTTCGATATAATTTGAACAGAGATCTCTGAATGCTACGATTTTATCATCGAGTATATGTCCTAATTCTATCAATAAGGAATAGTTTTGATATTAATTGCATCAGCTTGAAGTAGACCATAACCTTGACAAATGGTTGGATAAATGGCAGTTCATTTTACGCAATGACAAAGAACTTTCTAAAGCTGCTGCGGACATTGCTCTAACCCAGCTAGATGATATTATGCAATACGGGTTTAATCAGTCCAGGAAAGATTTTCCTTCTGAACAACAAAAAGTAAACGAAGATCTTCAAGAGCTATCAAATTCGGAGAGTGCACTAGCAAGGGAGTCTCGACGCACAATCTCGGCACGAACAAAAACGCAGTCTTTCGAATAATGTGCGTCAAACCTATGGAAAAGTTTGGCCAATATAACGGAACTGTTAAGTAATTGCAAAGTCGGCCACCTCGTTAATGCCAAAAACTTTGGTTAAGGTAACTTTACTTACCGTTCTAGTTATCTTACTCGTCCTTCCCTCAGTAACCGTAGTACTTTCTTCAGCAGCAAATAAACAATCTGTCTCGAATTCAACCAATGATACTCACAACAGCAAAAAACATGGTTCGTTTACGTGCCCTGTAATTTCAGGCGCGGACTCTTCAACATGCAGTACAAATTGGTCAGGATACGCTGACAATGCCGGTCCAGTCACCAACGTCTCTGGCTCGTGGACAGTTCCAACTCTTTCATGTCCAAGTAGCGGCTCAACATATGTTGCTATCTGGGTAGGAATAGATGGATACAGCAGCAGCACTGTAGAACAGACTGGCGTCTTGGGTCAATGCAGCAGTGGAAAAGCTTCATACTCTGCTTGGTATGAATTTTACCCCTCAGCTTCAGTTACAATCTCGGGGTTCAGTGTCAGTCCAGGTGACAATGTTACTGCCAATGTCAGCTATTCAGGAGGAGTCTTTACAACAACGATTAAGGACCTGACAACGGGGGCAACCTTCTCAACCACCGGAACGGTCTCCAACGCCGCGAGGAGCTCGGCTGAATGGATAGTTGAAAGGCCTGCGCTATGCAGTATTTTCCGATGCTCGCTAAGCACATTATCTAACTTTGGATCAACTTCTTTCACTTCAGCTTCAGCAACTATTGGTGGAGCAACCGGATCCATAAGTGCCTTCTCAGACGTAGCAATAACGATGGTCGGAAGTAGCTCTGGTCCAGTACTTGCAGAGCCATCATCACTTAGCACTGATGGAACAAGCTTCTCAGTAGCATACGGGTAAGAACAAATTGAATGACCGGGAAGAACTCGGTCATGACCTTTTTTTCTTAATTTCATCAGGCAAACCATCTTGTTACGGAGTTGCAACTATAAATGTGGAGTTAACACTTGAAAGCGGTATAAGAAGCTCGGAGATCAGCCCCTGTTCCTATTCTATTGCTCGTTCCAATTTTTTCCACTCGAACTGGATTAACGTCGCCAGGCTCTTGCTTTCTTCCCTAGTTTACGTTCAAAATTCCACAAGACTAGGGCAGAAGAAATCACACTGAGCGTTATTATGAATACAGTTGTAAGACCCTTAAGAATATCAATGATCAAATATTCAAGGCCGAAAACTAGAAGCGTAGCAAAGCAACTTCCGAATATGATCCCAAAGAAATACCATGAGTAGAGCAATGAAATTCTTCTCTTGTGGTCTTCTGGTACAAATCTGATCGAGACCCTGCGCTCACTTTCTTGAAGAAAATATCCCATCGTTCTATCGGCTAAAACGTAAGCAAGAATGAAAGAAATGAAGACAAACCACACATCAGTTGTGCTTAATTGAGCCAATGGAAAGGGAAAATTAAACAAACCAAGAAAGCACAAAAGAGTTGATAGGACAAGAAAAAAGAGAACAGTGTCTCTATTATCTCTGTTCATCATTTTGCTTTACATTGTAGAAAATTTGGAACATTTAAAGAAAAAGAAGTGGGAATCAATAGGCTTTCATAAAAAGTTGCGGCCCCTACTTCTAGGTCTCTTTTTCTAGGCCGAGCATCGCCCTTATTTTCTTGCCCAAATCACTTCCATTGATAGATTTATCAAAAATAGCAGCAACGATGATTCCCCTTTCCTGATCCCAGATCAGTATTTGTTTCGATTCTTTTCTGATGAAAACTATGGCCTCGATTTCGGAAAGCATTTGATTTGTTCCTTTCGCGCTTCCAAAAACCATTGCTTGCTTGAAATCTACCGTCGCCCAGCCCGCTTTGTCAAGAGGAAATCTTGACCTATGAGATGGCCTAACGTAACCTCCAAGGGTTTCGCCGGAGTTGCTGATTATTCCCGCGGTGAAAATTCCTTTATCCAAGCTTACAATCTTTTGAGCTAGTTTTTCTGCGTCTGCTTGATCCAAGAGGGATTCCTAAGCCAAGACCTCGTAACCACGCATTAAAATGCAATTTTATTTTCTTCTTCAAAGAGCTCGCAAGCAACTGTCGACTTCCTGTCCTCACAGTCGGTGTTCCTGCTAGAACAAAATTCTGTGTATTCATTTCGTCTTTAGTTTTTAGGCTGTGCATATCCATCTGATCTCGAGAGGGAGTATTTTGTCGAAACCCATGACCCTAGGTTTGTAAAAGATTCTTTTACGACCTTTTGGTCAACTATCTCATTTCTTCGCTAGGCGTTTTGAGTAAATTCTTCAAGAACTCGTAATTTTGTGGGTGTGATTCTAGCATAGAAATTACTTGTCTACAGTCTTTGCTACTAAATACCTCAATTGCCTCGACCACAGGCTCGTCAAAATAATTTTCACCCTTGCTCATCATTAATTCACCCATATTCATGGAATCTTTCAGACATAGCCAACCTTTGTCATGTTGCACCATGCTAAGGGCTACACTCGGTTTAGAAATTTTCGTTGGCTATCTCTCATTATGCTCATTGTCATACTTGGAACTGCTTTCGTTGCACTACAAGGTTCGAGCAGTACTAGCGATCATTCCCCGACAACGGCGTCGGGTTCAAATCTGTCATTTCGCTCGCCGAGAATTATTCCTCAAATAATCGGCTCACCATTATCATCGAGTTTGAGATTATCGACATCATCTTCGACCCCTTTGTCGTCCCAAAGTCAGAATATAAAGCGAAATTCTCTTGTCTGGGTCTTTATGAATTTCAGTTCGAGCTTACAAGCAATTTACAATAATCCAGGTAGCATAACGATAGTGAGCCCCACGCTATATTCGATCAACTCGAGCACGGGGCAGTTTGTAGCTGGAAACTCGAGTTTCAATGAGCCGATTGAAGCTTCGATAATAGATCATGGCCTTCAGGTTTGGCCACTCATAGGAGCAGGATCTGATAGTGCAATTGCAAACTTGTTAAGCTGCGTTGATTATCAGCAGCAATTCATCCAAGCGGCAATTAGCGCCGCAACTTTCTCTTTGAATGGTACGTCATACTCGATCAATGGTTACAATGTCGATTTTGAGCCTTCAACTGGCATCAGCTCTGGATCTCATTACACAGTCCAAGCTGGGGATACTTTAATTGCAATCGGACAAAAATGCGGAGCGAGCTGGCAATCAATTGCTTCGGCGAATAATATCTCATCCCCATACACTATTGATACTGGAGAATCTCTGATCATACCCTCAAGCACTCCAATTTACGAAGAGTTCGATCAATTCATGTCTAGCTTTGCGCAAGCGCTTCATCAAAGGGGAATGACTTTATCTGTTGATGTAGCTACTTGGAACATGATCAGCTCTGAAGCTCCAAATAATGGAGGCGTTTTCTGGGATTATGCAGGGCTTGCTAGTTCCGTAGATTATGTTGTGGAAATGGATTACGTCTCGACTTTCTGCTACACTTCACAAAACATTTCCACACTTGCATATTCATCATCATGCAAGCTGTACACTCAGATAAATCCAAAGGGCTGGGATGGCTCGACTTTTTATGATCAGTATCTTTTGACTAGCGAATTTGTTCCCTCTTCAAAGATTATGATCGGCCTAGAATCAATTTCATGCGGACAAGATTATGGCGGCGGAAGCAATTGTCTCGCAGGTCAGGAAATTAGCTTTCTTGTGAATAGTGGAGTATCTGCGATTGGCATATGGCCCACTCCAGTGTTCCTATCCACATTTGGTTGGAATCCTTATCCGTATTCAAGCAATGATGACTGGTATGCGCTTTCGAAGGCGTTTATTTCAGGCAATAATTCGCAAGTTTCTTCACAGCAGGGTACTAACTCACCACATCCTCAACCTGCTTCGTCACCATCTCCAGTATCTGTTTCACCATCAACCCACTCAGGACTGCCACTTTTTGATGTCGTTGTAATTGGATTATTGACGGTTGTTGGAGGAACCTATTTCATCGTCGTGATCACTACAAGAAAGGTCAGACTTTATTCTTTCAGGCAACAGAAAGAAGTTTTGTTTGCGGCTATCAAACGGATACGCAAAAGTGCGCTTAGACTTTCTTAGACAGTAGGTCATACATTAAACAAGCAGGACAGCAGCTCTATCACAGCTGAGCCATTGCTCCGTCTAAGTCAGTCATCCATGCGTCTCTTAGTACTTTTCTTCTTTGTCTTCGTCCTTAATTTCCGAACACTCTTTCTTGTTGCAGTGGCGGCTTTTTTGAGCGCTGTCCTAGGCGCTGGAAGATCTTCAGTGTTTACATCGTGCAAATCGACATCGAATTGTGTGACAGCGGGATCTGTTTCCAGCATGTCTCTCACTGATTCTGTGTTTTTAGTGAAGGAATCAGACGAGCCGTAAGCATCGGCATATGACTTGTTATCCCAAAGAGTCAATGATACAAAATCACTCTCTCCAGGAGTGCGAAGCAGGTACATTCTCCGTATTCCAGCTTGATTTCTTAAACTTGGAAAGATTTCATTTCGCATTTTCGTAAGGAAATTGTCGATCTCTTCCGGCTTTACTCTGAGCGCGACGCGTCTTGCATATCGTATATTACCCGAGTCTCTTGTGGACATTCCAATTCCTCCAAACTAAGATAATGTTTCAAGGCGCTAGCCTCTAGATAAACAATGCCTAATTATTCAATCAAAATCCAATCGCCACAGCTTTTTTACAGACTGCCCCGGATGACGACATTTTTGAAGAAACAAAGGAACGCTACAGTCAGAGAGCGTCGTGCCAACTCGTATCGATCAGGGCAGTTTCCTTCTCGCGCTACGAACTCCTAGGAGTAATAGGATTGGAGCTGCAATGTTAGCGAGGGGGATTATGAAAAGAATAGACGCTGCCTTGATCGTGTTTTCTCCATATCTAGATCCCATGCGCCATAATCCCAGGATCGCTCCACCGATTATTCCAATTATTCCAATGATACCACTAATTCCTGAAACTGCGCCGCCCGCGAGAATATACGCGAATCCTAGTGGGAACTGAGGCGGAGGAGGCTGCGAAGGATTGAAGGTCGAAAAGAAAGAAGCCATTCCAGCAAATTCTATTCCTAACCCCAAGAAAATGAATGGATAAGCAAGTATAGCAAAAAGGATCAAACTAGACGGACTTCCAAAGTTGGGCTTGTCTACACCTGACAATCTTTTCAAGGCAAATCTCATCTGCACAAACGAGTACAACTCAGTCCCCACTCCGACCAATGAGAGAAGGATCAAATATAGAAACAGATTCGTGAAATTTACTGATGCGAAGGGATTCACCGGCGTACTAGGAGAAGTTCCGGCAGTACGAAATACAGAAGAAAAGAATGCGAGATCAAATCCTACACCGATTGTAGAGGATATCAAAAGCCCGATAAGCAATACAATTGCAAGTAGATTTAGCTTATTCAGGGCGTACCTATCAGTATCGCTAAACCCTGCTGGTTGTACGACGCTAGGAAAATGATGCGGATTAGGTGGCAGAGGAGGAGGGACATTTGCCTGCTGTTGCTGACCTGAAACAGCTCGACCGCAGAAAATACAGTATAGCGCATTTGGATCAATTTCGCGGCCGCAGTATTGACAAAACTTCATCTTCTCTAGCTCTCTCCTTTTCTCGATTCTATTGGTTCCTTTCAGCTAGAGAGGGCTGCCGACTACCCCTTTTTGTTTCGGCCAGGACCAGGGTGAAGCAATATTCATAGTTAAAACTACTCAAAAACAATCCGAACACTCGACGGCCTGTATTTATGGCAGGAGTTTCATACCCTATTAGGTAGTCGATCTTTGAGAATTTCACTTGGAGCAGGCATAATCGTCGCGATACTTGCGCCGTTCGTAGTGTTCTTCTTGGGATTTCAACATCTAAATTTGACATTTTTTGAAATTTTTCTGCTACTCGGAGTTTGGATTATTATTTCTTCAAGTTTCTTTCCTCAAGAGCGCACCATGTACTTGATTGTCGGAATCCTTCTTGGCGTAATATCTTCGGTGTTCATCATCCCGATAACATACGCGGTGGCATTAGTACTTGTAGGAATAATTGC
>JARCRS010000225.1 GCA_029850555.1 archaeon | reverse complement strand
GATGTAATCGTTGACCGTCTTCCGCCCCTTAGACCTTTAGAATTTTATAAACACGTTCACAAATATCCTAAAGATGAACATCACTTTATTCTTCACTTTAGTGAAGGTATCCAAAGCGAAGCAATCGTAAAAAATGGTATTCTCACTTACCTTCCAGATATGACTATTAATGTGAAACTAGCGTCCGTTGAAGAAGTAGAACGTGATAGAGCTATGAATGCTAAGCAAATTCCAGAATTAAATGATTTAGATGATATAGAACTTAGTTGAACTTTCTAGACCTCTCTTAGCTTTATAGTATAGTATAGGAGCAAAAAACTGCCCTCACTTAGTTACAGAATCAAAATCAATAGTGAATTTTCAGTTCAAACAATGAGATTCAAATAAAGACTACACGACTTACTGCTTTTTCTTTGTTAACTAATATACCTAGAAACAAAAAGTTGCTTAAATACTTCTACCAGCTATGCCCTAACAATGAGAAGTGAGCTTTGTCTTGGATGATGATATTAGAGCACAAATTCTTTCTGACCTTTTACAGGGAATGGATCTTCCATCAAGCGTTGAGAAGGCAATTTTATATGAACTCATTAAGATACTCGCAATTAAGTTTAATCAGTCTGCCTTAAAGGACATAGAAGAGCAATATGGAATAGGAGATAAAGAAAATAGAAAACTAAGGAGCATTAAGACTTGTCCTTTTTGTAGAACGAGATTAAAGTATTCAGCAAGTGGAGCTAAGAGAGTTTTTCTTAAACATCTAAAGACTTGTACTGAATTTGAATTTGTAGCTTCATCACAAGAGATAAAGGCCATATCCTAATAGGTGTTAACAATGACTGATAGGGTCGATATGACTCCAGATGAGGTTTTAGCTGATTTTCTAAAAGAGCAAAGAATTGAAGATTATAGACCTAGTTTAAGAGACAGATTTGTGGCAGAGTTAATCTTAGACCTTTCTAAAAATGAAGACCTGACAAGACAAAGAAGCAGAGAAATACGAGAACGAGTAACGAATAAATTCTTTAAAGATAAACGAAGAAGAGCTCCGAGTTACCGCTATTTACTAAGGAATAACCTCATAGTTGAAATGTATATTGAACAAAGGAGATATTACTTTGTTACTGTTAATGCAGTGTCTTGGGCAAACAATATCATACAGAAAGAAAGACTATATCGCTACAAAAGAAGATTTAGATCGCATAATGATATTACTAAGCTGATACCTAGACCTCTAAGTCTTGAGGAAGCTAGGAAGATATACGGATGAGAAATAAATGTATGAGTCCTTAGACTTATTTATTCGTAAACTAAAACAAGTAAATGGGCCCGTAGCCTAGCATGGATTGTAGATAGGATTACTAAATAGTCCCCTCTACATGGATTAGGGCGTCAGCCTGCGGATTCCTTCAGAGAACTCTTTCTCGGGACTCTTTGCAGAAAGCTGGAGGTCGTGGGTTCAAATCCCACCGGGCCCGCTTTCAAAGACTCTGAATCCTTTTGCTATTTTCCTTGGTAGTTTTGCTTCTGTTTTTGACAGCACAGTTTAGATACAGTAGTTCCATGCCCATCACGCAAGTATGGTCGGTATCTTTGAAGGAGGACGAAGCTGATTGAACTCATCTTCACTAGTGCTGCGCGCGTATCAAGAAGAGGCTGTCGAAAAAGCCTTCGTTGCAAAAAAAGGGACTATCAAAGCAGCGACGGGAACTGGAAAGACTCTAGTGGCGATCGCATGGCTAGAGAAAATCGGAAAAAATTCTTTGATAATTGTCCCAACGCAGGCGCTCATCTATCAGTCTTGGACTCCAAAACTTCAAGATTATGGGTTTGAAAATGTCGGAGAGTACTACGCTTACGCAAAAAAGTTTGGGCCGGTAACAGTCACGACCTTTTCAAGTGCAACCTCACACCCCGAGCTTGTCGACTCTGCTGAAGCTATTGTAGTGGATGAAATACATCATCTTGGCGCGTCTCAAGCCCTTTCAAGATTGCTTCCGAAACTAAAAGAGAAAGAGTATGTTTTGGGCCTATCTTCAGTTCCAGAGAGAGAAGATAAGACTCACGAAGTATTCCTGAAGGAGTTTCCGATCATCTTCGATTTGAGTTTAGGATCTGCTCTTAGAAGCGGATACGTCTCGCCTATCGAAACGATCAGCATAGCTGCCAGGATGACCGAGAAAGAAAGGGCTCAATATGAAATGCTAACCTCGAATATCCAAAGAGCCTTTAGATTTTGCGGCCCAAATATGGGGAAGTGGATGCGTTGCTACGACCCCAAAGCTCGGAAGTACGTTGGAAGAGAGGGAATATGGGCGATAGCGAGGAGAAAGACCCTGCTTTCTGGGATCGAATCAAAGAAGCAGGCGGTCTTGGAAATAGTGAACAAACACTCTGATAAGCCGATAATTTTGTTCGCTGAATCAGTCAAAGCAATTGAAAACATTAGAGATTATCTCGTGTCGAATGGAGTAACCTGCGAGACTTTTCATGCGGGGACAGAACAGTTAGATCGGGTGAGGATCCTAGAGAACTGGGGAGAACAATTCCAAGTTCTATTGTCATGTCGAGCTCTCGAGGAAGGTCTGGACGTCAAAGAGGTTGCAATCGGAATCCTAATCACTAATGGGAAGAGCAAACGTCAATTCATTCAAAGAATCGGCCGTGTTATAAGGCCGGTCGAAGGAAAACAAGCAAAATTCTACATTGTGTATTGCCCCGATACAGTCGAGGAAACATACTCTTCGACAATAAGCCGAATCATTGAGACACCCTAAACCCTTAAAGTGTCCGAGTAACATTTCTCACCGTTAAGAACATCATGCCCTTTTGCACAAAATGCGGAGGCGAGATTCCTTCTGCTGCAATTTATTGCCCACGTTGCGGACAAGCCGTAGGATCCTCTCCAAACCCTCAATCGGCTCCAAGCTATCAATCATCTCCTAGCGAACTTGATAACTTGGCGAGAGATCGAAATGCACAAGAACATTGGTTTTACAGATTGGTAGCTTTCATAATCGATTCCATAATTGTTGGAATTGTCGTTTTCATCCTTGAGCTAATTATTCTTCTTGCCTTGGTAGTTCCCGCGCTCGCTTTTTCTGGATCTGCCTTTCCTTTTGCTATATTTGGTGTTTCCTTAGCAAGTGGTCTAGGAAGTCTTGGGTTCGTATTTTATTTCACGTTTGCCGAATGGTTATACGGAAGGTCAATAGGAAAAGCTCTATTCCATTTGAGAGTTGTTACATTGGATGGCTCTAAGCTTGATTTTGCAAAAGCGTTCATTCGCAACATCAGTAAGATCTTTTGGCTACTTCTATTGTTGGATGTCTTAGTAGGTCTGATTTCAAAGACTAGAAGAGGACAAAAGTACTCCGATTATCTTGCGAATACTAACGTGATAAAAGTAGAGTTTGCGAGCTCGCAAAGTCAAGTTAGAGATCAGGCAACTCCTACGTGAATTTCGATTCAAAAAATAGAAAGTTTCTGCATAAGCCTAGATAAAGGCAAAGACCTACTGTTACGAGCTAGTGATAGAAAGAATGCCAGTAAGGAAGACTAGACGCGGCGGAAGCGGACACATACATACTTCCAAGGCAAAAAGACAGGCACAACATATCGCTTCTTCGGAGCGAAAGAGGGGGATGAGCGCAAAGCGCGCCAAGCAGATTGGCTGGGCAACAGTCCACAAGAACCGATCTCACAAGAGTCGAGAAAAACGAGAACGTTGAGCTTTTGCTCGAGAGCCAAAAGCCGTGTAATCCAGTAAATGTAAATTTCTAATGTTGAAAAAGGATGACTCTTGTCAGCCCAAACCAATAGGCGAAGGGAAAGACAGGTCCTTCAAACAACTGAGGATGTTATGCGGTTACAGGTTCCTCGTAAACCAGTGGAAGAAATCGAAAGATATCTAAGACTTTTTGGTTACAAGCCCGAAAGATCTATTCTCCAAGTTCACACCGCAGGATATTTCGGAAAAAGCAGACTGACCCCGAAAGAGGTGTCACAAAGAGAAAAGACTTCGGCTCGCCATGACGGGAGAACGTTCGTGGTCGTCGGTCGAACTCATGATCCCACTTTCCCGAGCAAACTCATTCCTCGAAGAAAAGCCTCCAAAGATCAAAATCCAGGATACATCGGATATCTCTTCAAAGGAAAGGACGAGGACCAAAAGCCGCCACATGAGCTCCTGCCGCTCGATTTTGTCCCCGGCGAACTAACATATCCAAAAGACTGGAAAGACATGTTCGGAACTCGTGGCTACCTAATAACCATGCACGTGCCTTTGGACTTTGCACCAAAGAAAAACAATCTACTAAGACAACTGCGGCGGCTGAAAGGAAAAGCTTTGATTAAAGAACCTTGGACCTTTCTAGACGATTTAGAGAATTATGGTTACGCAAAGAATGAAGTCGAAAATTTCGCTTAGGCAGCAGTGTCAGCTCTATTGTGTAACTAGCGATCTTGCCAATAACAAAATGTTGCTCTTTTTCTCTCTTATCCTCCTGATAGAATAGGGGAGCCATTTCGGGCCGTAAGGAATGTATTCCCTAACCTGTTTTCCTTCTGAAACTAGGTCACTCTTCAGATTGTCTCGCACTCCCATCAGCATCTCGTACTCATACTTTGACTTTGGGCTTTTTCTAGCAAGGTCTTTTGATAGCTCTATCATTTTTCTGTCATGTGTTGCAACGGCGACGAAATTGTCTTGCGTGCATTCCGTAAAGAGCACAGTCAACAGTCTGGAGTAATTATCGCTCACGTCCTTTTTTGATTTGAAAGCAATATTTGGATCCTCTTTGTAAGCACCTTTTACAAGTCGAATCTTGGCGCCGAGAGGAATTAGGTCTTTGATATCTTGCTCGCTTCTTTTTAGGTATGCCTGTATCGCGATTCCTGTGTTTGGAAATTTAGAAAGAATCTTTGTGTACAGGTTAATGGTCAACTGCGTATAGGGCGAGTTTTCCATATCTATCCAAAGATGATTGTTGCCCTGTTCGAAGCAACTTTGCGCCACCTGAAGATAATTTTGGAGACAGTAGTCAAAGTCAACACTAAGGCCCATTTGCGTCGGCTTGATCGAAATTTGCGATAATAGGTGGTCTCGCTCAATCAAATCTAGAAGTTTTTGGTATTCCCGAACCGTTGCATCGATATCTTCTCTTGTCTCTACATGCTCTCCGAGGAGATTCAAGAGACCAAGGATTCCTTTCGAATTCGCTTTTCTTACCTGTTCAAGTCCTTGCTCTGCGGTCTCGCCTGCTATCCATTGTCTTGCTAGTCGCAGAAGCAATCCCATTTGAAAAAGTGCCGGACCTAGACGAGTTATTTGATCGAGTTGGTTTTGGAATTACTTTCTTCTGACTTGCCGGTAATTTTACGATATATCCATAACAAAGGATCGTAGTTTCTATCTACGACGCGTTCCTTTTCTGGAATTATCGCATCATCAGTTATGATAATATGTTCAGGACAAATTTCCTGGCAGCACTTTGTGATGTTGCAATAGCCGAGCCCAGCAGAGTTTTTCATAAAATTGGCGCGATTAAGAGAGTCCATTGGATGCATGTCAAAAGAGGCAGCTTTCACTACGAATCTCGGACCTACGTAATCCGCTTTGTGTTCTCGAACAACATGACACACGTCCTGGCAGAGAAAACATTCTATGCATTTTCTAAATTCTCTTGATCTTTCAACATCCCTCTGATAAAATATCCAGGTATGATCTGTCGATTCCTTCGGCGTGAAAGGAGGAATATTTTTTGCGATTGAGTAATTTTCAGAGACGTCAGTAACAAGATCTCTCAATAAAGGAAACGCTTTCATGGGCTCGAGAGTAATCTCTCCTTCATACATTGCAACCGGAGTCTTGCACATAAGTCGAGGCAGGCCATTAATTTCAGCAGAGCATGAGCCGCAACGACCAGCCTTGCAATTCCATCTTGCCGAGAGAGAAGAGTCGAAATGCGATTGGATGTAATGCACCGCGTTTAGGACAACCATGCCATCTTCGTAGGGAACATTGAATACTTCATAGCGGTCTTTCGATCGATCCGAACCGAGACCCCTGAAAATTCTAAGTGTGACTTCTTTCTTGGCTCCAGCTCTTTGCATTTGAAATTTACCTGCGATTATTGCTTAACGTTCTTTTTCCACGCGAGTATCTCTTCTCTGTTGATGAGGGCTTCATATTCCGGAGGCATTTGTGGGACTGGAACCGTCTCCTGAACCATTTGACCTTCCTTTTCTTTTGTTACAATGTTCACTAGCCAATTTGCGTCATCTTTTCTCGGATAGTCAGACCTAGTGTGCGCTCCTCTGCTTTCCTTCCTAGCAAGAGCAGAGCGTATAATTGCTTCGCAGTCTAGAATCATATTCCAGACGGCCATAGAGTCGGCCCAAGACTGGTTGAAAGCTCTCGGCCCTTTTGCCTGAAGATTTTTTGATTCGAGCTTTATCAAGCCGATTTCGTCGAGGCCTTTCCTCAAATCCGTCTCGTTACGTACGATTCCAACATATTTCCACATTGCCGCAGCTATTCTGTCCTTAAGGTCGAAAGGATTTGAACCATTCACATTCTTGAATGGAGCGAGGATCCTCGAGATCTCCTTTGCGAGATCCTCCGTTCCGACTTCTTGAGAGCTAGAACTCTTGGCGTACTCTGAAGCAGCTAGTCCCGCTCTTCTCCCGAATACCAAGATGTCCGAAAGCGAGTTTCCGCCGAGCCTGTTTGCGCCATGTAGTCCGCATGCTACTTCTCCAGCTGCATACAATCCTTTGATGTTGGTTTCGCAGGTCTCCGGAACCACCCGGATACCTCCCATTTGATAGTGAACAGTGGGCGCAACCTCCATCTTTTCTTTTGTGATGTCGACACCCGCAAACTCGAGAAATTGGAAGTACATGCTGGGAAGCTTGCTTTTGATGTAGTTTGATCCCCGGTGCCTAATATCGAGATAGACCGCGCCGTTCGGCGTTCCACGCCCTTCCTGTATTTCCGTGTAAATAGAACGCGAGACCACATCTCTAGCGGAGAGCTCGAGTCTCTTTGGATCGTATTTTTCCATGAATCGCTCTCCCTTTGAATTTGTAAGTATCCCACCTTCACCTCGAACAGCTTCGGTGATCAGCATTCCCCTTACTCCAGCAGGATATATCATGCCTGTCGGATGAAACTGGATCATTTCCATGTCCATGAGTTCGGCCCCTGCTCTGTATGCGAGCGCGATTCCGTCCCCAGTGCTCTCCCAAGAATTGGAAGTGACAGCATACACTTTGCCACAACCGCCGGTGGCAAGAATGATAGCTTTGCACTTTAGCAGAATCAATTCGCCAGTTCGAATTTTTATTGCAAGAGCGCCGGAAACGGCTCCGGTTCTACGATCCTTGAAAATACAGGTTATCTCAGATTCGTCAATGTAAGGGATGTTTCTTTTCAAAACTTGATCTTGAAGCGTTCGTATCAATTCGAGTCCAGTTCGATCTCCGATATAGCACAACCTGCGATACGAATGCGCACCGAAAGGCCTCTGCATGATTTTCCCATCTTCTGTGCGATCGAACAACGCCCCATAATATTCAAGCTCGATCACCCGCTCAGGAGCTTCTTTGGCAAATATCTCTGCGATACGCCAGTTCGACAGCTGCTGTCCCTCCACTATTGTGTCCGAAAAATGAATCTTCCAATTGTCTTGAGGATCTACGTTACCTAAAGAAGCGGCTATGCCACCTTCAGCCATAACAGTGTGAGCTTTGCCGAGCAGCGACTTACACACAATCAATGTATTGACCCCCAGATCAAAACTTTCAATCGCAGCCCGCATTCCTGCCCCGCCCGCGCCGACGATGAGGACATCGCAAGAAATAGTATCGTATGATTCGTCAGTCGGATCAAATTGTTTTTGTGAAGGAGCTGCGGCCCACAAAATAAAATACACTAGGTCTTTCCGAAACTTGATAGAATTTTCGGAAAATTGAATTTATAACTCTAGTGGGAGTGGTTGTTTCTAAATTTAGTTATGAACCGAATGGTTCATAAAATCAGTGCGTAACTAGGCTCGTGTTCTTTCGCCAGAACTGTTTAGAAGAGGATTAGATCAAGATGCAGGCAACTTCTGCTAGAGGAGCCATAATTTTTGCAACAGGATTAGAAGAGAAGACCATTTCTAGACAATTCGCTCCTCAGGAAAGCGGAACGCTTCTAGAGTATGTTCTTGATTCTGTTTGGACAGTAGCAGACGAGCTGCTTGTCGTGTTTAGTCATGAGCCCAAACTCTCAATAATTGAGGCTATTTCTCCGTTTGCAGTCAAAGTTTTGACAGTGCCGAAGAACCAAAGTGCAGTGCGAACAATAGCAGACGCCTTCAAGTCTTCGAAATCAGAGTATTGTCTCTTGGCAACGGAGCGCGTCCCATTTCTCAAACCTAACGTGGCTCTTGCCCTTTTTGAATCTGCGAGAGGAAACGATAGCGCGATTCCAAAATGGAACAATGGAACTGTTGAGCCAATGCTAGCGGTGTACAGAAAAAATGCGTTTACTAGGCTAGTAAATTCTTGGAAGCAGCCCTTCAGTTCAAACGTGAGTAAAGAAATTGCGTCTGTCGCGGACCAACTATTTGATGTGAAATTCGTTTCAGTGGAAGGCGATCTTACTAAGCTTGATCCGGAGCTAGACTCGTTCTTTCAGGTTAAAGACGAGCGAACTCTGCTTGTCGCTCGTGATAAAGCGTCCATCAAACGGAAGCGAATTCAGGTAAAGAAAGTAGCGAAGTAATGTCTCCATTCGCAATCAATTGTAGTAGTTGCAAAGCTCTAGGTGTCTCCTCAATCACGCTGAGAAGATCTGTTTGCGATAAGCCAAGCAATTATTCCCGCCGCGACTCCTCCATCTATATTCACAACGCAAATTCCCAATGGACAGGCCTGGAGCATACTCATGAGGGCCGCTTCACCATTTTTTCCATAACCATAACCTACCGATGTTGGTAGACCAATGACTGGGACGGATGACAATCCTGCAATCAACGATGGCAGCGCAGCTTCCATTCCTGCAGCAACTATGATTGAGTCCGGATCGAATCTTTCAATTTGTTTCAACGGGGATGAAAGGCGCTTTAATGCAGCGATTCCAACATCGTTGAACCGAATCGTTCTGCTACCCAAAAGCTCGAGAATGACCTCTGATTCATTCAACACAGCAATGTCGGAGGTCCCAGCTGAAATCAGTGCCACTCTTCCCGTTCTCTTTGGCGATAAGATTGATGGAACAAATGCAACAATGTTTGCAGCTTCGAAATATCTGAATTTCAATGGCAGGGCTTTGTTTGAAAATCTTGATTCCAGAAATGTCGCTTGATCTTTTGAAACCTTGCTTAGGATTATTGGAGTCGAAATGTTACTTCTCCTTGAATTGCGCAAAAGAGTAGCTGCAATTGACTCTAGCTGCTTGAGCGACTTTCCTTTAGCATAAATGATCTCAGGAACACCGCGTCTAAGATGTCTATTGAGATCTAGACGAGCGATTTCGTCCACAATAGACAAAGCATCTAGTTTCAGTACTTTTTCGGCTTTTGAAACAGAAAGGTCGCCGTTTCTGACTGCTTCCAAAACGTCTCGGGTAGAACGTAAAATCATGTTGTCATTTTTGATCGCTTGATCGTAGAAAATAACTACATTTCCTTCATCTTACAAATGCGTAAATCTTAGACCTCCTCGCTGAAGGTTGAGTTGCAAGAGAAAACGATCAAAAGAGAGCCAGGCTTCATCAAGAGACACCTAGGGAAAAAGTGTCCAAAGTGCCAGAAAAGAGGCTATTCGACTCTCACAAAAATGCAGATTCTGCGAAAAGCTAGCACAGCAACTCCTTATCTTCCCTTCGTTTCTCGTTACCGGACTTCATCACTTGTGATAGGAATCAGAAAAGACGAGCACTTCTGTATCAACTGCAAACAAAGCTATACCGAGCAACATCGCACATTCGAGGGATGAGTGGCCAAATACCTTTTTGTCGAAGATCGTCTTGACAGGCTGGCCACGATCAATTTTAATATTCAGAAAAACAATATTTTCTCTATTTCTCGTCAAACCGAGGCTGTATTTTTTCCTTTGCCTTTGAATATCATAGTCTGCATCAAACAAGTACCAGATACCAATGACATGCGTATCGATCCAAAAACGAACAATCTAATCAGAGAGGGTGTCCCGGCGGTTGTGAACCCTACAGACCTGAATGCGATTGAAGCGGCTCTAGAGTTCAAGGACAAGTACGGAGCTAGAGTAAGCGTTCTTACAATGGGCCCTCCCCAGGCTGAACAAAGTCTCCGCGAGGCCCTAGCCATGGGAGTTGATGCTGCTTATCTTCTAACTGACAGAGCTTTTGGTGGCGCTGACACTCTAGCGACTTCTTACTCGCTTTGGCGAGCTATCCTCAAAATAGAACAACAAGATGGCCCAACTGACCTCGCGATTTTTGGCAAGGTTGCGATCGATGGCGAGACTGGGCAAGTGGGTCCTGGAGTTGCAGTGCGTCTCGGCTTTCCTGTAATTAGCTACTGCTCTAAAATTGTCAAGGTCGATCTCGAGAATAGATTCGTCGAAGCAGAAAGGAGGGTGGATGATGGAATCGAGCTCGTACATGTCCCCCTCCCTTGCGCCATAACGATCACGGACGCAGCAAATGTACCTAGGCAGCCTTCGATTGAGGGATTAATAGTCGCAAAAAAAGCAAAGATTGTCTCATTTAACAAAGATGCAGTCCAAGCTGATCCCAAGAAAATTGGGCTTGGAGGTTCGCCAACTTATGTGAAGAAAGTCACAACTCCACCTCCTAAGAAAGGGGGAGAGATAAAAGATCTAACGGCTGGAGGGAGCCCTACAGAAGTTGCAAAGTGGCTAGTCGATAAACTTGTTCAAATTGGAGCCCTTGGAGCGAAAGCCGAACCGACGCAAGCGATCAAAGAGAACGGCCAGAAAGAGCAAGATGAGCCCCCGAGGCAGATCCCTGGACAACATGGAGATGTCTGGGTTTACGTGGAACATAGATTTGGAACACCGGCCCGAGTTTCGTGGGAGCTCATGGGTGAGGGAACGAGGCTCGCGAAAATCTATCGCACGAAGGTTTGCGCTGTGATAATTGGTGATAACGTCGGGGAAGAGCTCGCGAAGGAAGCATTTGAGTACGGAGCTGATAAGGTGTACCTTACGGAGCATCCGCTTCTAAGAGATTATCGAAGCGAGACTTACGGCAGAGCTTTTGCGAATCTTTCAAACAAGTATCACCCTGAAGTCATACTGATGGGAGGGACAAATAATGGAAGAGATCTTGCGGGAGTTCTGGCGACAATAATCGAAACAGGACTTATCGCAGACTGTACTTCTCTTGATGTTGACGAAAAAGGAGGCTTCAACGGGACTCGTCCAGACTTTGGTGGGAAGGAAATGTCAACAATTGTGTGCCCGAGGACAAAGCCAACAATGGCGAGCGTCAGGACAAGAGTGATGAAAATGCCTCAGCCTATTCCAGGCCGAAGTGGCGAGATAGTCAGCGAACCTATCGAGCTTGACGAGAACCAGATTAAGGAAAAAATTCTGTCATTCACTCCGATGGAGAAAGCAGGCGCAAAACTCGAGAACGCAGACATTATTGTAGCGGGCGGTCGAGGGCTGGGTAATCCGAGAAATTTCTCTCTAATCGATGAACTTGCAGAGGCGCTGGGCGCTCAAGTCGGCGCAACTAGGGCGGTCGTATATCTTGATTGGATTGGAAAGGAACACCAGATAGGACAGACAGGTGTGACGGTAAGAGTTAGACTTTACTTCGCAATAGGTGTTTCAGGAGCAGTGCAACATCTGGTAGGAATGCAAAACTGCGATACAATTATCGCGATAAACAAAGATCCGGACGCGCCGATTTTTAGCGTATCACATTATGGCATTGTCGGAGATCTATTCCAGGTCGTGCCGGCTATCATCGATGAATTAAAGGCACGAGGACTCGCGAAGAAGATTCCTATTGTCGCAAAGTGATCTTAAGAAAAGTAAAGCGAAGCGCTCGTATTTTACCAAAGAATAGTTAAAGACAAAACGCAACGCACGAGTTAAAAACAAATGCCTGAGAAATTCGAAGTAGTTGTTATTGGAGCGGGACCCGCCGGGGCCGCAGCAGCAATTACGACTTCAAAGGCAGGTATGAATACTCTTGTTCTGGAAAGAGGGGATTTCTCGGGAGCGAAGAACATGTTTGGTGGGCTCGTTTTTTCAAAGCCAACCGCTGAAATTATTCCTGAATTTTGGAAAACCGCTCCGATTGAGAGGAAGATAATTGAACATCAATACTGGTTGCTTTCAGAAGAATCGCATGTTCAAATTTCCCATCGCAATCAAAAATTTATCCGTGATTTCAACAGTTTTACTGCGTTTAGAGCGCGATTTGATAGGTGGTTTGCAAGCCAAGCAGAAGCTGCTGGCGCAACCCTGGTCACCAAAACCACCGCGACAGGCGTTCTTATGGACTCAAGCGGAAGAATAAATGGAGTGTCAACTGATAGAGGCGACATCAATTCAGATGTTGTCATTACCTGCGATGGGGCTAACTCTCTCATAGCAAAGGGTGCAGGATTGCATAATGAATGGAAGCCCGAAGATATTGCTATTGGAGTTAAGGAAACCTATTCTCTTCCAAAAGACAAGATAGAAGATAGATTCAACATTCGAGGAGATGAAGGTGTTGCTTTGATGATATATGGAGGAAGAGAGGAAGAGTATGCTGGATTTCTCTACACGAACAAAGATACAATCTCTTTTGGTATTGGAGCCATAATGAGCGATCTAGCTAAATCCAAATCTTACAACATGCCAATGCAGGTGCTAGAATGGCTAAAGAAGCATCCATCTATCAAACCGCTCCTTGAAGGAGCATCCCTGCGCGAATACACCGCGCATTTGATCCCGGAAGGAGGATACAACAAAATTCCTCCTTTGTACACTGATGGGATGATGGTCTGCGGAGATGCTGCAATGCTTGTCAACGCTCTTAATTGGGAAGGAACAAATTTTGCAATGTTCTCAGGAAGGTTTGCAGGTCAGACGGCGATCGCAGCAAAGAAATCTGGGGGGAACTTTTCAGCATCCCAGCTTGCCAAATACCAAGCATATCTGGAGAATAGCTTCGTGCTCAAGGATCTAAAAAAATTCAGAGACGTGCCGCATTTCATATCGTCTCACAAGCATTTTCTTACTCTTTATCCTGAGCTCATGAATGATCTCCTTTACAGATTCTTTGAAGTCGATGGAAGGCCCAAAGAAGAACATCTCAATGAAATGAAGAAAGAACTCTATTCAAAGCGTGGTCGAATAGGGCTTATCAAGGATGCCATCGGATTATACAGGAAAGTTCTTTCTTAGGTGAATCAAACATGAGCTCATCCCAACAAACCGCGAAACCCAATCCTACCCAACAGCTCTCACAAACATCATCCAGTCAACCTACGAACCAGCAGGTCTCAGAAAAGAAGGAAGCTCCTGTTCCAGTCGAGGAAAAACTTTACCTTGCAAAATACAAACTCGATGAGAGGCCGCACCTTGTCATTATGGATCAGGCGGTCTGCAAGAGGTGTTCAGAGATAAACGGCAGTCCTCAGCCCTGCATGATACTTTGCCCGGCTGATGTTTACAAATGGGAGGACGGAAAGAAGAACGTTGTGTCTTATGACAACTGCGTAGAGTGCGGAGCCTGCAGGATAATCTGTCCTTACACCAACATAGAATGGAAATATCCTCGTTGGGGCAGAGGCTTATCTCTCCGATATGGTTAGCTCCTGTTTACTTTCAAGTAACACCGGCGAACTTTTCTAGCTAGGTTTCAAGGGTCTATCAAGGCATCGTTTGTTCTGGGGCGCTTGAACCTAGAGCTGCAGCGAAGAGATCGCTTCCTTGAGCGTACCGAC
>JARCRS010000224.1 GCA_029850555.1 archaeon | reverse complement strand
GGAAGTACTGTCCAACTGATCGACACTTGTCAGATGAGATGATACAAAGAATAGCCTCCAAAGGCGGAGTGATCGGAACAGTACTTTACAATGGATTCCTCGACGGAAACTGGGCAAAGGGTAGTCCAAAAAGTGATGTAACTTTATCCCAAGTTGTGAAAAATATTGTGCGCGTGAGTGAAATCACAGGCAGCAAAAAACACTCGGGTATTGGTTCTGATTTTGACGGCGGCTTTGGATACGAGAGCATACCCCTTGAGCTCAATACTGCAGCTGATTTGCACAAAATTGGCGACGCTCTAAAATCTGAGGGCAATTTCTCCGAGGAGGAAGTTACCGGCGTCCTTTCAGGAAACTTTCTCAGAATCCTAAGAGGAGCCTTGCCAGAGTGAACAGGTAGTTCTCTTTGTACAAATCATCTGTTCCCTATTCTTGGAAGTCAGAAGTAAGGACTCGAGTGGTGATCGAAACTCAGTAGCCCAAAGTGCTTTTCTGTGGTCTTGGGCACGCCAATTAATCATCAAAGAAGATTCTTGCAATCGTGTAAATGTTACACCTTGTAAACGTTACACTGTTTGTACGAGAGTTGATAATCGCGCATCTTCAACAAAAATGAATATCAAGCTATAGGACCCTTACGATATATCAGTGAAGAGAGCGAATGGAAGGATCGTCACCCTAGAAGAGGTCTCTCCAATCTCCGCATCCGCGAAACCTATTGTCAAACTGTATGTCTTCTCTCCAGAAGAATTCAGGGACAAAGTAAAGAGTTCTGTTTGGAACTTTTTTGGACTCCCGTCGGATCAGCTCTTCGAGCATACAATGCAGTAATTTTACTTCTCAGAAAGTCGCGCAGGTTGCTCTCCTAGCCTCGCCCGCGTCATCTTAGGTCACTTCGGCAAATATTACTGTGGACGCCGGATGACTGCTACCCAGGCCAGGACAGGTTACTATCTCAAAAAATACTAGCAACTTATATAGATCGAATAGTTATCGAGTCGATTGGTTTGATGGAGATTGATATCTCCAAGATCGAAGGAAACAACACGCGACTATTAGCCAGCGACGTTGGAGATATTTCAAAATCTTTCAAGAATTACGGACAATTCTCTCCGATTAGAGTTAAGAAACATTCGTCCAAAGAAGGAGCCTTTGAGGTAATTTTTGGTAACAGAAGACTTGCCACGGCGAGAGCCCTAGGATGGAAGACAATCCTCGCAGATGTCGTTGATGCCTCTGACACTGATGCCCTAATTATGGCTTTTTCGGAAAACGAGGATCGCTCTAATTGTACCGACTATGAAAAAGCCCTTTTGATAGAGAAATTGCACTTACTTTCTGGGAAAAGTTATTCCGAAATCGCAGAGATGCTCGGAAAATCGCCGTCGTATGTGTCCCAACATATCGCAATGTTGCATTTATTCTCCGAAGAAAAAGTTTCTGAACCGGAAAGAAAAATTGTTCTCCAGCAATTAACGGAAAAGCATGCTCGCATACTCCAAAGAATTGAAGACCCCAATGAGAGGTGGACGGCTGCGAAGCTCGTGGTAAAGTCCGCGATCGGTGTAAGAGAACTTGAAAACATGATTTCCCGAACTTATAAGAAATCTTTTGATCCCTCTCGCTCGAGCCCCCAGACAAGAATCATGCAAATAATCAAGTCTCATATCGCCTCAATGAATTCGAAGGACACCTCATCGTATTTCGAAGCAGTTCTTAAGAATCAATTTACCAAGTTTTCGTGCTATCCTCCTCTATCAAGATTAGACTGTGCATCAGCAAAGGAGCAGCTTTTTGACATGCTCCATGAACTAAGAGACTACGAAGCAGCTATTGAGAGTCTCGAGTTAAGAGTTGTTGGAAAACTTGCGTACGCCCTAATGACGCTCCGTAACAAATATTCAAACTCTGAGAGAACAATCACCGCTGAAATGCGCCTGACAATGATTCTTGAGAAAAAGGGCGACGATTGGAAGATCGTGCATGAACACTGGTCAAGCGCAACCCCGGCAAAGTTCCTGAGCCTATTCGCAAATCAAGAGTTGCAGAGCACTGTGTCAAAGAAACACTCAGGTTTATGAGCGTAGTATGTGTGTGAGTATCCTGATTTCAGGCACGATTTGACCGTAAAGCACTTCACCCGGGTGAAACAGCCGAGGCTAGAGTGAGTTTAGCTCTGGAATTGAAGCCATTTCTGGAAAAGCTAGTGCATCTTCTTTAGACTTTCAACTGATGTCCATTGTGTTTCGAACGCACGTAATATAGCTCCGCCATCGACGATCAAGTTCTGACCGGTTATGTAGCTAGCTAGGTCGGACGAAAGGAAGGCTATCACGTTTGCGATCTCTTCTGGTTCCGCAATTCTGCCCAGTGGGATTCCGCTCACATGTCTTTCGTATACTTCTCTGTCTCGAAATTCTATTGCATTAAGCGGCGTGTTCGTAGTTCCCGGGCTGATCGAATTTACTCTTACATTGTATTTTGCCCACTCTACTGCTAGTTGTTGCGTCAGGCTGATCACTCCGGCCTTGCTTGGTCCGTAGGCACCTGCGTTTACCAATGGAAGTACACCTCCTATGCTTGCTATGTTCACTATCGCTCCGCTTCTCTGCTTGATCATTTCTTTTCCTGAAATTACAGAGCAGAGAAAAGTGCCTTTGAGATTTGTCTCGATCACGGCATCCCAGGCTTTTTCAACTATATCCAAGAATTCCCAAGGCTTGTAGATCCCGGCGCAATTCACAAGGACATCGACTTTGCCAAATGTCCTAACAGTTTTCTGTACTGCCTCTTCGACAGATCCTCGATTTGAAACATCCAACTTACAAACTATTGCGTTGTCTTTTCCATGATTGATCTGCTGGGCGATTTCTGATCCTCCATGTTCGTTAATATCGGCGACAGCTATTTTCGCGCCTTCTTTAGCTAAAGTCAACGCGACAGTCCTTCCTATTCCTGAGGCTGCGCCCGTAACAATCGCGACTTTGTTAGCGAGACCTGATTCCATTCGCTTTTTTAGTCATATACCGTCAGATATGTTTTGTGATAATTATGGTCAAAAAAATGAAAGTTAGTTGATAGATTAGATAAGACAAATTGCGAACAATGGGCCAATCGAAGCTTACAAAGAAAGGGTAAAGACTTCTTGATTTACCGATTTGGAAATAATTACTGATTCAGTAGTTCCGAGTCACGCATGATTTCCATCAGGTCGATTTTTGCTGGTTAGAGCCGAGCAACAAGTACGATGGAGCTATTGCCTTTTGACGAACCACATTTCCCCTTCAAAATTCAGTAAATCGTGCAGAAAAAATGACGGTTTCTAGCATGGCAATAGCTAAGACACAGGCCAGAACTGCTATTACAATTTTATGAGGTAGCTTTGCCCCAATTTTTGACTCGGAACTACTGGATTCAATGAGTCAAAAAGACGAAAGTTTCAGTTGAAAAGGGCTCAAGACCAATTTAGGTTCTTGGAAAACTTGGATTATGCCAATTGTTAAATAAATCGATAGCTGCCGAGAATTTTCTAATATGCAAGAAAAGAGACAAACTCCTTCCCTCTTTACTCGCGATGCAACGGGCCTCGTAAAATCAATTTCCGCTACTGATGTTTTTGTTTTCACTTTGATGGTCGCGGGCCCGATCATATTTGTGCCGCTAGGTGCGATCACTCTTCCTTCGGCCTACGAAGGTGTCAATCCAAGTTTATTGATGATACTGATACTGTTGATTGTCGTCCCTTTTTCTTACAATATAGTTTGCCTGACTTCGACAATGCCACGCGCCGGTGGTGACTATGTATTCGGTTCGAGAATAGTAAACCCAGTTTGGGGCATGATCGGATCCTTCATGAATTTGTTTAGCATGGTAGTTGGTTCTGCTACGATCGGAATCGCAGCACTGCAGACTTACTTTGGTCCCTCGATCATCACATACTTTCCCCAGTATGCTGGAAGTGCATCAAGCCTCATTTACACTTCTACAACCGGTTATGTTTTGAACCTCGTAATAATTTTGGTCTTGTACGGTATCGCGATTGCGAGTACCAAAGTCTGGTTTTATGTCCTAAGAGCGATTGCCATATTCGGTCTAGTTATGGTCGCACTCTTTCTTGGTTTTCTTTTCCTCACTCCGTTGTCGAAAGTTATCAGCAATTTTAATTCACAACAAGCAACAGGTTTCACTTACCAAGCCGTCATGACAAACGCCACGTCAGCAGGCTGGTCAAGCTCAACGGTTGCAACTTCCGTTGTGTGGTCGGGAGCTATCGTATTCGTACTTCTTTTCTTAGCGGCTCCAATTTCTGCATTCTTTGCGGGAGAAATCAAAAATGCGACAAGAAGTATGACAATTGGTATGTTCGGGGGATCGGTATTTTCTTGGGCCCTTGCAGCTGTTGGCGCCTTGGGGATAATTTCAGTTTTCGGCTATACTTTCATGTCAGCGTTCGGATACGAAGCACTTTCTAATCCGGCGACGCTCTCGACTGGGAAATTTGGTTTTGCTCCTCTCGTTTTGGCAGTAGTTGGAAATCCATTGCTGGCGTTCTTTATCGGAATGGGCTTTGCCTTTGCATCTCTCGGATTCTTGGCGGGCGGAATTTT
>JARCRS010000223.1 GCA_029850555.1 archaeon | reverse complement strand
GCCCCTTGACTCTGATCTTTTAATTTCTCTATTTAGCTTTCCGAAAAAAAATCTATTTGTTTTTGAAAATAATTCTTTTTGGAACATGACTGCGTGGAATTACATGCAGAAATGTTTTAGAGCAATCGGAAACACGTTGTTCCTTAATGGATAGGAAATCAAGCAAACACATAAGAAGACGGTACACCGTAGCTTTGGCTTTAGCTCCGTGATACTTAATCCTCCGTATTTGATC
Source organism: archaeon (assembly GCA_029850555.1). Taxonomy (GTDB): domain Archaea; phylum Thermoproteota; class Nitrososphaeria; order Nitrososphaerales; family CADDZS01; genus JASHOD01. The sequence continues at coordinate 11,361 of JARCRS010000223.1, read as the reverse complement.
TATTAAGAAACGAAAATTTTTTCCGAAAACACTTTATCTATAGAGTGTACCCCCTCATTTGAGAAGTGCTTTCGGGCCTCAAGCACTTCTTTCTTGCGCGTAGAAATCTGCAAAACTCAAAATCAGTTGTTCCTCAGCGGCTGGATCCAACTTTAGCCAGAGGGTTCCGTCATCAGTGTTTTGCTCAAACTGCCGTTCTTTTATTGCAGGAAACTGATTGAAGAGACCAGTCTTCTCTTTTTGATTTTGGATAACAAGAATAACCGCAAGTTCCCATTTATGTTTCAAGATAAACCTCGGCATATTTGATATCGAGTAAGAAACATAGGATTCTATGTTTATTGCGTCATATCCTGCCTCCTCGTAGTAGCCTTGGGAAAGAAGCGCACTACGTAATTTCAATAGAATACTTCGCTTTGGCTCGACAAGTGTGTTGATCAGTGTCTCCGCGTCTCTATTACCAATTGAACCTGTTCGCATGGAAGGAAGTCTTCTCAAACCACGATTTTCGATTATTAGTGAATTTTGGCAGATTGACGAAAGAATAGATAAAAAGACCGATATGTGAGAAGGAAAGACAATCGGGGTGTTCAAAAAGAACAAACCCCTGAACTTCAAAAACACTTTCGATCATATTGCCTAATCATTGAGTCAAGCTAGGAAGTCAGTCTAAAGTGCCAGCAGAAATCCACCTCTTTGATATTTACCGCACCCCAAACATTGGAATATTTCTTAGGACAAATGACAAATTTAGTTTGGTGCCGGGAGGCCTTGCTTTATCAAAGAGAGAAAAGTTGGAACCGCTCCTTCAGACCAAGTTAATTCAAATTTCCATAGCTGGTTCACGCCTGCTCGGGCCCCTTGTCGCGATGAATAACAACGGCATTGTCGTTTCAAGGCTCGCAGAAGATGAAGAGGTAGAAACACTGGAGAGGTTAACTGGAATGAAAGTGGAAAAATTGAATTCGCGATTCACCTCAGTTGGCAACCTCATCACCGCTAACGATAACGGCGCTGTAGCTTCGGACATTTTCAGTGACGAAAGTGTGAAAGCAATCGAGAGAGTGTTAGGAGTTCCAGTTAAGAGAATGAGAATCGGAAATTACGTTCAGCTCGGGGCAATGGTTTGCGCCACAAACAGCGGTTCAATTGTTCACCCGATTGCAACTGAACGAGAAATTAACGAAATAAGATTGGCTCTACGAGTCGACCCTGAGCCTGCTACCGTGAATGGCGGTGTCCCATTCGTCGGATCTGGTTTCGTTGGAAATACTAAAGGAATCCTGCTCGGAAATTCTACCCGCGGCGGAGAGCTTGTAATAATCGGCCGCGCTTTCGGAGCTTAGAGTTTATTTGGTATTCAACGAATAATAATGAGAGTTTAGATTAGATATTCAACAAGGAACACGTGACAATTATGTCTGCGAGCACAAGAAATAGTTCACAAGCAAGGAGATCATCCCGGACCCCCATTTCTGCTGAATCTTCGCCCAGTGCACAGGATCAACAGCAAATTCAGGAACAGTTCAACCAACTGGTAGCTGAGGTCAGACTGCTAGAAGCATACTATCAAGAAGTAACAAATCGTCAACAGACCGTTTCTGGAGCTTTGCTTGATACTCGGGCAGCTCTTGAAACTCTTGATGTATTATCCAAATCCGAGAAGAGTGATCTCCTCGTCCCAGTCGGTGCTGGTACTTTGATCTTTGCGACAGCCGAGCCTCTTGATAAAATAATTGTAAGCGTGGGAGCTGGGGTTGGAATAGAGAAGAGTCGGGAATCTGCAAAGAGCTTCCTGCAGGCTAGACGACAAGATCTCGAAAAGGCGAATACATCTCTAGAAGCCCAGCGAAAAGAGATCGGTTCAAGGCTCGAGGTGGGCAGAGCGACAATTCAGAGAGTAACCGGAGCTTCCAGATGATTCTCTTCATCCCTACTTTCTCACTTTCTCACAGCCCCTGCTGACAATGTGTGAATTATCGTTTTGTTCGAAAAATTAAGATCCGCTTTCGGATCGCTTTCAAAACTCGCGACTCACACTTCTCTTTCTGAGAAGGATATAGACTCGATACTCTGGGATTTCGAACTTGCGATGATTGAAAGTAATGTCGCACAGGAAGTAATTCAGAGCATAACGCAATCCCTGAAAAGGGGACTTGTAGGAGAGAAGATTCCGAGAGGAGAAGATCAAGTCGCTTTTGTCAAAAATGAGCTAAGAGATTCGATAAGAGAGTTCTTCTCAAAGACTCCAAATATTGACCTGCCACAGCTTGTAAAATCCAAACTAGATAAAAATACCCGGGATCATTTTTCTCCCTTTGTAATTCTCTTTCTCGGCATAAACGGCGTTGGCAAGACAACGACTGTTGCGAAGCTCGCTTACCTTTTCAAGAATATGGGGAACACAGTTGTTCTCGCTTGCGGCGACACTCACCGGGCGGGAGCAATTGAACAGCTCACTGAACACGCCAACAGACTGAAAGTAAAAGCTATCGCGCAATCATATGGTTCTGACCCAGCTGCCGTCGCGAAAGATGCGCAACTATATGCCGAGGCACACAACGTCGGTTTAGTCTTGATAGATTCGGCGGGAAGGATTCAAACTAGCAAGAACCTGATGGAAGAGATGGAAAAAATAGTTCGAGTAGTAAGGCCCGATTTTAAAATATTCGTGGCTGATTCTTTATCTGGTAATGACGCTGTTTCTCAAGCAAAGGAATTCAAGAGTTTCACAGATTTTGACGCAACGATTCTGACAAAGGCAGATGCTGATACGAAAGGAGGAGCTGCTCTATCAATCGCATTCATTACCCAGCGACCGATAATTTACCTTGCAGTTGGTCAAGAGTACAAGGACCTCGTAGCTTTCAATGTCGAGCAGTTTATCGAGAACATTCTGACTTAAACTTTCAAAATCTCGAGTCCAAAAGTACTTACAAGCTCGGAAATCCGAGTTTTGTTCTTTCCCAAGCCCTTTTTGTCAAGTACGGCGATTGTTATCTTGTCTTCGCTTTTTTCTAACATCTGGGACAGTAAGTTCTCGTTTATTGATTCAAGCGCGTATTTTGGAACAATGACTCCAAGAGCAATATCTGTTTCAAGAATAAGTCTATTGAATTTCTCCGGATAATGTGTGCCGCCTAGAGCAATTGCACACTTTTCATATTGCCGATCAGTTCTCAAGGTCGCCATCAAAGCTTTTGCAATGCATAGTGCAGCTTTTTCGTCTTGCCACTGCTCCGGTGAAGAACCAAGCTCCACAAACATCGAAGGTCTTCTAAGAGCAGTAGGACCGTGGTGAGTAGCCTCGAGAGTAATACTATATTGTTTAGGAAGCTCGTCCATAAGAGAATTTAGAGCGAGTAGATAATTCTTCAGGATCGAAGGGGAGTATTTCGAAATCTCGGCTGGATTGCCTCCAAAGTCATTTGAGCTAAAATTTCCAGTAAAATGTGCAGTTAAGCTGGGAATTTGACTTTCCGCGCGATGCTTCGAAACAAAAATATAACGTATGTCGTTAGACTCAAAGGCTAAGTCAAGCTCCGCTCCGACGTTGATAACTTCTTGTTCCGACGAGGCAAGTAACACATTATCGTAAGAGTAGACTGGAAGAGAGTCAAATGTCTTCTCTGTTTTTGTGAATTTGTAATTCTCGATAATTCTTTGAAGAATATTTCTACCGGCGGTATCTTTCTCAGAATTTATGATCAGAAAGTCTCTCAAGGAGTGAGATTGCCTTCTTGTCGGTTTTCCCTTTTTTCCCATTTTGCAACGAGTGATGCCCTGACATGCAACTCTTCTTTCTCAATTCGTCTTTTTGCTAAAGAACAATATTTCTTTTGAAGGTCGAATCCAAAAAATTCCCTGCCTAAATGTTTGGCGGCCTTGCCAGTTTGACCCGAGCCCATAAACGGATCCATAACTAGATCACCCTTATTGCTGTACAATGTGATGAGTCTCAAAGGAATCTCCTCAGGGAATGGGCAAGGATGCTCGATGTATTTTGGGGGGACTGGCGCGATATTCCAGATCGAGTTACTTGTATCTTTTTTCATAACCTCGTCAATGACAAATTTACTTTGTTCATCTTTTGTATGTTCTAGTTCCCCTTTTCGTAGAACAAGGATTTGTTCGTGCATTATGTTGGCCCTATAATATGTTGGAAACGGTCGTTGAATAGTGACCCCGAACCGATCTAGCCCGCCTGTTACTTTGTTCCAGATTATCTCCTCGTGAAACCGCCAGGTATCGTCCGAACACAAGAGGTTTGTAATTAGATGAGGAAGAGGGATTATTGTCCCATTGGAGAGTTCATTTCCTATGACAATGCAACAAAAGCCACTTTTCTTAGTTACCCGTTGGACTTCAACGAAGCATTCCTTCATTTCTTTCAAGTAACTTTCAAGAGACGAGCCCAGATTTCCTCGATACCAATCTTTGCTGTTAAGATGCTTGGCGTAGTCGATTGCGTTATGGTAGGGTGGCGAAGTGACGGTTACTGTCACCCTCTCAGATTTGAGAGGAATCGATAATGCCGAGGCATTTAGAATCTCAGCTCTTGCTTCGGATTTGACCAATATCGTGTTCTCCCAAAGGGATAACGTCACTATATGAGAATATGGCAATTGCCTATTCTGTAAGCAAGGTTAAATAGAATCATTTTAGCATTCTTGATCTCTAGAACTCTAGATTCGAGTGATAGAAAATGGGCATGGGTCGTTGGTTAACGTCTGCGTACAGAACGCTCAAGTTAACTAGAAAATCCGATCGACAAGAGTTCATGCTTTACATGAAGCTTGTCTTACTGGGCTTCGGAATCGTTGGCGCAATTGGTTTTATCATCTATTTTCTGGCTGCGATGCTAATGTTGGCAGTTGGCATTCCGACGAATAGCACAGCCACGCCCTGATTCGCGCACTTTGAATTCGAACGAACTGAACGTACTTAGTTAATAGTAGATCTTGAAAAATAGAAGAGCAATGGTTGATCGAACAATGTCGCAAACTATCTCAGCAAGAATATTTGCAGTCAAGACGACAGGTGGTCAGGAAAAGACTGTAGCCAAGTTCGTGGGCGATAGACTCGAAAAGCGTAAGCAAGAAGGGAAAAATCCGCAAGTGCAAGCAATACTTGTTCTAGAAGCTCAGAAAGGATACGTCTTTTTTGAAGCCCCAAATGCACAAGCAGTGTCTGACGCTATATCAGGTTTCAAACACGTCAAGGGTATGGTGCCTGGATATATTCAATATTCAGATATTGAGAAATTCCTAGTCGAGAAATCAATGATATCTGACATCAACGTGAATGATGTCATTGAGATCATTGCAGGTCCTTTCAAAGGGATGCGGGCGCGAATAAACAGAGTAGAGCCGCAAAGAAGCGAGGTAACGGTAATTCTCTTGGATGCCCCCTACCAACTGCCGGTCACTGTTGAGGTCGGATCGATAAAGATCGTGAGCAGAGCATCGAGTGCCTCGCCTGAGGCTAGCCCGACATCCTCGGCTGGTCAATCTTGAGAAATCGTTGAACAAAAGCCACGTGGGATCGAGACATATATTTTTAAATCCGAAAAGCAGAGCGTAACCCCTTCCTGTGTGATTTCTTGTATTGCCAGAGCCCAAATCAGTTTCTGCCCTAGTCGTTGGCGGCGAAGCGAACGCTGGCCCTCCTCTCGGACCAGCACTTGGACCTTTGGGCGTCAACGTGATGGCAATAGTGAAGGAGATCAATGAACAAACAAAAGATTACACTGGCATGCGCGTTCCTGTCAAGGTAAACGTTGACACGGACACAAAACAATTTACTATTGAGGTTGGAATCCCGTCAGCTTCTGCTTTGATCGTAAAAGAGTCTGGTGCCCCCAAGGGATCAGCAACCCCCAAGACTGCCATTGTCGGAAACTTGGCGGTTGATAATTTAGTGAAGATTGCCGGCGTAAAGAAACCGCAATCTTATGGGACCACCATAAAGTCTGTTTCAAAGGAGGTAGCAGGATCCTGCGTCAGCATGGGAATAACAATTGAAGGGAAACCTGCGAAAGAGTTCTTGTCCGAAGTAAAAGAGGGCAAGTGGGACGAGGCTCTTTCAGAAGAGTAATAGTTACCGAAATCAAAGTTGAAATAAAATGGTATCAAAGAATCAAATAGAGCAGCAAATCAGCAAGGCACGCAACGCTGATTATTCAAAAAGGAATTTTCAGCAATCTTTCGAACTTATCTTGAAGCTTAAGGATGTCGATGTCAAGAAGACGGATCTCAACATAAATGAAGTTGTTTTCTTGCCAAACAAGCTGTCTGAACTGGCTAAGGTCTGTGTTTTTGCTGCTGGAGATAATGCTGTTAGGGCTCAGAGAGCAGGAGCAGACAAGGTGATTGAAAACGCAGAGCTCGATAGACTAGCTTCTGAAAAGAGAGCTGCAAAGAAGCTCGCGCGGGAATATCAGTTCTTTCTTGCTGACACTTCTTTAATGCCGAAAATTGGACGCGTACTGGGACCTTACTTGGGCCCAAAGGGAAGAATGCCCACTCCTGTCCCTCAAAATGCACCACTTGAGGCAATGTTAAGCCGTTACAGAACAGCTGTTAGAGTAAAGTCTAGAGGCTCGCTCAGCGTTGCTGGAAAGGTCGGCGACGAATCTCTTGATGACTCGAAAGTTGCAGATAACGCCATGGCAGTTATCACGCAAGTCGAAAGAAAACTTCCAAATGGAGAAAAGAACATCCAGTCGATGACTGTCAAGAAGACCATGGGCAAGCTCGTAAAGTCCAAATTGGAAGAAGAGTGAGTGTAATGCCACGAAAGACTCAACAGGTTTTAGCTGAGCAGAAAAAGCGGACTAGCTATCCTCCAAAGAAGCTTGAGATGCTCCAGCACATTGAGGAATTGGCGAAAAAGTATGACACTGTAATCGTATCCAAGCTTCACAAAGTTCGGGCTGGTCAACTTATGCTTTTAAGAAAAAACTTTCGCCAGCAACTTGTCATGGTTGTTGCAAAGAACCAGATAGCCGCTCTAGGTCTCAAAAAGGCCAATCTGAAGAACGCGGATCAGTTTGTCTCGAACCTGACAGGTCAAAACGCGCTAATTTTCACAAACATGAATCCTTTCAATCTTTACCTTTCATTAGAGAAAAGCAAAGTTACTCTTCCAGCAAGAGCTGGAGACATCGCAACTAGCGATATTGTGATTCCTTCTGGAAGTACTGGCATCCCGCCTGGTCCTGTGCTTTCGGAATTCAAAGAGGCCGGAGTACAAACGAGAATCGAAGCTGGGAGCATCTATGTCTCGAGAGACTCTGTAGTAGCTCATCTAGGTGATGTAATTTCTCCAAAGCTTGCAGGATTGCTTTCGCGTTTGAATATCAAGCCAATTAAAGCTGGGCTCTCTATTTTCATGGCTTCAGCAGAAGGATTACTGCTTTTGCAGAAGGACATTGCGATAGACCTCGAGCAATACCGTTCAGACGTGACGACGGCGGCGAAGGAAGCTCTCGGTCTCGCACTCGAAGCGGCATACGTCACTCCGGAAAGTCTTCCCTTGCTCTTTGGAAGAGCCCTCCGACAGGCGAAGAGAGTTGCGTCAGAATCAGGTTACCTGACAGCTGAAACCTCAAACGATGTATTTGGCCTTGCGGAAGCACAAGCCCGCGCTGTACTTGACGCCGCAAAGCGACGAGGTTATTCCGAATCTTAATATTCGGAAGATTACAGCGCTTTCGGGTTTCGTTTTATATTCTTACGTAATTACCCAGTGTGGACTGGAAGCGATATCCACTATATGTTCGAACCAGAGATGTCCTAGAATTGTACGGTAACTCGGTAAGAGGAAGAATCTCCCTTTCTTATCTCGTTAGAATGGTTCCTCTCTTCATTGCTGTCTTTCTTATGAGATTTGCATTTTCATTCACTGTGGTTTCTTTGCAGTTCATTGTTTCCCGCCCAGAATATCTGGGAATAATTTCTTCCGCTTATCCAATAATGGAGATGGTCTCAGGATTCTTTGTGGGCATCCTTGCAGACGGTTTCGGGAGAAAATGGATTATTTCACTTGGTCTTGTCGCCTCTTCATTGGTTTCACTTGCTTTCACATTCAGCTCGAACCCGGTGTACCTTACGTTGATTCATGGCATCCAGGGAATTTGTGCGGCTGCTATTGTAGTAGGTACTCTCGCTCTGCTTACGGATCTTGCATTGACCACGTCGAGAGGGAGAGATATGGGAGCATATGATTTCTCTACGATTGCAGGGTACGGTTTAGGCTTTTTTTTGGCACTTGTTATAATAAACAACAACCCCGCTAATGCTCACATTCCGTTCTATTATGGCGCAGTCGCTGCACTAATTGGGGGAATCTTTTCGGTTTTTACTTTAAGAGATTCAAGGATGCCGATCAAACTCGCATCAATCAAAGAAAATATCAAATTAATTTCGAAGAACAGATCTACCCAAACGCTCCTTCCTACTTGGTTTGTCTTAATGATACTCGTTGGAGTGTTTCTGACTTTCACTAGGAGAATCTTTGGCCTAGTCCTGCCGGTCCGAACCGGTCCTCTTCTTGGACGAACTGTATTGAGCATCAGGTTGGACATTGTAGTCGTGATCGTAGTCATAGTGGGACTAGTATTGCTTGGGCTGTCTCAGACTAGCTTAGGAGCTTTGTCTGATAGATTCGGCCGATCTAGGATCGCGCTTATAGGTCAGATTTCCCTGATGGGCGTTCTTGGAATTTTGATAGCTCTGCTCGCTTTTCGTGTAAATATTCTCTATCTTCTTCCCTTCTTTGCCATATTTGGAGCGGGTTTACTTGCTTTTACTCCTTCGGCACTTGCGGAACTTGCAGACGCTTCGCCCGAAACGGGAAGGGGTTCCACAATGGGGGTTTACTCTGTTGCTGTTGGAGCAGGAACTGTGTTCGGACCTCTTGTCGGCGGAGTACTAATCAGCGCATACGGTACCGCTATCGGTCTTTCCATTCTTTTTGCGATAGGTTTCTTGATCGTGCTTGTGTTCATGATCCCAAGAGTCCTTCAGTTATCATGAAATGCGAGAAAAGATGTCGGCCAAAAGAGATCTAAGGAAAGAGACGTACTCGATGTCAGAAAAAATGATTTTCGAGTAGCGGTTTTCTTCCCTTGCTTTCCTAGCAGCTATCAAGTGATAGCACTCCGAAACAGTTCCTCCAAGAACTCGAAAATGAAAGTCATCGCAAGAACAATATTGCTGCCTTGTCTCCGATGGATCATAATCAACTAGAGCGTCACCTTCTATGCCCACTACTGTCCAAATCTGCCGCCCGCTCGGTTCGAAATGGTGAACTTTGACGCCCAGGTTGTTTACGACTTTTTCCGCCCTTTGTTCTCTTGCGAGACTTGGTTTATCGGGCAAGTCTTTTTCGATGCTCGGCACAATAATTTCAATATCGGTTAGTACTTCTGATTAACATTGCTGTCGCAAATCGCGACAAAATATGAGATCGAGAAAATTCCTGAATGAAGAATAGTCCACAATAGAGAGAACGATAGTCACAAGACAACACATATTATTGCGCTCTGAAATTTAAGGCGTTGTTGTCCGACTCAGATCGTAATGTTTCACAGAGATCAAACCATGACCAAATCGAGATATTGTACAAGAATAGGGCAATAATTCTTAAAGAACAAAGCAAGCGCCATCTCCTCGTCAGCGATCTTCACATTGGTTTTGAAGAAAAATTTAGAGCTGCTGGAATCTCTATCCAACCAAGCATTGAAAAACTTTCTACAGAACTCGGAGAATTAATTAAGCGCCACAAGATTACGGACCTCTTGATTGATGGGGATGTGAAATCAGGAACTGACAGAATCACAAAGTACGAATGGGAGAATGTACCCAAGTTCTTTAAGAGGATGACCAGCCTTTGCCATGTTTCAGTAATCCCTGGAAATCATGACGGGGGCCTGCAATATCTAGTCCCTCCAAGCGTAGCTCTACTAGATTCGAACGGGTTAATGATATCTGGCATTCTAATTCTTCACGGCCATTCTAGGCCTCTCCTAAAGTTTCAGAACTGTAGACAATTGATTATGGGCCATATTCATCCAATTTTCCAGAGAAGAGGCAGTCCCCTAACAGGACAACCAGTATGGATATTCGTTCGGGCGAATCGAAACGAGATATTCAAAGAAAGTTTACCAAATGACAAATCCGCAAAGGAGGATTTGGAAATCATATTGATGCCTTCTTTCAACCTCGAGCTAGTGGTTGCCGGTTTTGCTCTAGATGCCGCAAGACAAGAGAGGAAGATTGCCCCGGTACTAAGATATCTCAAAACAGTTCGAGAGGCACTGATTACAACAATTGACGGAGAGCTCATCGGAGATGCTGCCATGCTCGAAAATGTTCTCTAAAGAGCTACGCATATCAATTTGAACAATTATTCCGATAGGAATATCCAATCTATAAAGGTGTCCAATTATGCTTCTTCCCCCGATCAACGAAATAAAGAAAAGAAGGATGGCACTGGGAATAAGCCAGAAGAGACTTGCGAACTCTGTCGGGACAAGCCAATCCTTGATTGCGAAAATTGAAAGTAGCAGGGTTCATCCATCGTACGATGTTGTCAAGAAAATCTTTGAGTATCTTGACCGCGTCGAGCAACCAAGATCCGGCCTTGCAAAGGATATCGAGAAGAGGGATCTTGTGTGGATCAAACGTAGCGATAGAGTGAGGGACGCCGCCGAGAAGATGAGACAATTCGGCTTCTCCCAGCTTCCGATCCGCGATGATAAGGAAGAGATCTGTGTCGGAAGTATTTCGGAGCGCCAAATCGTTCATGCGTCTCTTGCTGACGGCGATCCAAAAGCGTTTTACGAAAAGCCCGTTTCTGAAGTGATGGCCGAACAGTTCCCGGTGGTCGATGAGACCTTACCCATCACTGCGATTGCTCTGCTCTTGCAGCACTCGCAGGCGGTTCTCACCGCTCGGAAAGGGAAGATTGTCGGTATCATCACTCCCAGTGATTTGCTTGCCGCTAGCGCAGCGATGAGAACTATTCGGAGCAGCGCCACGAAGGATTAGTGAAGCCAAATCATTTGATCTGCTCTTCTTCATTATCAATTTGAACGATTGTTTTCCTCTCGGATATTCGAAAGTTTTGTTAACAAGGGGGGGTATGTCAACCGCGAATTTTTTTTACGACCATGAAAGAGGACAATTAAGGCGTAGCACAAAGCAATGGCTTTTTCTACTGATAGTATGTCAGCCACCGTTTTTTTCTGTAATAAGGAATCAGGGCTAAATTCAGACATGGTACACAAATGGTACAAACAATTGCTTTATTCGAGATTATAGACACAGGGTTGAAAACTATTCTGTGTATAAAAGG
>JARCRS010000222.1 GCA_029850555.1 archaeon | reverse complement strand
TCCCCACTCGTATCGGAAATATGGTTCGGATAGGGCTGTAATATGGAGGTCTGGCTTGCTGCAAAAGCTGCTCCACAAACTAGCGCAAAGATAACTACAGCAAAACTCTTGGTCCTCGACATGCGAAAATGCAGAGCCCGTCTACTTGCAATCAAAGTCGGCACGAGTATGGCAAGTAGTGCGATAGTCAAGTACCCTATCGAAATCCCGGCCACGTAGATTCCGAATGATGTTTGCTTGAAGGAGATGAGAAGCCCTAGGTCGTCATAGAGCCCTGCCAGCTTGTCAATTAGAGCATAGAACGCAATTGAAACAACAACAAATATCAGAAGGTAAGCGGGCAGACTAGGGAGACGACTTTTAAGAGACCTCCTTCCACGCATCCTTTTGGGTCTCATTCAAAAAATCATTCCAATTTGCATCTCTCGCCAAAGTTAAAGACGAAATTACGCCACGCGCTTTCCATCGATTGAAAAGAGGTGCACGTGTCCGTCTTTGACAGAAACGCTCCCGCGCTCACCAATCTTCGGGCTCGCATCTGATGGTGCGAAGGCTTTCACAAGTTTTTCTCCAACTTTGAGCGTGAGTATCGTGTGCGTCCCGACTGGTTCGCTCACATAAATCTCAGCTGGGATCCCATCATCGCCAGGACCAGATCTAAACGAGGTATCTTCGGGCCGGAAGCCAACTAACACTTCGCCTTTGTAACTGGACTTGATATCTTGAGTCTCCTTTCTTTGCCACGAATAAGATTCACTGTTGCTTATTTTGATCGAAATTACATCTTGGGTCGAGCTGTCATAAGTCCCAGTGATCATGTTCATTGCGGGTGAACCCATGAATTGCGCCACCATTGTAGTCTCGGGCTTGTGATAAATTTCATTGGGAGAGCCTATCTGCTGGACGACGCCCTTATCCAGAACTGCGATTCTGTCCGCAAGGGCCATGGCTTCCGCCTGATCATGTGTAACAAATATCGTAGTTATGCCTAGCTCGCGTTGAAGCCTTTTGATTTCCGTCCTCGTCTCCACTCGGAGTTTTGCATCAAGATTGGATAGCGGTTCATCCATCAGAAAGATTTTAGGATCTCTAATCAGTGCCCGTCCTAGCGCGACTCGCTGTTGCTCACCGCCACTAAGCTGTTTTGGTTTTCTTTCCAAAAGAACTTGAATTCTCAATAACTCTGAGACTTGTTGAACCTTCTTCTCTATTACATCTCTTGAGACGCCCCGTAGTTTCAAAGGGAATGACAAGTTGTCCCGCACTGTCATGAATGGATATAGTGCGTAGTTTTGAAAAACCATTGCTACGTCTCTTTTCTGCGGAGGGATGTCGTTGATGGTTTTTCCATCGACTAGGATCTTTCCTTCATCGATTGATTCCAAGCCTGCTACGCAGCGCAAGGTTGTAGTTTTCCCGCAACCCGAAGGCCCCAAAAAAACAAGAAATTCCTTGTCGTTTATCTCAAGGCTTAGATTATTGATTACCTTCGTCGCTCCGAAACTTTTCGAAATTGATTCGAGCTGGATTGTAACCAAGACAATCCGTCCTTTGTACAACTGTTGTAAATAAATTAGTGGGGCCCAGCGCGAGCCTCTTCGAGCAGGATTGCGTTCTCTTGATTAGCACTACTATTCATCTTCCTGATTACTCCGATAAAGTCGGCCACGAGCTTCTCTAAAGGAAAAGAAATGCTCCAGCCAATGTCCTTTTCAAAACTTGCCGAATCCATTTGCTGCCATTGTTTGAGCATTTGAACAACGCCAGCATCAGGTTTGAATTTGACGTCTGCCTGAGGTATTTGTTTTTTTACTTCGGAAGCAATTTCGGATGCCTTTGGAGCTATTCCTGAGGCATTATAGACAGTCTTAGGGGAATGCTTTGCCTCAAGGAGCGCAACTACAGCCCGGACTGCATCTTGTATGTAGAGAAGCGGAATAGAAGACTCTGGGGCCGCATGTATTTCGTACGCAAGCCCTCTGGCCGGCATTTCAATCATCAGACTCGCATAAACTGAGGCTCCTCCATTTGTTCGACCTGGACCGATTACGGAAGGTAGTCTTACTGCTCTAAAATCTACACCATATTTGTCATGAGAATAAGTTCCCCATAATTCGCAGAACACCTTTGTGATGCCGTAAACAGTAGTTGGCCGTTGCACCGCATCGTCGGAAATTGGAGCGGCAACACTTGAATTGAAGGTCGCGACGGTACTTGGTAGTATTACTTTGCTCACCCCGAGCTTTTTTGCTATCTCAAGAACTGTGATCGTCCCGCCGACGTTGAGCTCGATTGCTTGTAATGGATGTTGTTCCGCGTGTTGGGAGATGAAAGCGGCAAGATGGATTATTGCATCGGGTGAGAAACGCTTAACCGCGTCGTAAAGATCAGTCCAGCTATTGACATCTCCCTTGACAAGCTCAATTTTGTCAATAACGTCGTTCTTCAATGAATGAGCATTTGGAAATGCGTCGTAGATCAGGACTTCGTTTCCTTTTGAGACGAGTGCTTCTGTGAGAGGAGACCCAATAAATCCTGATCCGCCAGTTATTAGAACCCTCATATTAAATCACAGTTACAAGACTTCAAAATTGGGCAGAAATAAAAGAGATCGATGTCTATCTCTTTTGCTACATCAGTTTTGACGCAAATAGTCCTATTGAGTCATATTGAGGATAGTCCATGAACATCAGGATAAACCTCTTGCATCCTATACGCTGGTAGGCTTCGAGTTTCATCCGAGCTTCCTCAGGAGTTCCAACCAATGCTTTGTCTATTTCAAATTTATATTCAGTTGAAGGGCGAAACAGAACCTTGTTCTCTAGCTTTGAGACTATTTGCATAACTTTACGCTTTTTTTCCTTCACTTCTTCGTCATTTTTTCCTATCAAAACATGCAAGTGGACGCTTGTGCTAAAGTCGTTGAATGAGCGGTGGTTTTGTTTCAGAGTTTCTTTGATTAGCGTCATTTTCTGGGCATATTGGTCTAGTGGAGGATCCCCGCCAATATCCCAGCCATCCGCATACTTCGCTGCTAGCTTGAGGACCTTATTACCCCAACCTCCAACCACGATTGGTACTCGTCTTTTGGGCTTGGGAGTATTGACGGCCTGTTTTACGCGATAAAAATTGCCGTTAAAAGAGAACTTGTTCTCTTCGGACATTCCTTTTATAATTTTGATTCCCTCCTCGAACATTTGTACGCGCTCTGGAGCCTCGGGAAAACGATATCCATAGGCTTCGTACTCAGCGCCGTACCATCCCGCGCCATATCCTAGAATGAATCTATCCTTTGAGAGGATTCCCAATGTCGAAGCGGTCTTTGCAACTAGCGAGGGATTCCGATAATTGTTGCAGAGAACCCATGACCCAAGCTTAACCTTCTCTGTAATTTGGGAAAGCGCTGCCAAGGTCGTTAGGCATTCGAAGGTCTCGCCGTTTTTCCCAAGCATGAAATGGTCAGGTGTCCAAAGAGATTCATAACCTAGCCCCTCTGCTCTTTTAGCTGCATCTGCAACTGATTTCCAACTAGTTTGATCATTCAGGGGAAAATCATATACGCCCCAATAAGTCTCAGCACCTTTCTCTCGAAGAGAGTTCGCAGCGTAACTAGGAAGAGCTAATCCGAAAAGCGGTCTTACCACGTTTTCCCAATTTGAGAAGCAAACTCGGTGTTAAAATCCGTTTCTTGTTACATCTTCCAAGAAGGAGTATAAGGAATAGAAAATGAGGTTTGATTGATCAACGTATTTCTATCGAAGAATTGGGCTATGTATGTTGCTCCATTTTTCAGTGAAAGAATTCCATACGGAGTAATTGCATTCCCAGAAGTACCCATGTACTCGGCGTAGCTAGTCAGACCGCCGCCAGTAAGAAGAACTAGATTCACTGATTGATTAGAAGCAAGACTGACATTGATTATCACCTTGTACTCCAACATTTCTTGCTGGACTAACTAACACTACGAACCAAACTACAATTATCGCAACTATGAGCAGGGTGACCCAGCACCCTCATGGGCCGCGACGATAGAAATAGTGCTCTATCCGACCCTTTATCCCTTTCGGCGATTGTCGGTCAGTCGGACGGTTTTAGAGCATATATCGGGATTCGATATGGGTAGCAGTATGCTGTCGATGGTGACGACGACGGCACCCCTGCCGCCCTATCTACGCACGAGAGGAGGAGGTGGGTTCTCTATAATAGTCCACACATTTTCCTCCGAGAAGCAAAGATTTGGAGTTGTTCGGGGACACAAACGCCCTAAATTGCGACGCAATGGTTTATCTGAGCTAGATGTTGGAGTTGTTCGGTGTGGAAATTAAGGCAGATTCAAGAAGGATTTGGACAATATAATGAAAGTCGGTCTGGATGTTCTCCCTGAGAGAATGGTTGCCGATGGCACCCCAATTTCTCAAAGGGCTTGGCTCATTGCGAACAATCGAGATGATCCTAATCTTCGAGATTCACTGCGAAAAGAAAATAGTGTCAGACGAAGCGCAAGAATGGAAAGAGTTGGAAATATCTGAACATAACGACTGAAAGCCTATCGCGGAGATGGAGGGGCATTTCTGTCAAAATTCGAGTTCCTGATGAGGTCTAGGGCGTCTTTACTCACGTCTCTAAACATCCCTTAACTGCCTGAGATACGCGGAGCTAACACGCAAGTGCCATTTTTCAATGTATTTTGCTGCTGTTTTCTCCCCGCCCCAATTGTAGGTGGCTCTAGTCTTCGACAGTAGTTCCTCGAGTTTGCCAACAAATTTCTTCAAGGTATCCTTAACCTCGTCAGGTGGCCTTTCACTTGACGCAGTTTCCAAAAGAAATCCCAATCTTGCAGCGACCGACTTGACACTTGAATAAGCCTTCTTTGCGATTTGTTCGAGTTCAGCGTAATCAATCGATTTGCTCAATGCCGCACGTGCCCAGATGAGCGCTTCGCCCGCGCTACCGATCTCTGTTGTGTAAATTACGGCGTCGACAACGGTTCTTTCGATAGTGGAAATTGGGAGTTGCGAACCTTCAATGATAGATTGTGATACTCCCTTGTCGACACTTCCAGTGCGTGAAAGGACTGGTACGAGTGTTCCCCCGAGTTCCTTTTCGAACTTCTTCAGCATTGAACACCAGCTCAAAATTCTCTTTAGATGTGCCTCGTTTTTCGGCGTGTAGATGACCTGGTAGGAGTATGGAATTTGCGGCGAAAGTCCCCAGTGATTTGCGATCGCGTCCAAGCCCAAATAGTATCTTGTATCCCTGAAAACCCAGGGGATGACATCAACTATCTTCGGTGCAAGACCTGTGCTCCAGTTTAGGTAGACGCCCTTTCCAATTCTCTTCAGCACTCCCTTAGACTCGAGAAGAGACATGCTGTGCGTGAGGCTGTTGATTGATACATTAGGCGCAATGGTTTCCATCACGTCCTTTGTGGTGAGAAGCTTCGGAGCATCTAGCTGGACTAGCTTCCTGTAGATTGCGGCCTCCGTGGCTCCGAATTCGCTCTTGGGCTCTCGCAGCATAGGTATATTGCATGAAAAAAGGAGATATAAGTATTCAATAGCTCAGAATACGTCCTAGATATACGCAGTAAGCCCATTCACCGCATAATCTCTTTTTGGCTGTTTTGCTCGTCAAAATCGCCTCTCGCTTCCTTTTAAGATCTGACAATTTCTCTAATGTGTGTCTCAGGAAACAACCATCGACATCAAGAAGTTCAAGGAGTTTGTATTTTCTCATTACAATCCTGATCAGCCGATCTTCAAGTACATACAGTTGAAGAGCGACGCCGTAAGCTTCGAAGAAGCGCCATATTTCGCAGCGACATGTCCCAACCTCATCGATCAGTCGAGGATTAACGATCTAGCAAAAATTCTATCAACTAGTTGGAAGTCAACTTGATCGCTTTTTTCCCTTGCGAATTTTTCACTGCGCATTCCCAAAGACGGCTCTTACCGTAGTAAGGTGCAGTGAACGACTCGCCTCTTAAGATACCTAGAGACTCATTAGACATTTGTCTTCAATGAATTGAATCAAAGACTTGACAGAGAATTTACAGAAACTTTTGTCAAAGATTTAGAGATGGAAGGCTACCGAAGTTTAATTGCTTGGTCCTTAAACGAATTCGAATTATCGATGATAGCCTTTTCGATAGTCAGCCAACATTAAGGCTTTGGTTTTATTGATATCACTGAAATTGATCGATACTACTTAAAGGCCCTAGGGTACTATTTCCACACAGGCGCTGGATAAGCAATTGCTTACACTGGGTAAACGATGCCAGTAAAATACTGCATAGTTACAGAAAGTAGCAGTAGTCTTGGCTGTAAGTTTGGAAAGACCTGGGTTGCTTTTGCCAAGAAGATGCAGATTCAAAGACGAAGAAAGAATTCTATAACTTCATGAAAGCGCGTTGTTTTATCGTGTTATTTCGATCTTAACCCATTTGCCGGTGAGGAGGTTGTGTGGAAGGATAGCAAGCCAATTTGTTGTTTTAAATTCTTCACTTCCTCGATGGTACGGTGTCGCCCCGTGTGCAGTAAGTATAAGGGTAAGTTATACAGGAGTATAACGACGTGTGATACAACATGATCGAAGAGGAGATGAAAGTAGGTCCCAAGGGACAAGTTGTGATTCCGAGAATATTTCGAAATGCATTGAAGATCAGTCCTGGCTGCAAGGTCATCGTTAGGCTCGAAACTGATCGAGTAGTTGTCCAGAAAAGAACATTGGATGCTGCAGCTGAATTCGAAAGAATCGCGAAAGGCGGAAGATCTATCAGTAAGGTTTCTCCTCACATGTATGAAGAAGAGCTTGAAAAAAGATCTCTTCGACGAAGATGATTATTTTCATGATATACTTGGATGCAAATGTATTCGTCTACTCTGCGCTTAATCGAAAAGTTCTTGGTGAAAAATCACGTTCTATCATCAGAGAGGTTCAGCAAGGAAAAATTTCGGCGGCGTCCTCAGCTCTTTCTTTCGACGAACTCGTTTGGGCTGTTAAAAAGCAGAGACGTGAAACAGAAGCTATCGAAGCAGGTCAAATAATTTTGAACACGCCAGGACTTGCTATACTAGATGTGAACCAAGACATATTGAATTCAGCTCTTGGCTTGCTTAAGAGATATCACCTCAATCTCCGAGATTCAATTCACGCTGCCTCGGCGATACATGCCGGGGCAGAATTTATCGTATCAGAAGATCCAGATTTTGATACACTGATGGAGATCAGAAGAAAATCCATTTTGCAAACGTGACTCCAACTAGGAAATCTGCTTGCTACTTCCGGGTTTCTTTGGCGCAGCGCCAGATGGTTTACTTGCCCCTGCAGAACCTGATGTAGCGCTACCAGTTTGGGTTGTAGTCGAGGCAACGGGTCTTTGATTTTTCATTCGGTAGTACATCGCTACGCCCACGATCAAAAGAATCAAGCCTACGACTGCCAATGCATCGACTAGTGGGTTTAATGCAAGTGTGGACAAACAAGTTCCACCAACGACGTAT
>JARCRS010000221.1 GCA_029850555.1 archaeon | reverse complement strand
CTTATGTAAAGAGTCTTCTAGCTTATCATCCCAAAGTCAGAACAGGTCGCGAATCCTTTCTTTTTGCATGGTATCTCGGGCCGATGATACAAAACTGGAACAGACCGACCGGTAAAGCTGGTGGCTACGCTGGCCTTCGTGCGTACTTGACAAACGATGAATTTCACGAGGTTCTCTATGAAACTAGCGATAGGCTACTTGGATTTATGGCACCCAACATGCAGGCGGATGATATCTTCGTTGAGAAAACGCCAAATCACGTATATTGGATTCCCGAAATTCTTGAGGTTTATCCTAATGCTCGATTCATTCATGTTCTAAGAGACGCACGAGATGTCACAGCTTCTATGTTGGCGGCATCCAAGACTTTTGGGAAAAATTGGGCGCCTAGATTTGCGTTTGTTGCCGCGAGGCGTTGGACAAAGCATGTAAGTGCAGCACGACAAGCTAAGAAAAAATTACCAATGGATCAGTTCTATGAGATACGATACGAGAACTTACGTTCGAATCCAGCAAAGGAATTGCGTTCACTTGTTGATTTTCTAAAACTCGAGTGGTCTGAAAGAGAGTTGCTCGAAGCGATCGAGAAGAACGATCCAAAGAACAGGTCAATCCGAGGGAGTGAGATCAGAGGAGAATATGCAAAGGTTTACGGATCTACTGTAGAGAGACGCCAGGGAGCTGTCCGGAAGGCTAGGCCAGGCTCCTGGAAGCAAGATCTAAAATTCTACGAAAAATGGCAAGTTTGGATATTTGCAAGATCCAAGATGAAAGAGGTGGGCTATCCTTGGCAGTACCCCTGGTGATATTTGGCTCATAATAGGGACTCATGCTGATAGTCCAGCTATCTTACATTTTAATGCTGGTCAGAAGTTGTCGCAAACCGGTACTATGATAATCAAGAATTCCTATCCCATTTCGGATTCCGGGTAATAATCAATTGAAATTCTTCAACAGCGGTCCTTTGGTTTCTCTTGTCAAAGGAAACAGGTTACCAAAATTATATCATAATTGGAACCCAGAGAGAGGGAACTACCACTCTATTTCATTATTTATCTGAGAATCAATCGGTTTCGAATCCAGCAAAAAAAGAGCTCCATTTCTTTTCAGAAAATTATGAGAAAGGCCTTTCTTGGTATCGTAATCATTTTCCAATCAAGAGAAACAGAATCACAGGAGAATCTACACCTTATTACCTATACCATCCACTTTGCGCAGAGAGAATTTCCAGAGATCTACCTGATGTACGCCTAATTGTGATGCTGAGGAATCCGGTGAGTCGGGCTTATTCCAATTATTGGCTCCAAGTTAACCAAGGCCATGAGCCTCTCTCGTTTGAAGAAGCAATCAAAGCAGCGGAGAAAAGAACGGCAGAGGAGGAGAAGATTCTTCGAGATGGAAACTACAACAGCCTCCCACATAGATCGTATTCTTACCTCGCCCGAGGACTTTGGGCATCTCAATTAGAACGGTATTTCAAATACTTTAACAAGGAAAAAATGCTGATATTGAAAAGTGAAGATTTCTTTCATGAGCCGATCTCAATAGTTATGAAGACTTTTGATTTCCTAGATTTGCCAACCAAAGATCTGAAGCCAATAAGACAGCATAATACCATCGATTACCCGAAAATGAATGAAGAAACGAAGCAAAAGCTAAGTGAATACTTCCGACCATACAACGAGAAACTCTATAGCCTTCTCGGGTTCGACTTTCAGTGGTGAATTGTGGCCTAATTCTGAGTTAGGCCCAATTTGACACTAACTCAGAGTGATCGGGGCTGTCAAAGTTGATCTATAGTCTGCAGGTCCAAAGAGAAGAACCGTGAACTCGTGAGTACCAGTAATCGCATTTCCAAGGAACTGGAGTTTACCCTGCCCGTTGCTGCCTACCGTGAGATAACCCAATTGCATGGCTCCTGCGCAAAAGCTTCCAGCTGCGTACTTGAGTACTACCTTGTATTTGCCAGGTGATGCAGTTTGCATCCGAATTGTTATGTTTATATTTTTGCTACCGTGTAAAATAGTGAAAAAAGCGGTGCCTAACTGCGGGGTACTTGGTTGCGCAGCGCAACCCTCTCCGAGTTGGGGCGCTATTGGAACCATGATCGGCGGTATCGTGACAGTCAAGACTGGTATTCTAAAGAAGCAAGTTTGTCCCACGCCCCCGCACTCCGTTCCAATAACATGAGCCAAAACTAGCTCAATAGTTGGGTTGGGACTTACCGTTCCGATCTTGTAAGTTGCTCCGTTTATGTGCAATGTATCAGGCCCTGTAATTCTTCCCCATTCCAAGTGACCTTTCGTCGCTTTTGTACTCCATAGGAAAGAAATGCTCGGATCTACAGTTTGAGAATATCCTGCGATTCCTGCCTTTGGGTAGACACATATCGCAATTAGGGCATTATTGGGTTCATTTTGAGTTTGGACGCTTATTGCACCGCCAGAATCGCTATAAGAGAGGAAACTTGCTTTTGGCTGTTGCATTGCTCCATTTAGAGCAGGACAACCGCTTGCTACATCGTTCCCTCCTCTAGAGTTGCCTGACGCAAAAACTGCGACGGGAGAAATCATCAATATTAAACTCAAAGCTAGCACTGAAGAGATTGCAAGTTTAGAATTCGTATATTTCATAGATGGGTGCAAAAGCCATTACGTGTGATTTATGTATTCTGCTATTATGAAAACTCAATCCAGAATGGATTCGCCTCCGGTCCAACGCTGTTTAGAAGTTCGGCGCCGCCTTAATTTAATGGAAATGGTAAATGCGTGAATACGATCAATCATAGATAGGAGGACAGCTTAGGTTGTGGGGTTTTGGAGTTTTGGAGCGAACACATAAATGAAGAAAACTGTTCATGAATGTTCACCATTAATGTGGAGTCGCATTTTTGATTTACGTCCTGCGATTCGGAAATTCTTGAGTATACAACCAATCCAGAAACCTTGGTACCTCTTAGTGCTTGGTGCAGGAGAGCGATAAAATTTGTCTTTCTATCTTCATCGACGGAAGATAATTGCGATGGGTTTCATAACGCTAGTGATAATCGGAGCTGTCTTCGGTGTTTATCTCACCTTATCACTCTTTCACAACAATGGCGTTCAAAAAGGTCCTCCCATTCCAACAGAAATTAATGCGAGTTTCGGCAACATTTCGTGGCCATCCCTTCATGGAGTTAACTATGCTTGGGGAGCTCTTGGCATACAGTGTTGTGCTAATCCCCCATCAACTGATTTCCCAATAATGCATGCTCTAGGCTTCGATCTAATCAGAGTTCCACTGTCGTGGAATGCATACGAAGAGAATCAAACCGCATACATTGGCTACTTGAATCAGGTGGCAAACGAAGCTGATTCACTGGGAATATACGTTGTGTACGACGCACATGGCGGGCAGCCATGGCCCAGCTTATTTTTCCCTTCATCAATGCAAACTGGATACTCGTCAATAGAAGCGTTCTCCACCGCATTGTGGACAAGATCTTTGACCTACAATGGTCAAGACGCTTGGACAGCGGAGTGGAATGATTTTTGGGTGCCAGTTATACAAACGGTTGATTCACATCCGAGCACTCTGGGTTACGAAATAATGAATGAGCCCAACCCTGGAACGGCACCCCTTAGTGCACTGCAAGCCTACAATCAGTTCATAGCTGATCACATACAGGCAATAAGCAACAAGTACATTGTGTTCATGGGACCGTACGTTAGTCTGTCAGCGGGTTCAGACGAGAAAGTTGCACCGACAGGAATTACTAAATTGGTGATGGATGCCCATTGTTATATTGGTACTTCTAGTAGCCCGGGTCCCTGCGCACAGAACGGGGGCATTCAACAGAACCTAGCAAATGTGGCTAGCGTTGGTGAAGCTCTCGGCATACACATATGGATAGGCGAGTGGGCTGTGTGCAATCCTGGGGGGTGCACTGTCTCACAATCGCAAGGCGGTTCAATCATAAAGCAATACGTAAGTCAGTTTAAACAAGACTATTTTGCTAACACATACTGGGTGTGGAAATGCGATACGAATTCCGCGACCGTCGGCCAAACCGATCTCTTAACAGCCTATCCCGGATGCAATACTTACTGGCTCGATACGCAGCTTTCGCAGGCCGAAGGATAATAATATGAGTCATGATCAGTCATTCCCATACTCGCAAGAATTCTTTTTTCGACTACACACCTCAAGATGCATCGGATTCTGATACAAAGTTCTCTTGACCTTCATTCTTTTCAATTCATAATTGCCAATCAATGGCGCATCGTCATTCTACGAGAACATGACCGCTGAACTTCCAATATATTTCTCTCTGGGATCACTTCGCAACCTTCTAAACAAACATTATATCGTTCGGATCGAAGGCTCATCGATTGAACTGGGACCTCCGTCTTAGATGACAAACACAAGATGCTATAGTATACATGGACTTGCTGGCATCGAATTAAGTGGCAAGGACCATTATGTTAATGAGTTCGACAGAGAACTAGAATATTTTCGAACGAATCAATGCAAACCGTTCCTCTCATTACATGTCTGCGAGCCTCTGCCTGAAAATATCAAGCTGTCTGGATCCTCACCACTCGGAGATGAACTGTTTTATGATGCAACAGAAGATAAGACGACAATCCTTCTCGATCCAAAGCCGACGTTCTCTGAAAAAGATGTGATGTTCGTTATATTTGGCGATATGAGAAGCAGTTCCCAGATAACTGTACATGTGCCTAATGGAATATGGAAGGATCCTAGGTGGATTACTCTAGCGCATAACTTCCTTGCGAGAGACTCTGTTAATGTTCCTTTTGAGGAAGTTCAGGGAATACTTTGCAGAATAGCCGAGCCATGTCTATATTACAATCTTCCAAATCAAGGGTACTCCTTCTTACACGCCGGAACGGTCTTTAAACAAAAGGGTGTTTTATTTTTTGGCCCTTCGAATATTGGGAAAACGAGCATAGTACTTGAACTGGTGAAAAGGGGATGGGAATTCTTGGGCGATGACATGGTCATAATCGACGAGAGAAATCATGCTCTTGCGTATCCAAAGACCATAAAATTAGAAGGTCAAAATATCGCGACTCATCCTTACTTGTACAAACCATTGAGCTCAAAGCTAGGAGCGTTAGACAAATTTTTCTTACGACGATCTATGAGTGCAGCTGCAAAGAAACCCTTCAAGATAGCGTTACACGCATCGATTACAGACCTATTTAGCGATGCCAAAATCCGAACAGAATGCAATATTGATTACATTGTACGGCTTGCCAGAAGCCCTCAGGACAAACCTACAGTACACGAGATTGATCTTAATGCGTGTGTTAATTCCCTATCCGTCGGACTTTTCTGGGAGTTTAATGCGCAAAGATGGAGACATACCGAGTACAGATATTGCCCGTCCTTCCCCACAGCAAGGGATTTCATTCTCGAGGAAGCGAGGCACAACGAAAAAATAACTAACATAATATCAAAGTGTATTTCAAGATCAAAGGCACTCGAACTTAGAATGCCCTACAACTATTCAAAAATTGACGATGCTGTCGATACGCTTCTAGCGCAGATGTAGAACCAACGACTTTATTCCGAGAAGAGTTTTAGACTTTTGCCAGAGTCTCCGTTCATTTCTGTTATTGTTACCGCTTTCAACAGAAAAGAATTCCTCCTACCCGCGTTGAATTCAGCTATTAATCAAACACTTGATAAGTCAAAATATGAAATCATTGTAGTAAAAAATTTCAACGATGAGAAGATCGACGGCCTGATAGAGAAATCTGGAATAATCTCGCTGCAGCGCGGAGACGAGATTGTTGGATCTTATATTGCAGCCGGGATAGAGAGAAGCAATGGAGAAATTCTAGTCTTCTTAGATGATGACGATGAATTTGTCAAAGATAGGCTTCGAATAATCAACGAGATTTTTGCGTCTGATGGCAGCGTAGGGTACTACCATAACGGCATAGTTCCAATTGACGGTTCGGGGAGCGAAACCTCGTCAGATTTCCGTAAGCGAACTAGCAATTTTATCCAGAAGACAGGAAGATTCCAAATCCAAAAGCCCCTCACTGGCAGTAAAGCCAATATGTTATTTAGAGCCGCTGCTTACGGCTACCTCAGTTCGATTGCTGTTAGGAAGTCGGTTGTGCTTCCTTTCCTTTCCTATCTCAAACTCTCTATAGAGAGCGTGCAAGATATTTTCACGTTTTATTCTGCGCTGTTATCCCCAGCGTGCAGAATTCTTGTTATTGATCCGCTAAAACTTACTAGGTATCGTATCCATAGTGCAAATGTATCCTTGTTTTTGTCGGAAGGAAAGAAAAACTCGAACAATGAGACTGAGATTCGGATATTCAAGTTCCTCTCACGGGAAGAAAGGAGCTTGGAATCAATTATGAGTATGTCTACAGCAACTTTTGGTAATCAAGATGAGCGTAATCTAAAAGTAGTAAGAAAGATGATCGGATATGAGCTATATAACCGCAAAGTGGACTTGAACATGGTTGACCCCTCAGCAAATAGAATAAGAGTCCTTTCGGATGCGACAAAGTTCTTCAAATACTCCTTTCGAAGCAGGTTTCTTACTTCTCAAGTCACGATTCTGTTTCGCAGTGTCCTATGGATTCTTTTTCCAAAGACTAGTAGAAGAGTATTTGTCAAGCGCTACAACTCGTAGGGAAGATGCTTCTGTCAACCCGTTTTGACCGACTGCTTGAATGTCCTTGGTTTCTTTGTTCGCGCCTTACATGCAAATGGTGCAAAAAATGTTTAAATTTCCTTTGAGAATAAAATTTAACCCAAGACCTAATATTAGCTCACATACACGTTAACCATCTCTTGCTTTCCTTAGGGCATTGTGGTAGGCAAAATTGCTATTCATGTCCACATTTGAGGTTATAGTAGCATCGATTGTAATTGCCGTATCAGCGGTAGTCATCTGCGTTGCGCTCGCGTTTTATGGAAAAAAATCTGAACGGACTGCGAATCTCAGTATTGAATCAACGATTATCAACGGCGACGCGATGCTAAAAACACCAACTATTGGGAACTCTGCTAATTTTGATGAGTCCGGCCCGACTGAGACTATGCTAACAAGGGCGGCTGAATCATCTCAAGTAAAATCTGAGCCCAAGCCAGTCACCCCACCAGTAGCATCAATAGCCAGCTTCCAAGCATCAAGTTCAGAGCACAATGAACCTGATACGACATCAATCTTCACCGAGTCAGTGCAGCACGAAAACACAATACCAAATTCTTCAAACGAATTCGAGGACGCCTCAAGTGCTTCAAGCAATCAGGATTCCAGGGCATCTCCAGAAGCTAGTGCACTCGCACTTCCAACAGACAATTCTGCGTTAGAGAATATATCTCGTGCTACTCTTCCAGTTGGAGCTCAGAGTGCTTCACCAAATGCATTCAATTCTATACCCCGCAGTAATTATGGCAACGTCCCTATCGCCTACTGTGTCAAATGCAGATCTAAGAAACAAGTGAGAGATCCTACGGCGGTAACTATGAAAAACGGGAGAGCCGCAATTTCAGGATTCTGTTGCGATTGTGGAACTCGGGTATTTAGAATTGGTATATCCTCGAAGTCTTAACCTCTGTAGCATATCGAATACGTTTCGATCATCCTTTCATGACGAAATTGAAAACGAGTTTTTTAGGTCTTCGGAGAAGCTAGTCAATCACTGAATCTCGGCGTTCTAGATTACCGATCTTATGACAGAATTCGGCGAAGTCTTCCTTGATCGTTTGGATGAATATAGAAAATACCGCTTGACTCTGTAGACTCATTCTGATAAAAAAAGGATTCAGCAACCATTTAACTTTCCCTCTTATGTGCGAAAGTCGGTGAGTGCGCAAGATCCGGACGACCATTAAGTACTTCGTCTCATCGTTCAGACTATTCCAATTCCGTTTGAGCACGTTCTCGAGTATCTTGATGGTAGCGTCATCTTTGAATGTGTCGCTCATCGAATCAGTTACTCTATCTATATCCCATCTGTAACAATATAATGGTTCGCGGATCACCGTAATTTTGTATACTTCCGTGAGGCGGATCAAATAATCTAGATCCTCTCCCCAACGAATCGATTCATCATAATATCCCACTTTACCGATAGCTGAGGACGGTATCATAATAGTTGAAGGCGCCCATATCCACTCTGTTAGGACATAGTCTCTCGCTTCACCCTCCGGAGGAAAATTTCTTGATGAATGTGGGATTTTTGTGGTGACATTTCCATTCTCATTAATCAAACAGACGTGGGTGTAAGCTATGTGGTCTGGCATTGCAACAATTGCATTTACCATCTTTTCTAATCTTTCTGCCCTAATCATGTCATCCGAGTCAACGAAAGATATGTATTTTCCAGTGGCCATCTTCAAAGCTCTATTTCTGCAGTAAGAGGGCCCCATATTCGTATTGTTCACGATAAGCTTGATCCT
>JARCRS010000220.1 GCA_029850555.1 archaeon | reverse complement strand
GATAGAACCGGATTGAGGTAGGGCAGAAAGCGAAGATCGCATTGCCGCCGCAAGATCAGTGATTTGCGTCACAACCATCACTCCAAAAGTCAAAAAGAATGAATCTCTTGTACTTGATTTAATAGGGCAAGTCTTTCAAATTGGAAGCTACCGGCTATTGAAAGTATATTCAATGCCAGCGTGTTCACGCATTAACCTGTGGACTCTTTTCCGAATTTTTGATTTGGAAGATTTGCGGTTTATTGCATCTGAGAGTATCTCGGCGATCTGTTGCATTTCCTTCTCTTTCATCCCCCGGCGGGTTATCTCTGACGTTCCAAGGCGAATCCCAACATCAGTTATGACATCGAGCTCTTGTAGCATGTTTGCGATTTCGACAGATTTCTGCTCGTCGAAATTAAGTATGACTTGATGAGATTCGGTGAATCCGTATTCCTTGCTTTTCACGGGAATTCCGAGTTCGTCTAGAGAGGAAGCGAGAGCTTTTGAATTTCTTATTATTTGTGCAGCGTAGCGTTCCCCGAACTTCAGCAGCTCAAGCATTGCAAAAGTTAGACATGCAACTCTATTCCAATGAATATTGTCAACTATTCCAGGAAATATTTTTGCATCAATTTTAGAAAAGACTTCTGCGTCGTTCGAAAGAATAAGGCCTCCCTGAGGGCCAAACAGAGACTTGTGGGTAGATCCCATAAATACGCTGCATCCTTCGCGCAACGGATCTTGAAATTTCCCTCCGGCGATTAATCCCATGACGTGCGAACCATCATAAATTCTAAAACCTTGGTAGTCATCTGGCAGACTTTGCTTGATATTGTACGGAAAAGGTATGAAGCTCGAACCAAATACTGTCATTTCGGGTTTCTCTGATTCAAGAAGTTCCTTTGTTTGGTCTGGAATGATATTCATCTTATTTGGATCGTACGGAAAATACAAATTCCTAAGACCTAGGAGAGGACCAAGCCCTAACTCCGAGGAGCCAGGATATCCGCCATATTTTGGTGGACAAGTTATAACCTTGTTTTGAGGATGCAACAAAGACATGAAAACAATCAGGGAACAGGTATGACCTGAAATTGATCTGACATCAGCGTATTTGCACCGGTAAAGCTTTGTCGCTACTTTCACAGCCAGAGCTTCGATCTCGTCAGTATACTTTGTGCCCCGATAGAAATGATCTCGAGCAGAATAACGATTCGAGAGATCAGTTGAAAGAAAGGATCTTGCCTCAGGACTGGCAAAGTTCTCAGATGATATGAGATTTAGAGTTGTCTTTATCCTCCATTTTTCGTGATCTCTTACATCACGACGTAGATCTCTTACGTAAGAGAAAATCTCCGAATCTTTCACCATCCATGCATCTCTCGATTTGTTTTGTGAAAGCTAGTGGTTATCGCGAATAAAAAGATCGAGCATCCGACCAGAAGAATACCCGTTTGGATCTATTTCAATTGAGGTATAGCCAAACGACATTAGTTTTCTTTGGATTTCAGAAAAAGAATTCTGGGCTTTTTCAATTGACTGTGGATCTAGCTCAATAACTGCTCTAGTCCCAATTGTCCTAACTCTGACGATTTTCGAATGGACTAGCTCCCGGATAAATATTTCCGATTTTTCGATCTTTCGCAAGGTATGCTCATCAATCTTCTGCCCGTACGCGATTCTACTCGACAAGCAGGATTCAGAAGGCTTCTCAGAATTGGAGAGTCTTAAAATTCTAGCGATCTCGCGAACTTCTTCCTTAGAGAAGCCCAGTTCAACAAAAGGAGCCTTGAATCCCGCTTCCCGAAGAGCCTTCACACCAGGTCTGGGTGATTTCAAGTCGTCCAAATGAGTGCCGTCTATGCAGACCGAGATGTTTCTTTCCTTTACAATTGGCATTAGTGCTTTCACAAGATTTGATCTGCAAAAGTAGCAACGGTTCACTTGATTCGCGACGTAATTTTTGGTTGCAAGATCATCTTGGCTAACGACTATCAATTCGATGCCTATTTCATTGGCTAGTTGTCTAGCCGAATCGATTTCTGATCTCGAAAACGAAGGTGAAACCGAAGTAACCGCAATGGCCCTGCTTGAAAGGGCCTGCCGGGCGGCATATGCAAGAACTGAAGAATCTACCCCTGCAGAAAAAGCAACTAACGCCGAGTCAAATTTAAGAAACCAGTCTTTGAGTTTTCGAAAATTCTCTCCCGTGCGGGCAAACTCGGTATCTGGTACTATAGCGGAGCTATAGTTGAGTGAAGAAATCATTATCTTCTATTCTTCCTTTTGGTCGGAAGCTACTGGAATCTGTTTTTCTCGGGAAGGTGCTTCACCAGTGCTACGAACAAAATCCCTCGCTGCGTTCGCAATCTGCTCTAAAACATCTCTTAATGGTATCTTTTGACTTTCGGAAATCTGTCTTGCATCGTTTAACTCAGGCTTGATACGTAGAATCCTTCCTTTGAACTCCGCGATCTTGACAGATACGGTTCCATGGAATCCCTCTATAGCAAACGGAATCGAAACGACTCTTCTAGGCACAATTAGTCGTGTGTATTCGTTGATCTTTACTCCAAGAGTTCCGGTTTCCTCCACCAGGACCTGAGCCATTTTCTCTACGGAATCTGTCCGACAAACAACTTTAACGCTAAAACCTTCTCGCCCTTTCTTTCCAAGATATGGAGTGGCACTCGCATCTTCTGCGCCTTCTGCTAAAAGCCTTTCAATTGTTCGAGATAAGACTTCGCCAGTTACATCATCGACGTTTGTTTCTATAACAGCAACTAGGTCGCGATCGAACTTCAATTGACTTTTGCGAGGAAAAGAAGTTGGAGCTGTGTTCTCCGGTAGTTCTTTCTGGGGGGCAGACACTTACTGATTACTAAGAGAAGATTAGCTTTCAAACGACTTGTTAAGATTTGTGCAAATCCAAAACATCATGCAACTTCAATTGCAAAAAGTTGAATTGCAAGATTTTTAAGTAAAGGTTTGAGCTTTTGTTTTCTGTGAGTCTAGATTCGCTATGATCGGGTTGGTTGGCTCTGGAAGAGTTGGAAGCACTCTTGCAATGATTCTTGTTCAACGAAACGTAGACGATATTACACTCGTTGACATAATCGAAGGATTGCCTCAGGGAGAAGCTTTAGACCTTTCTCATATGGCTGCGGAAATAGGGGTCGATGTAAAGATAAGCGGTTCGAATGACTATTCAGCGCTCAAGAGTGCTGACATTGTGGTTGTTACGGCTGGTCTCGCAAGGAAGCCAGGAATGACTAGAATGGATCTCTTAGCAAAGAACTCGGGCATAATCAAATCTGTCGCGGAACAAGTGGCAAAAAATGCGCCAAACTGTGTGTTGATCATAGTTACGAATCCGCTCGATGCGATGGTCTATGTTGCCCTAAGAGCTAGCAAGTTTCCAAAGAATAGAGTCCTTGGGATG
>JARCRS010000219.1 GCA_029850555.1 archaeon | reverse complement strand
GAGAAGGAGGAGCAGATCACTAGGACTTTACAGCGGAATATCTAATCACAAGGGAATTTTGTGTCTCTTTCTTGCAAAGATCAGTGTGGGACGAATATGTCGCTGGAGGAGTCTCGGCACTCACACATTATTCTTACGATGTCAAGAACGATATTGTCAACATTACACCGATCCCATTGGGAACCTCGTCAGGCAGCACTACGACGGAATGGGAAGAAAGATAGAAGTACAGGCTTTCACTGACAGCCTGTCCATACCCGACGGAACTACACATACAACTATCAGAGTCAAGTTGCAAATCACACGAGCGTAACTGGTCAAAAGACCTCTTACTATTATGATACGCTGGGGAGGCAGTTCGATTACTTATCCAGACAATACGGTGCTCAGCTTTACCTATGACGCTCTAAATAGAATCAAGACAGCTGGAAACAATTTTCTCTTCTACCCCCTTCGTCGAATATAGGGCGGATATCGAAATCGCGTAAGGCGCAGAAAGATAGTAAGAAGAGGCCTGAAACAGGAAAGAAAGGCGATTTCACTAAAAATGTAAATTAATTTCGAGCAAAATCTACCCTAGTAGAATATAAAAAACGAAGAATAGAACTCAAATAGAACATCGCCAAAGCAATTGTAAAGTACTTCGCACTTCTATTTATTTGTAGTAGAAGAAACGCATCCATTAAGGAACAAGGCACCTTCTAATTGCTCTAAAAGACAACTTGGATTAAGAACAGCTCTAAATTTTTTTGTCTAACTCAGAGGCTTACCTTATATCAAATGGAACGCATTCGGCGCATCTCAACAAATTTCTTCAAACTGTACATATATTCTCCGAGTTTAGTGGTTGTCCAAGAGTCTTTTCAAATTTTCAACGCTCAGATTCTGGACATTGCTATACGCTTGGCTGTAGTTTTCGCCGGTCTTTCAAGAGCAATTATTCGATCAACTGATTTGATGTTCTCGTAACACTTTTGGCCTTTGAACACAAGTCTCACAGGTCCTCCATGAGGTACAGTTAGCCTTCTTCCATTCATCCTTGTAGCTAAGAGCGTCGTTCCCTCCGAGGCTCTCTTTTTACTGAGCAGGCAAGTGAAATTACCTGATCCAAACAAAAACCATCTAACCTGTGGAGTCAGACTCATTTTGCTAAGAATACTTGATACAGGAATTCCTTCCCAACGGATTCCACTTACTACCCAGCCTTCAACGCACTTGAAGTCATCAGTGAGTTTAATCGTAGGAAACTCTTCTAATTGCTTCGAGGAAAGTGTGAGTGAATTATGGTTTGAATTATCATAGAGCAACTTCAGACCCTTGAAAATATCTCTCTTATTCCGAAACACAGGAAGGCCACGAAGCTCTCTTTTTCTCATCACGTGTTTTCTCTCCGTCCTGTTTTAAGTCTCTCTTCTAGTAACTCATGACTTCTTCTATCGACTTTGAAATGCGGGAAGAATCTGGAAGGTAGTACCTCTCTAGTTTGCCAAGAGGCGGTGTAATGTCGTAGCCCGTAACGCGCTTGATTGGTGCCTTCAGCGAAAAAAGTTGCGCGTCGGCAATTGAAGCTGCGATTTCTGCGCCAATACCGCACATTCTTTGCGATTCATGAACTATCACGAGCCTCCCTGTTTTTTCAACCGACTTGCGAATGGTCTCCAGGCGTCAATAGGAGAAAGTGTTCGAAGATCAATCACATCAGCTGAATAGTTGCTTGACGCTTCAAGTAAAGGATAAACCATGTAGCCGTAAGTTACTATTGTGACATCGTTTCCTTCTTTCATAATATTGGCTTTTCTAAGTGGGATTTCAAATTCTTCTTCAGGTACTTCGACCTTTGGAGTATCATACAGCTTCTTTGGCTCCATGAAAATCACCGGGTTTCCGTCCTTAACCGACGCAATCAAAAGTCCTTTTGCGTCGTAGGGGTTTGATGGCGCGACGACTTTGATCCCCGGTGTCGCCGCAAAATAAACCTCAGGAGAATCAGAGTGATGCTCTAGCCCGCTTACGCCTCCGCCGAAGGGGAATCTTATGACTCCTCGAATTCCGTATCTTCCGCGAGATCTGTTTCTCATCCTCGATACGTGAGTGATAATCTGGTCGAAAGCAGGAGGAGTAAAGCCATCGAATTGTATCTCTGCAATTGGAATAAGCCCGCCTATCGAGAGTCCAACAAACACACCTGCTAATGACAGCTCAGCAAGTGGGGTATCGAAGACCCTTTCGTCGCCGAATCTTTCCTGAAGGCCCTTTGTAACTTGGAACACACCTCCGTTGAATCCCACATCTTCTCCGTACATTACTACTCTCTCATCATGCTGCATGATCTGATGTAATGCGGAATTGAGCGAATTTCGCATGTTCAGTTTGGGACCACTCCTCCTCGAGAGATCTAATAATTCGCTCGCTACTGCAGAAATATTCTGTTCTTCCTTCTTTCCAAAAGCTTCGCGAAGCTGTTCCCTAAGTCTCGGTGTCATCTCTGAGTACATGTATCTGAACATATTACTTGGGTCAGGGGTAGATTTTGCTCTGAACAGTGCAACAGATTCACGCATTCGTTCCTGAGCTTTTGCGAGAACGTTCTGCTTGTAACTATCTTCTACGATTCCATTTTCTACAAGATATCTTTCAAGGCGAATAATCGGATCTTTTAACTTCCATGCGTCTACTTCCTCTTGCTTTCTTTTCTTGGCAGAAACAAGTTCAGCGGTTGTGTGCATTCGATATCTGTAAGTGACAAATTCAATCAAGGTTGGCTTCGAAAGCAATCTGGCTCTCTGAGCTGCATACTTGGTCGCCTCGTAGACCGCGAATACATCGTTTCCATCAACGAGTATCCCTTCTACGCCATATGCGACTGCCTTTTGTGCAAAAGTTCTGGAAGCGGTCTCTTTCCCATTAGGAGTTGAGATCGCGTATTCGTTGTTCTGAACTCCCAATATCAGCGGAACTCCTTCTGCCGCCGCAAAGTTGAGCCCTTCGTGAAAGTCGGCCTTGGATGTTCCTCCCTCACCAGTGCTTACGTAAACAATTGCATCGGTCTTTCTTATCTTCTGAGCATATGCTAGTCCTGCAGCATGCGGTATCTGTGTGCCTACAGAAATCGAAAAAGGAAGCATGTGAACATTTTCAGGAATTTGCATTCCAAATTCGTCACCAGAGAGATGTTGCAAAATCATATCGACTGGTATGCCTTTCGCAATCATTGCTGCGTTATCCCGGTACATTGGAACGAGCCAATCTTCCTTTCCTAGGGCAAAAACAGATCCCACCTGCGTAGCTTCCTGACCTGAATGAGGGGCATACACTCCAACCTCTCTTAGCGTTGAAAGATTGATAGCTTTCTCATCGAAAACTCTCGTGAATACCATCGTCTCGTACATGTTCTTTCCAAGTGCAACGTCGACATTGTATTCTTGAGCTAGCTTTCCTTTTTCATCAATAATTTGAAACGGTGCGATTTCGCCTAATTCACTCTCCTTTAGAATCCTAATCTTGCTGATCTTCTCTGTGACTGTTTGCAAATCTTTGACTCAACTCTCTCGTACTCTGCGTTGGCAATGAGGTTAACCATTATCCCGTAAGATTTTGGGAGTGAGCTTAAGATTGCACGATTCCTTCGATGCCGAAATTCTACGGGATAAGAAATATCAGGTCTACTCACGAAGAATGTCACGATGAAAAAATTTGTATGTTAGCATCGCCTAAATCGTTGGACGAAGAGCACGAAGAGCTCATGACCTCCTTCAGAGAATATTCGAAGCGGAAAGGTGAAACGGGAAGGCTATCTCACAATTGTTAGAAGTTCTTGAACCGCACTTTGAGAAAGAACAGAGGATCGTTATGCCTTTACTTGGTTCTATTTCGAATTTAGTTTCCGGAGAAAAGATTGGAAATCTGGATGAAATAGCAAGTGCACAAGTGCCCTTATTGAAGGAATATGAGGGAATGTTTGAAGAGCACAGGGCCATAAGAGAACTCATCGCAAAGGCGGAGATAGCTGCTAGAAAAGAGGGAAGCGAAGACGTAGTTGAGCTCTTGGGAGGACTCGCGCATCACGCAAGGGTCGAAGAGGAAGTCTTGTATCCTTCTGCATTGCTAGCCGGTACTCTTGCGAAATGCCTGCAACCTCAAGAAAGAATCGCAAGGGGAATAGCCTAAGAGCATCACCCTTTTCCTAGAGGAAGAACAAGAGAAAATCAAAAGTGAATTGAAAATGTATGAACTAGAAAAACACAAAGTGGATGAGAAAAGTAAGGAACTAATGCATCCTAGGATAGATTATGCGAATGTTGCCCCGAAAGCAGTCGAAGCGATGATGAACCTACAGAAATATGTGAACAATTCCTCGCTTCCACAAAGCCTTCTTGAACTCGTGAGAATGCGAGCATCTCAACTAAATGGTTGTGCGTATTGTCTAGATATGCACTCAAAAGATGCTAGGGCGGCGGGAGAAAGCGAACAGCGGATCTATCTCCTTGATGCATGGAGAGAAGCACCATTTTACTCTGACAAGGAGCGAGCAGCACTAGAGTGGACTGAAGCAGTGACTCTTGTTTCGAAGTCTCACGTCCCTGATAAAATATACAATGAGGTAAAGAAGTATTTCACGGAGAAGGAAATTGTAGAACTTACTATGGCTGTCGTTGCCATCAATGGCTGGAATCGACTGAGCATAAGCATGAGGCATGTACCTGGAACATATCAGCCGACGACTAAATTATCTACCAGACACTAAAGCCAAGAATCTTCAAGCTAGGAAGGTGACTCCTAAGACGTTCGCTCAAGATGGGGCAGAAAGCGTCTTCAGAGTCGCTAACCGCTTTTCAATTAGTGTTACAACTACACTTCCAACTGGGCCAAGTCAGCATTCAACCAGGTTCAGGTGCAAATACAACCTCTATACTAGTCGCCCCAAGTTGGACTTACAAGTTCAGTACTCTTGCACGTATCATTATCACTGCTCAATCCATCCTTGGATGACCGCGAGGGTTATCGTAGAGTCGGGCTGACTAGCCACGTGAACGGTCAGCCCTAACTTCTTCGGGATAAGCTATATGCCTAGAACCAATTTGTATGATCCCAAAGGAGACATAGAGAACGATGAGTTACAGATTGGATTATGCCGAATCAGTTTGTAGTGTAGCGAAGAGGTTGAAACAAGAGCACGAAGAGATAGACCGAAAACTTGGGAGGATATCAAAAGCCGCTAGAACGAAAAATGGAAACCCCAAGGTCGTCGTCAGCTTGTTGAATGCCGTTAAGATACAGATACTCCGACACGCGGTTGAAGAAGAGGCTCGATTGGCCCGCGTTATAATGGAATCTAGTGAAATACGAAAGAAATCTGACGAGTCAGTAAGGATTCTTCAAGAACACAGGCGAATCAAGGAGTTTCTCGAGGA
The DNA here is from genome assembly GCA_029850555.1 of archaeon. Taxonomy (GTDB): domain Archaea; phylum Thermoproteota; class Nitrososphaeria; order Nitrososphaerales; family CADDZS01; genus JASHOD01. The sequence continues at coordinate 9,368 of JARCRS010000219.1, read as the reverse complement.
TGAATTACCCTATCTCTTGGATGAAAACTCTGAGAAAGAAGCAAGAAAGAAGATCGTCGAGTTCACCGAGCTGATGATCAGACACCACATGGAAGAAGAAAAAGAGGTATTTCCTCTAGCATTGAGGGCAACATCGAACAGGTAGTATTTGGTTTGGAAAAAGTCCTTTCAAACATTATTCCTGAATCAAAGATGAATTTCAACCATCCGAAGAACCAAACAGGTCTAAAAAGTGCGGAGGCCATTGACATTGCAGAGCTGTTAAGTTACCAAGATGGAGCAATCGTGAGCAAAACACTCAACAACACTAACTGCGGAACTATCACACTGTTTGCTTTTGATCAAGGGCAAGGACTGAGCGAACACACCTCACCATTCAATGCTTTTGTACAGATACTAGATGGCAATGCCGAGATCACAGTTTCGGGCAGGCGCTTTCGAGCAAATGAAGGACAAATCGTGATTTTGCCAGCAAATCAACCACACGCATTGAATGCGCTTTCCAAATTCAAGATGCTTCTAATTATGATCCGCTCTGAATAGCACTCGGGTCTCTGGAAGGAAAGCGTAATACCATGAGAGTATCTGGTTTTCTGCAGTCTATGATCGAAGTCCACCTACTTGTGGATACTCCTGAAAACTGGGTCAAAGCTATGAATCAGGGGCATTCTGCTCTAATAAAAATCATGGATGCAAAGCCTTCAGCCATTGCACCAGCTGTGCAAGATTTCGTCGAAATTTCTTCAAGCAAAGTGAGTGCGGACCAGTTGATCAGCACTTTAAGCTCATCCAAGGACATCAAGGATGTCGATCTCGTGAGACTTGGCCCTCATACTGTCATGGGAACAATTACTACTCAGAATTGCCCTGTTTGCTCGACGCTCTCCGGACTAAACTGCTCTCTTCTTTCCGCCGTCACAAGAGAAGATAGCAAAATGGAATGGAGATTACTCTTGAGTGGCGATGATACTCTGAAGAAAGTGACAGATAGGCTTGACTCTCAACAGATTGGTTTCAAAATATTGCAACTGGCGCATCTCAACGACGTCAAAGATCTTACAGCTAGACAAGAACAAATTGTCAAAATGGCTTTGGAGATGGGGTACTTTGAGTTTCCAAAAAAGATCAGGCTCGAAGAGCTATCGTCGCGTCTTGGAATATCTGCAGGCACGCTTTCTGAGATATTAAGACGGGCGGAAAAGAACATTCTCACCCGCTATTTTCGAGAGCACTAGCAATTGATGTGAGCACAATAGTCTCGTTCACTTTCACAGCGAAACGAGTTCTGCTAAAGTTCGGGTCATGAAAGTTTGCCAAAGACAGAAGACGCAACAAAGACAAGTGAAGAGCATTCGACAACTTCATTGTCGCAACCAATAGTAAGGCAATTGGAGCATCCCGAACGAAGACTAACTTTACTCTTTATCGCAAGCTCTGGTCTATTCGCTGGCGTCGGTACTATTTTAGGAACGTTCATGCTAGCGGCTTTGTCGGGCGTTCCTACCGGTTTCGGGTTAACGCTTTTCTCAGCTCATCCTTACCTTCAGATTTATGGCTTCATCGCAGAATTTGTAGTGGGAGTTGCTTATTCACTCCTTCCCCGATTCAAGGTTGGTCGCGTTCCATCACTTGGATTAGCTTACATAACATATCTTCTCCTGACGTCTGCGAATATCCTGTTTCTTGTTTCCGCTGCACTTTCCTCGTACTCTGTAATTTTTGGTTCCACGGCAGCTTTGTTAATCTTGGCAGGTTCTGCCGCATTCGCTTCTCAGGTCTTTTCTCTCGCATTGCGCCCGAGAGGAGGATTCCTAGAAACCAATCCACTCATAATGCTCTCATCTCTCTCGCTAGTTCTTCTTTCTTTTGCTCTGTTACTCGAAGAAGTAGGCTCGATCACAATGGACGAATTCTCTCCACAAATGATCTTCCTTGCCCTTCTTGGATTTGCTGGATCTATGATCTACTCTGTCGAAATTAGATCAGTAAGCTTTCGTCAGTCCGATTATCGCAAGAGAATGGCGAGGCTCACTTCGGCATTTCAAGCTTGCGCAGTAGCAGTAATTTTCCTTTCAATTCTCTTGCCTCTTTCTTTTCTTGCAATTGCGGGAGCAACATTATTCCTAATTGGTAGTTTGAGTATGATATTTACAATCAAAATCTTCGAATTCTCTCGTCCGCTGATGTACAGACCGGCGATGACAAGAATGCACTTCTCTATACTCCGATACAACGAAGTCGGCATTCTTTCTGGGTCGGTCTGGTTACTCTTTGGCATCATCCTAGGAATAGCTCTCATTGCAACCAACTCTTCTATTTTTTTCATCAGGGACTCTTTCATTCATTCAATCGCGATTGGGTTCATTGGTTCTACGATAATCGTTTTCGCACCGATGCTGCTTCCGGGCTTGCTTGGGAAAAGAGCTCCAGTGAGTGGTCTCTCATATGGGCCGATTGCACTTTTGAACGCTGGGATAATTCTGCGTATAGTTGGAGACTCAACACTTCTTTCTCATTCGACTCTTCCAATCTGGGAATCGATTTCAGGACCTTTGATCATTGGAGCGATGATATGGTTTCTGATCGTCTTGCACGATGTTGGAAGGCACCCTCGAAGTCGCATTATCGAAGCAAAAGCTCCAACTGAGCACGGTTCTGACTTTGGAATTAGTAATGTTCGAGACGCAACTATTACTGTCATCAGCGGAAAGACAGGTAAGAAATCAACAGTATCAGTTTGGTTCGTGGAGGAGGCCCATATTATCTACTTGATTCCTATGCACGGAAGAAAAACAAAGTGGTATCTCAGTGTACTTTCAAATCCTCACATTCAACTTGAGATCAATAGAGGAATTTTCTTCGGCGAGGTTAAAGAAATCATTGAGAAGAAACAGGTTGAGAAAGTTATCCGTCTGTTCAAAGACAAATACGGAGAAAGAGTCTACAGAAATTTCTATGGCGATCAGCCTGACAGGGCGCTCATGGTAACAATCTCAGAAGGATAGAGCGTTTATCACGGCGGCGTGATCTTTATTGCCTGCACAGGGCAGACGACTTCACATGCCATGCAAAATATGCAGTCCTTTTCTCTCACCATGTCTGTTTTGTCCGTACGATAGATGTTCCACTCCTCACTGCCCTTCTCGATTTTGCGGTCGTTTCCCGTTCCTATTTGTCCTGGATTGAGCGCCCATTCATAGACCTGTGTTGGGCATACATCTAAGCAGCCTCCATCAGCGATGCAACAATCCCAGTCGACACCGACTTCGGTTCCGTGGATCCCGAGTTTTGTCGGATACGGTTTCCCTTCATTGTCAAGTCTTTCTTGTCCTTGCGCCCTGATTGCGTGACCCACATGTTCCCCATTCACCGGATACTCATCGGGCTTTGATAAGAAATCTCTGTCAATGGGTTTGGGTTTGAAGTCAAGTTCAGAGAGATCAACCATGCGATTCTCACCTAGTCATCGGAATACGGTTCATAATATGTGGATTTCGAGCAATCCAAAGGTGCTCCCGAAGATTTTCGGGATTCTGGTTAATCGGAACTGGAATGCAATCAAATAATCGGAATTGTTCCATGTCAGAGGACAAGAAAGTCTGAGTTCAGAAAAGGAAGCTTTGTATTTTATCTGCTCACGACTATTGGCATCTTTGGCTCACTAAGGATCATAGCGAACATGAGCTGATCCAGATCTCATGTGATACAGGAATCTACGAATTCCTAAAGGCACTCCAATCTGACTTTATCAGCTTGGACTCATCAATATGTGATAGTATCATCGAGCCTGAAACAAAACTTCTTGATTGGTGGAACAAAGTCACGAATTCGGTAGAATCGATTTCGCAATCCTCAGTTGCTACTGTTAGTTCTCAGTGAAGGCAGCTGGCTAACAGACTCAAAAATTAGGCGACCGCCTAAGTCTAGTCTACGAAAAGCTACTTGCTCATCGTCCACTTGTGAAAGTCAGTACGGCCTTCTTTGTACATCCTCGCCGATGCTGCCATATGACCAAGACGTTCAGCAAAACGAGTTGAAGGGATTAGTTGTTGCTTGATCCACGCACGGAGTTGTTTCGGATCATTCGTTGTCTGCACATTATCAAAGGTTCTTCTCGCTTCAGCCTCCCTTTGAGTGATTTGTCTTGCAAGCGGAAGACTGAAATTCTCTACATACTTGGCGAGTACCCTGCAATTCTCAAGAGTTTTCTCTGCAGCTTTCATTCGGGCAGCCATTTCTTTATTCTGATCTCCTGAAAGAGCTGCTCTCCAGCGTTCTTCTGAAATTTTAGATAAATCCAGCTTTAACTGAGTTAGATTTCTTTCAAGCTTACTCGCCTGTGACAACGCTCATCACTTGCATGATAGCAAAAGGCTTACTATGTTATATCTTTTCGCCGCAGTTTAGACCTATTCCACATCCTGCCATAGATGTAAACTGAACATCCCTAAATTCTTCGGGCTAATGTATATCCTAGGATACAGCTAGTATTCTTCCCCATGACCGAATCGCAAAAGAGTAAAGAACATGTCGTGGACGTAAGATCGCTCAGCCCACCTGCAAGACATTCGTACATCATGAAAATTTTCGAAGAAATGCGACCCAACGAAGCTCTTCTTGTTGTTAATGATCACGAGCCCGTTCACCTAGTGCAATTTATGAAGCACGAAAGAAAAGATTTTGATTTTGCTTCTTACAGAGCTTACCAGAAAGGGCCCCGAGAATGGGTAGGCGTATTCAAGAAGAAAACCGAGCAAACGCCAGAACCGGAAAATTCTAATGTTATCTGTACGAGTTTTGAAAAAGAACGTGTTCTGGATGAGAACGCATTCTCTCCGGTTCCAATTTACACCTCGGTCAATTACAGAGTTATTCTGGCTTATTTCAAGGCGGGACAGTTCATTCCTGTCCATAGACCGAATATAGACTTGGTCTTGCTGGTACACGCCGGAGAAGGAGAGGTGGTTGCTGGAGAACGCAAGGTGGACGTCAAAGCAGGGGACCTGGTCATTGTTCCAAAAGGAGAGAAACGAGGCATACGAGCTATCTCCGATATGGAAGTCCTGCACCTCGTATCTCCTCCACCCACTGACGCAGATCACGAGGAAGTGGCGCAAAAGCTGTCGCAGGGAGCCTTTCTCTAAAAAAAAGACCAATGTCGTTGCTAACATCTTCGATCCTCAAATCGGTGTCCTAAATGTCCGTGTCAAAATCTCTATCCTTGCCAAATCTGAAGGAACAGATTGTGGAGATGCTCAAATCTTGCTATGACCCAGAGATTCCCTTCAACGTCATAGATCTTGGCTTGGTTTATGGATTGGAGGTAACAAGCGATGGAGATGTCAAGATCAAGATGACACTTACTTCTCCAGGTTGCCCGGTTGGCCCCTGGCTGACTGAGGAAATTTCCTCGGTATGCAAGAACGTGATCGGAGTAAAACGGGTGAATGTCGAAATTATGTTCGATCCTGCGTGGCGCAGAGAAATGATGAATGATTCAGCCCACAAAGCTCTTGGATTCTAATATATTTGAAGGCGGTCAGCTTTTCTTGGAGCTCAAACCAAAGATCCTATTCATAGCTGTTGCAATCATTTTCCTCTTTCTTTCATTGTTAGTTGGAATATTCAGACTGATGGCTGATAACGGCCTCAACACGGGAATCCTCCAAAACATCTATGCCCTGCACCCGATTCTGATGGTCTTTGGCTTCTTAGCCTGCATCGTGATGGCAGAACGAGTTGCTGGCATCTCTGTTATACCGGATTTACAACAATCAAGAGTTCCTTTGGCCATGGTTCCGCTTGTAGCCCTGGGTGTTTTATCAGAACTTGCTGGATATTCGATGGGGGCAAGATGGCTAGATTATGTTGGCGGGGCCCTTCTTCTTTCAGGTTGCTTTGCTTTCATATTCGTGCTCTTCAAGCTCTCGGGCAAGACTGGGATAAAGCTCCCGTTCTATTTCATGATTCTCTCAGCTGTTTCTCTATCCATCTCCGCCATTCTTTCTGCCTTCTCCCTCCCTGGGGGAAACTTCCCTTTCATTATGCTCTTACTGTCTTTTCCACTAATCTTCATACTTGGAGAAAGAGTAGAATTGACGAGATTCACATCGAGCGCTGCTTCTACTAATAGATTCATGATATCATTCATTCTCGCAGGCTCAGCTGTCGCTCTGTTTACACTTTCCTCTATTCTTTATTTCCTCTTTGACTTGCAGATGATGGTACTCTCTATTGGGTCTCTTCTTCTACTTACGACTCTCATCGTTGTTCTGTTAACCGAGAATCAGAATTTCAATTTGCTTTCAAGATCGAGAGAGCCATTGCAACGATATGTACTAACTCACACGAGAGTGGCTTACGCGTGGGGTATTTTGGGCTTGATTCTCGCTGAAATTTACTTTGTTAATTCGAGATTAGATCTTTATGATGCATTCATTCACTCGATGGCAGTAGGTTTCATAGGGACAATGTTACTGGCTCACGGCCCTGTAATTCTTCCATCAGTTATCGGAAGGAAACTAGATATCACGAGAATTTCTTTGCTTCCTCTAGAGATACTTACAGCTGGAAACTTGATTCGAATAGTTGGGGATCTAATCCTTGTGAACTATAACTCTGCGATTGTCAGTGTTTTTGTCGGTCTCTCAGGATGGTTGATCTTGATTGCAGTGCTCGCCTTTCTCCTCAAACTGATTCCCATTGCTTCATCAGCTAATCAAATAATATCTTCGAGAAAGAATTCAATAATGTCTAAAGGAAGCAATTGATCCAATAAAAATAAAGAGAGTAAAGCCATTGATCAAAATAACAAAGTCTGTTTATGACAAACCTGAGGAATCAGATGGAGAACGAGTTCTAGTGATGAGAATTTGGCCTAGGGGCGTCTCAAGGGAAAAAATGAAGATAGATGCATGGGTAAAGGAACTGGGAACTGAAAAGGACCTGATCAAGAAATGGAAGAAAGGGAAGATTAGCTGGAAAGAGTTTGCAGACGACTATAAGAAGAGTCTCAGAGGAAAGGAAGGACTCCTAAAAGAGCTTGCAGAGAAATCAGCAAAAGGGAACATTACACTCCTCTGCACGGACAAAGACCCAGCTACGTGCCATAGATCGCTTCTCGCGAATGAAATTGAAAAAATCCAGCTGGAAAATAAGAGATAATTTCCAAACGAGAATATTGTATCTAGGACGTAGCCATGCCCTTTTTTCAAGCGATTGATATAGAGGAGAAGTGTTGACAAGCCCTACTCTGCTGATACTAGCACTACTATTAGCCTTAGTTGCCGTTGCCACAATTGTTTGGGGCACACTTCTGACAAGACTTTTGAGTGGATTCGCTCGCTCGACCAATCTTTGCGAAGTTGAACCAAAGGTCGGAATCACCCAAGTCACGGCAATTGTCCCTATGCGTAATGAAATTGATAACTTGGATGAATGCATCAGACCACTTTTAGGAGAGCCGAATATCTCAAGAATAATCATTGCCGATGATAATTCGACAGACGGGACTCAAGATGCTGTCAGGCGCTATTGTACTAATGATAGAGTAGAACTCGTCCCCGTTTCTGAGCCCAAAGATGGGTGGTCCGGTAAGTCAAACGCATGCTACACAGGCGCATTAAGAGCGAATTCTGAATGGCTGTTTGTTTATTGATGCTGACACTTTTGTTTCGCCAGGTACGCTATCAAGGTCATTAAGCCTCGCCATAGCAAAGGAGCTTGATGCAGTTACCTGTTTTGGCGGACTGCGCTGTCGGGGAATCTGGGACAGGATTGCTGTTCCGTTCTACTTCGCACTCCTAAATTCATTCATAAAATTTGGAGGTGACAGAGAAGGAGAAGGATCTTATTTCATAGGCAGTTTCATTTTGATCAAGAAAGAAGAGTACTTCAGAATCGGAGGGCACAGAGCAGTAGCAAAGGAGCTCGTTGAAGATAAGGCACTAAGCGATCTCGCTTCTGAATCTGGTCTAAAGATAGAAATGGCGTACGCGCCTAAACTCCTTACAACAGAGTGGGCCCCTGGATTCAGCAATGGGACACAAGCACTATCTCGCGAAATGCTTCCTCAGATGCGACCCCACCCATATTCCTCGTTAGCATTTACGGCTGCTCTCACTTTTCTATTTGCTCTGCCCATGATTTCAATTGTTCTTTCATTTGAAGCTGAGCCGCCGATTCGGTACGTGCTAGTCCTTCTGGGAATCCTCTCCGTTAGTCTTGAAATCCTGATTACAGCGTGCGCTGGACAAACCATGCAGCTTAGGAAGTACTATCTCTACTCTTTTTTGTTCATCTTGCCGGAAATTATTTTCATAGCTGTCCTCTGGAGAAGCGTTTACAAAGTTTACACAAAACCAGCGATTAGCTGGCGTGGAAGACTTTACCAATATGAAGACATGAATAATTCGAGCACAGACATTAGAGGATTAGGAAATACTCGGCATAAGGAATTTACTAGCGGATCTAGGTTTAGTTCGAATACTGCGCCAAGAATTGTTCGGCCACTTTTTTCGATCAAAGTTCGAAGGGGTTCCGAAAGATGGCAGAGTCAGACAGGCCAATTTCCATTCCGATATTGAAGCGTAGGAAATCTCCACTATTTGTTAAAATTTCTCCGCCACGCAATAGTTTGATCTGACCGAACTCGACAAGCTGGTTCTTTTTCGCTTCTTCCTCTACAGGAAACCACATTGATACCTTGCTCCTGATTCTATCTTTGTCTTCCAAGGAAGGAGGAAGAAGGAAGAGCTATAGCTCAAGAAGACCAATTCCCTTGAAAAGATGATCTGATTAAACAAACAAAGGACACACTATTTCCGTGATATCGCGTTTCTCGTCAGTTTCTTGAAACAATGGCTTATTCAACTGAAATAGTGTGTCAACCGCGAATTTTTTTACGACCATGAAAGAGCAAAAAAACAAAGCAATGTCACGAAAGAAAGTCAAAATGGAAACACTTGAAATGCAGGCACCTGATGAATAAGAAGAAAGTTCTGCGCCAACTGCGGAAAAGAGATAGCGCTGGCAGGGGCATAGAGTTGAACTACCGTTATACAGTCTGCTCAGTGATGATGCGGATCGGGTCTTGAACTCCGACCACGTTATTGAAATAAATGAACTGCTTGGTTCTCTCAGGCGTCCAAGCAAGAATACTCTCGGTGCTCCCGAAGGAAGAGCATAAAGAGTATTGCTCTAAATATCATTTTTGAGCCTGATTTCTCGGTTTGATGATTGAAACAAACTTCTCACCGCTTTTTCCAACAACCGCGATGTTCTTGTAATTCGAATGGAACAATCGAAATTTGAATCTATTTGGTTCAAATCCGTGCGAATAGATCTCTCTTGATAGTCGGTCTATGAGT
>JARCRS010000218.1 GCA_029850555.1 archaeon | reverse complement strand
GAGAGTTCGCAGCGTAACTAGGAAGAGCTAATCCGAAAAGCGGTCTTACCACGTTTTCCCAATTTGAGAAGCAAACTCGGTGTTAAAATCCGTTTCTTGCTACCTCTTCCTCGATTATTTCTCGTTCTCGCATCTGAACTTTCGCATGATTTGTGAAAGTAACCAAAAGCAAATTACTTCCCAATTTAGTGAGAGTTTATCCTAGCACATTTGCTTGGAGAAGAATACTCTCTTTTGCTTCTGGCATCGTCTCCAAAGACTTATCGCCAGCGCATATCTAAGGATTCATAGCGCTTTCTCAACCGACCACACGACCCAGTTCCTTCATTTGGTTAAGCATGTCTCTTGTCCCATAAAAGACAGGACATAGCACAACTTTGCTTGCTCCTTGATCTAGTATAACAGAAATCTGCGCCGCGACCTCGTCCCTTGTTCCATAGACAGCGAAATTTGCAATGTTCCTGGAGATCTCTTCGAGCGCAATTCCTCGCCTCTTGAAATATCCTTCTTTCTTACTTGAAATTTCGGAAATCGCAGAAGGTTTTGATCCTGAGATTCTGCATAGCGTGTACACGAACGAACATACTTTCTTTGACTTTGCATAGTCAAGAAGCTCGTCCATACTTGGCGTATGCAAAATGTATGCCGTAGCATGGATTCCTGAGGCTAGATCGATTGCTCTCTTTCCGTACACCTTTCCTTCTGCTCCCAGTTTTATTTGACATTCGCCTGATAGTTCTCTAACTATCTTTTCAAGCGAATCAAATTTTGGCTTTAATCCATATGCAGCGTTACCAATGACGAGGTTAATTGATAGCCTTCTTCCAAATTCTCTCACCAAGTCTATGATCCTTGCTGAATCTCCGTCAAAGTGTGATGATTGGAACGTCTCCGACCAATGTAATCCAAAATCGTACACCTCTTTGTATTCATTCCCTTGTAGGGCTTGATCTTTTCCTTCAGCATCAAAATTCACATGCACCTGCCCTAATGCACTATTCGTGATTGCAAGGAAGAGAATTGTTTTCTGCGAGTTATCTTGCCCAAACTCGAGGAGCGAACGCTTTGCAACAATTTCTAATTTATCGGTCAGGAACTAAACCAGAGGTCAAGAAGCCTCTCTACCTCCAAAGATTATTCTGCAAGTCAAAATCAAAGTAGTACTAAAATGCGAGAGCGAAGCTTCGTATGCTGTACAAAAGTTAAGCAAATTGCATGCCGAAGAATTGACTAGGAACGCAAACACCTGAATCTTGGATAGAGGTCATCCCTTGTCTAACACTTCCTTTGGCAAAACAGGATAGGAAACTCTCACCTAAATAAACAACTCTCTCTGTTGAGGAGAGTGCTGAAGATGCACACTCAGCTGAAATTTAATTGTTCCTACACTGCCTTTTGTAAATATAAAGGAAAGTTGTACTGGAGTGTAACGACGTATAATAGAACATGATCGAGGAGGAGATGAAGGTAGGTCCCAGGGGACAAGTGGTGATTCCGAGGATATTTCGAAATGCATTGAAGATCAGTCCTGGCTCCAAGGTCATCCTTAGGCTCGAGAATGATCGAGTAGTTGTCGAGAAAAGAACATTCGATGCTGCGGCTGAATTCGAAAGAATCGCGAAAGGTGGGAGATCTATCGGCAGGGTTCCTCCTCACATGTATGAAGCAGAGCTTGAAAAAAGATCTTCTCGACGAAGATGATGATTTCTAGCAGAACATTTTGATATGCAGAGCAGGTTCCAGTAGCTTGATGTTCGTCTACTAGAAAAGACAGAGTATTATTTTTTCAGAAAGACACTTTGATGAACACTCCTCCGCCGAATACTTGTTCATCCAGAATCTTCGCTTTCTTCGGCAAAAATCGATACAATCTCAAAGTAAATTCTCCTTCCTCTTTTTCTATTTCATGTTTTCATTTCGCAAAGCCTTTGAAACGCGAACCATATACTTTCTCGGCCTTCTTTCTCAAATTTCCTTTAGACTCGTGGCAAGACCCTAAAAGCTGGATTCCCCTGTCCGGCTTTCCCCATGTCTGCGCGGACTCGAAAACTGTAATTGCCATTGAAGAATTTTTTGAAAGGTTCTTGCAATGAATCGAATCGGGATATGAGCAAAAGAAAAGCTCTGGGCAATTTGAGTACGCAAAATATGCAGTGTTGATATGGGCTCGTCCATTTTTGTCTACGGTCGCCATGGAGCACAATACATTTCGCTTCAGGATATCGAATATGCTTCTCTTAACTCGCTTGTCTGAAAATTTCCTTTTGACGATCAGAAGACCCGACAATCTTTACCAACACGCAAGCGGTTTGCTTGTTTTTTACTTGTTAGAGACTCGTGACGACTTTAGCGATTCATTCTTGCGTGTCAGGCAGCGTAAAGATACGTTTGGGGAAAAAATGCCCTTTATAAGTTTCTTTGACTACTCCTGTGCCCTGTTTAGTTAACGATTACAACCGAACGGCCTAAGGCCGAGGAGCGCGCTCCTCTTTCCTTTGTGACCAAACATTGGAAAGGGAACGTACCCCTCAGCAAATAATGTATTACGCAGTATTTCTGGTCTTCGAGGGACTATCCTTCAGAGCATGCGCGAGAGCCATCAAGCCATTTGTGAATAGAACTCACAAGGCTGTATGGGATTGGTACCAGGAGATCGGATCTGATACAAGCTTTCATAAATTATTCAGATTAGGCAGAGAACGCGTCAAGATATTTGCTGTTGACGAAACTGGAATTACAATTGCTGGAATGCAAGCATTCCTATTCATCGCGTATGAGCCATTCCAGGATAGGATATTGGGACTGCATCTAGTATGGAATCCAAATTCCATTTCAGCAGAACTATTCTTGAAGGATCTCGTGAAGAAATACGGTCGTCATCCCGTTTGGACAGACGGCGCAGATTGGTACCCATTAGCATGCGAATCTATGAACCTGAGCCACCATGTCTACATGCATGGATCTTGGTTGTGGGAGGTGACAGAGAGGGCAGTACAGCGCCTGAAAGACAGGACGGAATCATTCGATGACCTATTCCCATGTAGGAGCCATGGAGAAAGATGCAAATTCAGACACGTCAGAAACTGGATCAATGTATTCTGGCTACACCATCAACCAATGTACAAATCATTCATCAAGGCTATCGAATATGTCCTTAAGTAAACAGAGCATAATTCAAGAACAACCGGAATATTATCAACGTACAGAAAATCCATCAGAAAAGGAAAACAAGTTAAAGTGCCACATTGTTCGAGACGATTTCTCTCAACATGTTACAAGATTAGAATTCACCAAGGTAATCTTCTTCCTCAGGGTGTCATAATACGTCTTAACGACTATGTTTTGAAGAAAGTCGCGC
>JARCRS010000217.1 GCA_029850555.1 archaeon | reverse complement strand
CTTCCAATCCTCCGGCGAATGTAGACCAGAACGAAACCGTAATATGAAGTCCCTCGCTTCTTGATGTCCAATCCAACTCGGCTAGCGGATTGCTGATACACTGCCTTCGAAAAATTACTCTTTTGGTACACTTGTCAAAGTCAGTCTGATCAGTCCGTTAATTTAAGGCACGACCTGTTCAACCTTGCTACGCCTTCAGTCTAGCAGGGAATTTTGTCCCACACTCCCTCGCAGCCCAAAGACTATGAGGATGGTTGCCTGTCATCAGTATGCATACGACTTTGAAAAGAACCTAAACGTCCTAACTTACGTCAAGAGTGACCACTTGGACTCGTGACGCAACTCCTTCAAGGAGGAACTGACAAACACTTGTAACTTGTTGGGCAATTAGGATTTATTACCAGCAAGAAAGACCCTGTGGGCTGAATTCAATCCATAGACAGATGACCTTTTTTTCTCCGTCGCTCATTCCATCTTGGCTCCAGGAGAGAACTTCGGGACAAAATATTGAACTCGAAATAGAAAAGAATACGATTATGCTTCAGCTGCTGGGAATTATGGGCAGTAACAGCAGAGTATTCTGCTTGGACGGCCGAGAAACTACTCGTTTCCTTTATTTCCAAGAGATCGCCGTGATTCAAGATACGATCAGCGCCCCCCCCGCAACATCTTTTCCCCTGATGGTGGGCAGAGTGTCCACCTAGCGTCAGAGGCCGAAAGAACAAATTTTTGGATTATCTCCTTTTATTTGATTATGTGTCATGTGAAGGAAAGTTCCATGAAATAGGACAACGCAAAATCACTATTCGAGACTTGTACCACAAGAAATTAGTCTATTTTGTAGTGGATATATGCAAACCGAAGCTCCTTCGGTCGCACTAACTAGTATCAACAGGTCCATTGAATGGTGGGATGTGGGAGCGGAACTAATTCAATGGAGGGAGCAGGGGCAGCAACACTAATCATGTCGCGGCCTGAGACCAAGATGAACATGGTGAGAGAAGAGGAACATCGGTTTTCCAAGAGCAACAAGATCATTACAGAAGAAGACTGTCGTCACGGGCGAGGCCGTGGGATAGGAAAGAAATGTAGCTTATGTGGAAATGAGGTCAACCAAACACCTTACTTCTCTCATCTGTCAGGCGGCTCGCACAAGGTAAGATACTATCATCTACCATGTGCAAAGAGACTTCACTTCCTGTGAGAAGGAATTCAATGCTCACAATGCGCATGCTCGGCAGATTGGGGATGATGGGCGGCGGGTTATGGATATGACTTGTTGCACGAACAAAGTACTGCACCACATTTTATTTTCGCTGACGACCATTCCCAGAATTTTGACGATCTGGGTATATTCCTCTGATCGCGGTGGAAGCACGATTTCTCTTTCAGCGGGTACTTCAGGTTGACTATCCCAAAGACTACACGCTCTTCTGCCTCATTCTGCATCCGAAAGTTTCTCCGTTGACAGTAAGACAGATGATTTCTGATTGCGCGCCGAGCTTCATTTCGTAGTCGTAAAGGAATCTTTTCCCTTCAAGTTTGCACAGAACCTCGACAATTCCGTGGATGTTTCCTTTCGTTCTTTCTAACTCATTTCTTTTCACGTTCAGTCGCAACAACTCTTGATTCTCTGGAAGATGCCTCCCAAGAGAGTAGAAAACAAATTCAAACTCTTCTCTGGATACACTTCCATCAAAAGTCCCCAAATATCTTTTCTCGATTTGTCCATCATCCTCTTTCATATTGTTCTCATTCCTCATGTTGCACCATAATTAATGCGTGCCACCATTTCTTGTGCGCGTCTCTCTCTGAAGAATCGAATATGAGAAAAAACCCTGTTTATGAGAGAGCTGATACGACGTCTATCTCACCGTACATCCCGAAAAGCTTTGCTTGATTCTGATATGGTACCAGACTGACGTACCTGAAGGTGCCTTGAGGTAGTTTGCAAAACATCGTGAATCCATTTACCATTATTAATGAACTGTTGCTTATTGATGGCATCCTCGGACCTAGGGATGGAATGTTGGTGTCGTTGTTGTTGTAGTAGTAAGCTGAGGTATTAACGCCGCCGTTTTGTGTCATAGCTAGAGTGTGGTACATGTCTCCGTCAATATTGATGACAGTAAAGTTGACAGTAGCTCCATTCAGAAATACAAGCGTTGGATCTACATGACCATAAATTACAAACACCGGCCCGTGCACCCAGGAAGGAAATTCAGATGTTGTAATGTTGAATTTGTGTAATGTAGAGCGGCCAGAGGTAAGAACCACCACCTGAGGGCTGAAAGATGTGAATACAATGGTATTGTTCTGAGAAAAGTAAGCATAAGACGGAGGACTCGCCTCCATGGAAAGTGCTTGGTTAATTGTTGTAGTGAAGGAAGTACCCACATTGTAAGAGTACTGAGTGACTAATGGTATGCCCATCTCCGAAGACACTCTGGCACCATAGACAATGATGCCTACGGCGAAAAGAAGAAATGCAATCGTCAGTAGGATAAATAGCGTGTACGGGGCTCTCCTTTCTGGTTCTATATTCAAAGTCCATCTTCCGCCTTTCTGGTCTGCCCAAGTTGTTTAGTAGTAAGTTCGTATATTTCTAGGCATGTAAGCTGATGCAAGAAACTGTAGACATATGTACACGGATTTTACAAGTGAGGGAAGATAAATCCCCAACGCAGGTTGAAAAGAAAGATGCCGAGAAGTAATATTGCGGCGGATGAAAAAATAGCATACGAAATCTCCGATGAAGCAACAAGAGCCAACAAGACACTTTACGCTTTTGTCAATGAATCTCTTGATGCAGATCTCAAAGTCTACAAGGAGGGCGGTTCTCCTTCAGACATTTACCCCTCTTGGAGGTTTGCGCAAATCATGAAAGATGTAGATGCTATCCCTCTGCCTGGAGATCTTCTTGAAAAGATGATAAAAAGAAGTTTCGAGAGAGGAGACGAAAAGGAGTGGCTTCTCAAGGCCTGGTTTGAGGAAGGGAAGAAACTCGGAGAGTATCTACGGCTTTCTGCCCCGAGGATTTCAGAACTCACCATAGAAGCAAGAGCCTTGCAGGAGATGTTGCCGGTGAAAAGGATTGAATTGAAGACCAGACAAGATGAAGATAACAGTACCAGCGACAGTAAGGAGGATTCCAAGCTCTTGGTCAGAGCTGTAGGCGCGGGCCTCTCGAGAGAATCTACCGATTGCGCGGCGCAGCTCCTTCAAGGCATCATCTCGGCATATTCGCTTCGAGTTCGGAGCTCGAGAATTTCAGAAGGCATAATCGAGCTTGTAGTGGAGTGAGATAGGGATCTCGGGACTCTGGTGTGGTTGGACTCAAGTACGATTTTTTGCAAAACAGGAGAAAACCAAGTGTAGAATACGGCGATATAATATGAGAAGGCTAGAGCGTGCCTGATTCTTCCGCCCTACAAGCCAGAAACAATCTGGGACTGTTCAAGTTCGAGAAGAAAAAGACAAAGAAGAAAACCCGAAAGAGGGTGCATGTTCATTTATTATTTCAAGCAGATTGCTTGGTTCATCCCTCCCTTCTTCCCGCATCGGCTCTGGTCCCTGACACAGGTTTTTTTCGCTGATTAACTTGGGCATCGTAAATTTCTACACCCTCTGTTTGTCGGAAGAAATTTCTCCTTGACACTTATTGCTTGTAATGATTGTCAGCCCGCCCTTGGGAACACATTTTTCATGATGTCTTAACCTTCGAGCTTGAGATATAGACTATGGAGTCGTGCTGCTCAACTGTAGTAGAAGGCGGCGGATTGATCTTTAACCCGGCGTCTCTTCTCAAAGCAAGAGGTGTGGCATTCTTCTCAAGGAAGAACTTCGCAATATCAAACCATGTTTTGCCGAGTGTCCATTTTGGTAGCACCTCCTCGAATATCTCTTCTCCAGATCTGGCAGTCAGTATTGTCTCCACTACATCAATCGTTCCAGGGTACAGAGCGGCTCTTGAAAGTAGTTTAGCTGATACCTCTCCACGTATCACCATTTCATCTGCGCCTGCCACTTTGGCATTCTCCATGCTGTCCTGTTTCAATAGCTCAGCTACTATGTGAGTGTTCTTCGAAAGTTTGCGGATGTTCATCACTCCTAGGATTGTCTTAGCGTCCACCGCACTAGCTAGCTCTCCATCGGTGATGGTCTCGGCGAGGACTATTACTGATTCGGCATCCACTACACTAGTCTTTTGTAGGTCGGAGATGTGTAGACAGGTACCTCTGACAAACTCGACCAAATCTGAAGGACTTTTCTCTGCTTGTGCGAGCAAAACTATAGAGAAAGGGTTCTCTTTTGCGATTTCACTGACTAGACCATCTGCTATAGAGTTCCAGTTGCAGATGACCACATGGTTCTTGATTTTGATTCTCCGCTCACCAAACCTCTTGGTTGTCGAATAGTCTATGAGAAGCGACGCGAAACTTGCGCTAAAAAAACCTAATACTCCTATTCCCACGATCATAAGCGCAATCGCATTAATTCTACCCCAGAAAGTCACTACCGGTGTGTCACCGTACCCTACGGTGGTTACGGTCTGCATCACAAACCATAGCGCGTCAAATAGCGTCTTCACTCCTGTATCAGGAGCATTTCTCTCAAGCAGATACTCAGAGATGGTTCCGTAAGATACAACAGCGATCACAAAGACTACTAGGCGA
>JARCRS010000216.1 GCA_029850555.1 archaeon | reverse complement strand
TTGATCTCGTAGGCTGACTTGACAGAATGGCTCACAAGAGACACTAGATCGCCGTAAAGCAGAGGCGCGTGAACTTCGTGTCGCGTGTCCTGCTGCCCACTCGTTATTACCACAGGCGACCTGTTCAACGCCGCAGTGTGGATAAATGCCATGGAGTTTCCAACGCCCGGCATCGCGTGCAAATTTACGGTCGAAGGGATCAGTTCGTACAACGAGTAACCATCGGCCATCGAAACAGCTATCGAGTCATGGAGAGTGAGAAAATATCTATCAACCGACTGGAGCATCGGCATCTCCGTAGTCCCAGGATTCCCGAATACTCCGAAGATTCCTAATTCTTTGAGAGTTTTTGCGAAGACCTCATGGGCCTTCAGTCTAGATCACCTGATACAGCGGGTCTACTCCTTGGAGATAGTGCGCTACATTCCGGACGGTTTCGATCATGAATCTCTCTTGACTTTCTGCTGTAGCACCTGCGGAGTGAGGAGAGAAAATAACCCCGTTAAGCTGGAACAACTCCGAATCGAAATTCGGAGGCTCTTGCGGAAAAACGTCGATACCTGCGCGGATTCCTTTGGTTTTTATCGTCTCGATAAGCGCGTTCTCATCAACGATTTCGGCTCTTGAAGTGTTGATGAAAATGGCGCCATTCTTCAACAAATCAAACTCTCTCTTTGAGAAAATGCCCTTGGTCTCATCAGTCAGCGGCAGATGAAGTGAAATAATGTCTGCGGTTTTCAGGCACTCGTCGAGAGGAAGGAATGAAACACCGAGCCTTTGCTCTATTTCCTCGGGCTTTCTTTCAATGTCGCAGTATACAATAGAAACCTCGAAGGGCAGCAACCTTTCGGCAAGTCTCGTACCTATCGCCCCCATCCCAATTATTGCAAAGACCTTTCCCTTCAACTCTCTTCCTTGGGTGAGAGATGGCCAGTTCTTGTTTTTGATTTTGGAATCAAGAGGAATGAGATCTCTTAGCAGCGCGAGTGTCATCATTATGACATGCTCTGCTACGCTTTCCTTGTTGGCGATAGGGATGTTGCTGAGCTTAACTCCTTTTGATTTCAATAAAGAAATGTCAACGTTATCGTATCCAGTGCTCGCAACCTGGACAAACTTGAGGTTGGGCATCTTTGAGACAATGTCAGATCCGACCTTGGTGAATGTTGTGACCACAAGAACTCGCGCGTCCGATCCTGTGAAATCTCTGTCATGGCGAACTTCTGTGCCCGGCAGAATCGAAGAGACACCCATTTTCACTGCATCTAGAGGAAAGAATACTGGTAAGAGAATCGCTACTTCTGGCATTCCAAATTTGCTAGCACTCGCTCTTCCCTTCCGTTATTTAAGCGAGGTATCGTTACGATCAGATCTGTCTTACTGAGCTACTAGGTATCGCGAAACGATAGCCGTTCTTTGGGCTAGAACTTTATACTTCCGGAAGAGTAGGTAGATCAGCCAGATTTTGAAATTGTCCATGTCTTCCCCGGTGCATGTGTCAAAGTCTCGTTTGCCACCTGTGATCTCATGAATCTTCCTTTCTGCCACTAGTAGGTGGTTCACATATTTTGCGGCCCTGTCCGTTGAGGTGTTATGGAGTTTGAGCTCCTTCACCATTCGTTCTATGAGAGTTCCGTCAAGGTCGCTGATGTTCGGATCTTTCCGCATCCTGTCAAGGGAGCTTTTGAGAGTTCTCTCATACTGGTGTACGGCGTCACGTACCAAGTAAGAATCTAGGCCTGAAAGAATTCAATCCAGACTCCGTGGGATGGTTGAGGAGGGCCGACTAGTACGCTTTTTCCAAATAACCCCTCGTATTGCAAGATATCGTTTTGTTCGGTGCCTACCATCAACATAGATCTAGCTTTTGAAAGATCAGAAACTTGAACGCTAAATCCAAATATCGATGAAGATCCTTCATCGATATTTCTTTCTGCTAGAAAGCGAGCAGGCAAATTTTTTCTTTCTTCATCAGCTTGCATGAGAACGATGTTGCCCCTGCCTGCTTCCAATACGACGGCTTTGGCATTGATATTCTTTTGATCTATTGTGGTGGACTTGATCTTCTGAAAACCAGCCCGCTCAAACTCAGCCCGAGCTTCATCCAGATCATTTACGGCCAGCCATATTGCAGAAAGCCGGAGAGAAGAATTTCGGTGTACTTGGTTGATTCGTCGATTCCGTTTCTCCGCGAGATCAGGATGCTTTGCCAGAAAATCAGCTCTTGCCTTTTCATCGTACTCTATGAAAAAGAAATTTCCAACGTGTTTCGTCGTCTTATCCTTGAAAGCGACGTAGCGCCATAGAATAGGTGGAGTCTCGCCCACACCCTCGTAAGTTATGGTGCCTCCGCTCGGTCCTACGACATCAAAACCGTTTGAACAGAGGAACGAAGTTGTCTTTTCGGCGGAGGATACAGCGAGCCCGCAGCCAACGGCCCCTTCGCTTTTTTCAAGGAATTTCGATACATCTCTTGTCATCTGGTCCTTTATTTCGTAACATCCCAGCAATTCCAAGTATGTGCGGTCTGAAAAAAACGAGACAAAGTTCTCCGTTCCACCAGGATGGCGACCGCCCTTCTCTACCCCGAACCCGAGTGCATTGGAGTAGTCTCGCGAGCTTTCGTCCAAATTGCGAACCGCTATGATTATGTGATCTACCCCTTTTGTCGTGTCGAAAAGCTGCTGCGATGGCTTCATCCACAGTACCTCGGGCACGAAAAAAATGT
>JARCRS010000215.1 GCA_029850555.1 archaeon | reverse complement strand
CTACTGATAGTATGTCAGCCACCGTTTTTTTCTGTAATAAGGAATCAGGGCTAAATTCAGACATGGTACACAAATGGTACAAACAATTGCTTTATTCGAGATTATAGACACAGGGTTGAAAACTATTCTGTGTATAAAAGGGAAGTATTTAACGGAATCAAGAATAAGTTAGGGCGTCAGCAAACACAAGAAACTAACTAACAAACAATGGCTTTTTTGCCACAGCTGTATGCAGAGCTCGTGGGGGAGGGGGAGGGGAGTACAAATAGATAGGGCGATCTCCTAAGGAAAACAATTGAATCATACAATCCTTAATGATACTAGCTCTTTCATAAATTTGTTCTAGATCGACCTAATTACCTATTCGAATACTATGTAAGGAGCTTTCTAAAGGAGGTCGCATAATAACGCGAAAAGAAACAAACTAGATCATTTGCATGGCGGGCAGCATGTAGTGCGGAAACGATAAGGGGATAATGTGCAAGCGAAAATGTCGGCATTGTTCTACTTCAAGGAAGTACAAGCCTAGTTATCTTTGACTTCTTTTTTGATATCTGCTCGCCGCGGTTGACTCCTTCCTTTTTTTCCATCTGAGGAACTTCCTGAGCTTTTGATTCTGTTTCGGCTCTGAATTGGCGAACCTGTTTTTGGTACATTTCCAAGAGCTCTTGAACCGTTGTAGCATCTTCCGGAGCCTTGTCCGTTCTGATCTTTCCTGTGAATTTGGGAAATCTTAGAGCGAAGCCGCTTTCTGGTCTTATCAACCCCAATCCCGCAGTATAGATCGGGCTTAATGTTATCTCAGATGCAATCACTTCAATTACTACGCTAGGTTCAAACCATTCATCGGGACTTACTTTAGCATTAACCCGAGGACTTTTTTCTAGAATCTTTAATTTTTGTAGAGTCTTTGAAATGTTCTCTAAATCACGATCGGTAAAACCAGTCCCAATTTTTGTAGTTGTATGAAAGATATCATGGTCCTTGTCGTAAGCCGCTAAGAGAAAGGTGCCATATCGCCCAGCCCTCCTTCCCATTCCATGGCTCGCTCCTACTATGACTAGATCTAGGGTGTCCCTGACATTAGATCTGTACTCCGGTTTGAACTTGATCCAGGCGAATTCTCTTGCTCCTGCGCGGTACGGACTTCTAACGTCTTTTACAACAAGTCCTTCACAGCCCGCGGCTAGCGCCTCCTGTAGCATTGAATCTATTTGTTCTGGATCGGTGACTTTCCGTCCGGGCACCACCAAGACCTTGAGCCTGTCAATTCCTTTGGACCTTGCAAGCATCTCTTCCAGAGTCGATCTGCGTTTGGCGTATGTTTCGTCTATCATTTCTTTACCGTCAACGAAGAGTATATCGAAAAGGTTGAATGAGGCAGGATATTTTTTCATGGCCTCTTCTACCCCGTATTTTCTGCGCCGGTGCATTAATTCCTGAAAGGGAAGGTATTTTCCTTCTTTATCCAACGCGACAGCTTCGCCCTCGACGATAAATTCCTTTGCGCGAATTGATTTCAGGGACAGAACAATGTCCTGATAATGCGAAGTTATCTTCTCGAGACGTCTGGAGAAAAGGGAAATCTGGCCATCGCCGGTCCTATGAGCTTGGACGCGCTCCCCGTCGAGCTTGTATTCGGCAACTGCGTCACCGCCCATTTGTTGGATGATTGCCTCCGAGCTTTCCATTCTCTCGGCCAGCATCGGACGGATCGGCTTTCCAACAGTAACCTTGACAGAATTAACCGCTGCGAGTCCTTTGCTCGAAAGCAATTGAGCCACAAAGCCCAAGTCACTTGTGAGATTGTAGGCCTTCTCTAGCTTCTTTCTATTTTCCTTATTCCCCGTGAACGCTATCGCAAGAGCATCCAAGACAGTGTAATCAGCGACGCCGAGCCTCAATTTCCCAGTGACAAATCTAGTGAGAAATTTTGCCTCAACATTGCTAGCGGCCGTCAATAGAGCAGCAAGCCTTGTGATTCTTGCTTCGATAGAGCCTACTCCAAACGATTTTGCGATTGCGTCAAGAGTCGAGTACACTTTTTCGACTGTAAGTTTCTCTGAGAACAGAGCCTGTTGTACCTTGTCATTGGAAATAATACTTGCTACATCTCCCAGATCTCCTGTTTTTCGAAGTAAGACTTGAATCTCCGGGAGCTTTGCGCCGTAAGCTCTTTCGAGTGCTTTAGCAACCGTCTTTTCTGCCATCCCGAGAACAACTCCTTCAAAATCGGGATAGAGCTTACCTTGCGTTAGATAAGCGACCTTGGCTATTACTGAAGAGTCCGTGGCTTTTAGTACGTCAACGAGAATATTTGTGAGCTCGATTCTAGAGCTCGTCTTTGTCATTTTCTCATATGCATCAGCGATGATTTTGAAGTCCAAAGAAAACACCAGGAGTACTTGTAGGTCCGATAACATTCGGAGCGGAAGAATGTATTAATAGTATAGTACCAAAATAATAATTATCAACGAACGAGTTGTATTAATTATGGGTGGAACAAAGAAAAAATCAATTGGTCAAGCTGACAAGGCTCAGTCAGCTCAAGATAGCGCTCAAGGTAGCTTTGCGAAAAAACCTGAAAAGAAAACTGCGAAAGAGGCAAAACTCGCTCAACAACAGGCAAAGCAACAGGCCCTATTAGCTCCCAAGATGGAAGATAAGCAGCTTCTGAAGACATTAGCCCCTTTGAAGGCAATAACAGTTTATGGTGCAGCTAGAGCACTTGGGTTGAACGCGGCAATCGCTGCTCAAACTCTCAGAACTCTAGAATCCAAGAACGCAATTAGAAAGGTAGGCGGATACAGCGGTCATTACATTTATGCTCCGGTGGCCGCTCTCGGCGGAGGGCAAGCACAGCAAACCTGAAAAATTTGTAATTGCGTAAACTTAAGGCAAAGTTTGAGCTTGGACAATGGACTCTATTCTTATGGAGTCGCCTCGCTTCAAATTTCTTAGTAAATCGAAGCCCTCTCGAATTTCGCCAAGCAAATTCATGGGCTTGTAGCTCCTCGTATTCTGTAAGAAGAAGCAGAGCATTGATCCAGATGGCATAAATGCCAAGGAAGCTTCTTTGAATTCCTTTCTTGGTTTTTCCTCTCCTGTTACGACTGGGGTCAGAATATATGCAAAATTGCGCTCAAAAAAATTGGCGTTTCCCCCAAAGGGAACTGCACGCAGAATTTTGCTTAGTGTAACTGGCGCTAGGTGTTTGAAGACTTTGGCTTTAATTTGGCCCTTGCCATAAACTGAGGCGGTAAGAATAAGCTCCGAGAGAGATTCCGCGCTCATTTCAAAACCAACGTTGAATGGAAGCTAAACATCTCAGGATCAAAGGGATTCTCTTTAAGATTTGGATGTCCTTATTCGAGTAAGGTTTAAGAGTCATCCTGAGGCTGAGATTTATATTTCGGGTGCTTTTTTTCACTTTTGCCTTCAGTTCCACGCACTAGAGTATCTACGCAACAAAAAATCAGACGTAAGAAACAAAAGACACTGGAGCAAGAAACTCGAGAGACTTTTGTCGTCACCATCGGGCCGCCAAAACTGACGCGATTTGAACGCGCGCGGATAATTGGAGCGAGGTCTCTCCAACTGGCACTGGGTGCTCCACCATTTATCAAGGTCCCCGCAAACATACACAGTCCAATTGACATTGCGGTTGATGAGCTCGATCAGAAGATACTTCCGATCAATATCAGAAGGACTCTTCCCGATGGGCAGTACGAAGATATACCGCTCGATGTACTAACTACATAGAGCGAGAATGGAAAAAAAGAGACGCGTGTTTATCTTTCTTTCCAAAAGAGTATGGTTCTTAACAAAATGAAATGTTATGTTTGTGCAAAAACTTCAAAGGCTGAATGCGAGATGTGCAAGAAACCCGTATGCAGAATTCACTTCAATATGTATTACGATCCAAATACTCGAGTGATGACTCCTCTTTGCGGCAATTGCGCGCAGATAAAGCGAAGAGAACTAGGCTAGGTTCCAACTCTAGACTCGCGTTCGGTCTTGGGAAGACTAATCTGATTCCGAAACTCTTCATGCGATAATTTGTCATCTACCGTTTCTGGGGATGTATCGTTTCAAAGCTAAAGCACTTTTTCAATCTAGTTGATCTTGTATTGCCCTAAAGAGTATGTTAGAAAAGGAAAGGAAAATCCTCGAAAATGAATTGAAAAACCTACTCTTTGCCCTGTTCCATAGATGTTGCCAAATCCCTAGTACCTCTGTTTGGGCAATTAATCGCCAAGTTTTTCATCTCAATTCAGCACTTCTCAACCCCAACCTAGCTAGGCTTAAATAACGTGAGACAATTTATTGACCCGCAAATCAAATGGCGACCATTGGCAAAATGACACCCAATCCTTCTAACCCAAATAATGGAACAGCTGAAGCACAACCTCAAGAAAATGTCCGCGAGAGACCGTCCAGAACCTCGCCGCCCAACCACGTCTTCGTAGGTAAGAAACCCGTCATGAGCTATGCAATGTCTGCGATGGTTCAACTAGCTCAGAGCGGAGAAATCGTCCTAAAGGCGCGTGGAATGGTTATCTCAAGAGCGGTCGATGTGGCTGAAATAGTCACGAAGAGACTAGGAAACAATACCTTCGAAATCAAGAATATCAAAATCGACACTGAGAGGCTCGGAGAAGGCGACGACATACGAAACGTCTCTACAATAGAAATTACCGTTGCCAAGAAAGCGTAGAATGAGTAACCGTAGGCTTCATTCTGCGAACCAAAGAACTTGGCCTTGAGTTCCTATTGTGGAATCTGGAACTGTAAAGAGTACTTGCCGCGACTTTCTAGGCATAGCTGAATTCTTTTAATGTTGATTTGGCATTTGAGAAGTTAGTTTACTTTGTCGAAAGAAAGCCTGTCGCTCAATGATTCTGATACAATTCAAGAAGGGCAACGCGTTCTACTTTACCTTGACCCTAGGCGAACTTGGTTGGTTCAAGTCTCGAAAAACTCCATCCCATTCCACACGCATGCTGGCATAGTTCAACTTTCATCAATAATAGGAAAAAAATTCGGCGAATCCGTTCCTACGACATTAGCCGAAAGCATATTTCTCCTCCGGCCGGTAGCTCTTGATTTCATTATGAAATCTGAGCGCAGAACGCAGATAGTGTATCCAAAGGATTTCTCGTATATCGTCTCACGGTCTGGAATCAGAGGAGGATCTCTGGTTATCGAATGTGGCACTGGATCTGGAGCCTTAACCACTTATTTTGCAAGCATCGTAGCACCGGATGGACTAGTTCATACTTTCGAAGCGAGGGAAGATTTCTCAGCGATAGCCCAAAAAAATGTTGCAAAAGCTGGGTTAACACAATATGTAAGATTTGAAAACTCCAGCCTTCTGACCGCATCTCAAGGGCTCCGAGAGAATTTCTACGATCTGGCTCTTCTCGATACTGGCGACCCTTGGGAACTTCTTAAGGTGGCTCACAAAGTTCTCAAGGGATCTGGCTTTGTGTTTTGTATCTGTCCCACCACCAATCAGCTTGAAAGGGTCGTTGAAACAATGAAAGATGGAATGTTTTGCGACGTCGAAAGCGTTGAGATATTGTTAAGACAGATCGAGGCTCGAGCTGGGAAAACTAGGCCCTCGATGAGAATGATAGGTCACACATGCTACTTAGCTTCCGGGAGGAAGATCGTGCAGGGTGCTCAAGAAGGCGCTATCACCTCGACAGATTGAAAACATTAAATCGTGTTAGGCAACGGATTTGATTTTGGCGAAATTGAACTCTAAAGAATTAGGCGAGGACGCTGCATTTTTCCTGTATCTTGCTCCGTTAGTCGCGGCAGTTGCTTACGGGGTCTACGAATGGTATCTTTTCGGCCCAAAATCCTACTCGATGCCAGGTCTCGCATATGTCGTCGTGTCAAAGGATCCTTACTTGTTTCTAGGATCAATAGTAGCTATTTGTGTTGGGTTTATTCTTGAAGTTCGAGCGACGCCTTTCAGTGAAAGAAACAATATCGTTTCCGCCAACACTACGCGAATGCAACTTCTTGCCGTTGTTGTTATGATAATTTCATTTGCTGCAGCTATAAGTGCCGCAGGATATGACATTGGAAATGGAGCGGGTAACTTTCTTACAGGAAGGTATGCCCTGATATTTGCTTTCTTCCTTCTTGGATTTTCAATTCTTCTTTCGCCTAAACAACTTCTGGGAAATGTGAAAATGACTGTAGCGCCAGAATTTGTCGGACTACTGCTTATGGCGATGTCTCCATTCGCGTATTACGGCGCGACCAAATTGAACCTTGAATTCCCATTGGCGGCAGGAGCGGGTATCGCGGTACTGATTATTGGAATCACAGTACTACTCGGAGGATCTAAGATCTTCAAGAGGTCTCCCAACCCATCAAGAAAGCCGGTCTCCGCTCAAGTCCCTACCTCTTAGGCTACACGAAAAGAAAAACACGTGGGCCCGGAGGGATTTGAACCCTCGACCGACCGGTATCTCATCTTCTTGACAGATAATTATGAGCCGGTCGCTTTTGGCATACATTCGAGTGCTAACTTAAGCTGGGATTGTATGTTCTACCAAGCTGAGCTACGGGCCCCTCAAGTTCGTTTGATCGAGCATCCTATATCATCATATTTGTGTTTCCTTTGCCCAACTACTGAAACAAAACTCTAAAAGTAGAACGCATTTCCAAATTGTAAGCGAGCGCTCCGGTGGTGTAGTCCGGTCAAGCATACTGCCCTTTCGAGCTTCTTCAGTGATGTGGAGCAGGGCAAGGCAGTGATCGCGGGTTCAAATCTTCCTAAAGTGAAAATCCCGCCCGGAGCATCTCTTATTCTATTTCACATTTTGAAACGATCTTTGACCTGAAGATTCAATAAGGTGAACGACGTCATCGAACAATATTCCTTTTCCCCGAAGGAAGAATAGTCAAAATGAGCAAGCAAAAACAATCTGAAGAAGCATACAATACCCTCTTGGCCAGAATACGGCAAGCGCGGCCAGAAAGCTCTGGTCAGTCTGAAGATCGCTTAAAGCTTCCAGCTCCTCAAACCATGGTTTCTGGAAAGAAAACATTTTGGCTGAACTTCATGGAGTTCCCCAATCTATTGAGAAGAGATCCGATTGATTATTTGAACTACTTTAGAAGCCAGCTTGCCATAAACGCGTCTATTGAAAACGGTCGTGCTATCTTTATGGGCCGGCCGGACAAACAGTCATTTGCGGCTTTGGTTCAAAGATACGTGAAAGAACGGGTAATCTGCCCAGTTTGTGGTAGTCCGGATACAAGGCTCGAGAAGAACAAACAAGTACTAACCTTGCTTTGCGAAGCATGCGGAGCTAGGTCGGCCGCGAAGTAAAGCTCAAGACCAAACTCGTGGCAAACCGATAAATAGAAACTGGAACCTATTATAACTTAGTCACTCGCATGGAGAATGCTTGTCGTTGGAACTTAGTGATACAGAATTTGCTACTTACTTTCGTTCAAAGACCATTCATTATCACACACGTATAGAACATGCTATCTCAGATGTTCTAGCGAGGTTTTCAGAATCAAAGTTTTATGAGCCGCTAAATTATGCCATTCAAGACGGCAAGAGGATTCGTCCTCTAATTGTTCTCCTTTGTCACGATGCAGTTGCGATTCATGAGAATGTAACTGATGATCCTCTGCCCGCGGCTGTTGCAGTGGAGCTTCTTCATTTGGAATCGATTGTTCACGACGATATAATTGACAAAGAGACGATTAGGCGAGACAGACCGGTTTTTCATACAAAATACGGATTACCTACTTCTATCTTGTCGGCCGACTTCGTACTGGGAGTAATACTCGAAATAGCATCTCAGTATGCTGATTCAAGAATCGGTAGAGAGTTGTCGAAGGCAGCACTTAGGATGAGCGAAGGTGAATTGGAGGAAGTTTTCTTCCTAGCTAGGGAAAGAATCAGTCTAGATTCCTACCTGGAGATCATATCGCACAAGACCGCCACTCTTTTCCAAGCGTCGTCTCGCATCGGAGCAATCCTATCTGGGGGCAAACAACAAACTATCGAGTCAATGTCTGATTTTGGATTAAATTTGGGCATAGCATACCAACTCCAAGATGACTTGCTTGATTGGAATGATGAAGCAGGGTTAGCAAGAAGGGTGGGTGCGGAACAAACTTCTCTTCAACAATTGTCTTACGAATATGCCCTGTCAGCAAAAAATTCTCTAGCTCATATTGCCAATTCGCAGGCCAAAGATAGGTTATCAGAGCTGGCAGAGTTTGCAGTGCGTAGAAGATTTTAAGAGAATATCATTGGCGAAGGAGAATTCGAATTAAAAGAGAAAAGTACCGGATAACTTGTGTCGTCGGCGCCGAATGAATTTCGCTGAGGAACGACTGGGCTGCCACGCTAGCAAACTGAATTAATGGCCCCGGATAGATTCCCGTAGCCACTATAATTGCCGATGCAAGCACTAAAGATAGTTTGAAACCGTTTGTCTCTACAAGTTTCGTAGAAGCATTTCCCTCATCGAGATACATGTGTTTGACAATTCTAACATAGAAAGCAATTGACACAAAGCTGTTGATTATTGCCACTATTGCAAGCCAAGAGAGATTGCTTGAAGACTGAAACGCCGAAAGAAACAAGACAAACTTACTCCAGAATCCGTTTAGCGGCGGGAATCCTCCCAATGCAAGTAACGAAAGAGTAAGCGCCAAAGGAGCTACTGCGAACCTTTTCCCTATTCCATTGAACGAATCTAAATCATCCGAACCCACGTTTTTTATTATCAGTGCAGCGGCAAGGAAAGCGCAACTTTGCATGGTCGCATAATTCAATATGTGAAAGAACGATCCTGTCAGACCTAGTTGCCCGCCGGCTGCAAGTCCAATCATGATATATCCAGCTTGGCCTATGCTTGAATACGCGAGTATTCTAGTGACACTCTTCTGAGTGAGCGCCGCAAAGTTTCCCAGAGTCATCGAAAGAACCGAGAGAACTGCAAAAGTCAATGTCCAGTCTGGCTGAAAAGCGGAGTAACTGAATGTAACAAACAGAACTCTGATCACAGGAGCGAAAGTCGCTCCTTTCGTTGCCGTTGATAGAAGAGCGCTTACAATTGTTGGCGCCCCCTGATAGGCATCAGGTATCCACATATGGAACGGGACTGCGGCGAGTTTGATGCCAAACCCTGCTACGAAGAATGTCAAAGCGAGAAAACCAATCGGCGCAGTTCCTCCTAGACCAGTTCCCGCTTTCACAACCTCATAGATCGAAAGGTTGCCCGTCAGAAGGTAAATCAAGGAGATTCCGTACAGCAGAACCGCCGAAGAGAATGCGCTGATAACGAAATATTTTACAGCCGCTTCGTTAGATCTAGGATCTTTCTTTTTGAATCCGGTCAAAACATAACTAGGTATGCTCATCATCTCCCAAGCCACAAACATCATGAGAAGGTTGGCAGAGAAGACGAGAAGAAGAGTTCCGATTGTAGTAAAGACCAGTAGGGCGTAAAATGTAGTAACATCAGTTCCAATAAGATCTGAGAAATAGTCAACGGCTGTCAACCCGACTAAGAGAGAAACGATAAGTACTGCGATTCCAAAGATGTATGAGACCCAATCAACCGCGAAAAGAGAGCTAGCTCCCGGATTGGTTTGCACTGTGCCAACATATCCAAGTGCCTGCAGAATTATCAGTGCTATAGCAAAGACGAATCCTGCAGTTGAGAGAGCCATTGCAATGTATTTTGATCTCTTACCACTCAACGAAACTAAGATTATTATTAGAGCGATCGCTGCTAAAACTGCCGCGATATAGATTGGAAACTCATTAGATGAAATATTCAATTCGCTGGATCCAGAACTCCATTTTTACATGTCAAATATGGGCGAACAAAACAAGTAAAACTATGAGCATCACTATTCCAATTCCAAAAGCAAACACATACTCTTCTTCGATGCCAGTTTGAATCTTGCGAAGAAGTGAGGATACGTCGCTACCGAGTTCTGGAGCTCCCATGTTGATTGGATCGATAACTTTCTCCTCAAAATTCGTGAAAAGCCAATTGCTGCCTTCGATGATCGGGTAGACAAATACCTTGTAATAGAAAGCGTTGATGTACCAACGATGCCTGAAAAATTGGTAAGCGCCGATGGTCAGGGGACTGCTGGCAATTATGGCAGCCGGGCTAATAGAGCGCCTAACATAAGCAAAGTAGCCAATTGCGACTCCTAGCACTGCAACCACTAGGCCAACTGAAAGAGCGATGATATCATTTGGAATGCTGAACGAGTATGGAGATGTAATACTAAAATTCGCAAGATAATTTGAAAACAAAGATCCCAATCTTTGCTGCAGAAAGAGCGGAGCGACTATCCCAAGAACAACAGTTGCAATTGCAAGAAGAACATAAGGTATCCACATGGTGAGGGGAGCTTCGTGGATGTGCTCGCCTTTTTGTTCCAAATCCTGTACGTTTTTGCTTTTGGCCCCTGTGAATATCAGCCCGATGAGCCGCATGCTGTAGAAAGCTGTCATCAGGGCCGCAACGATTCCTAGGCCATAGAAAACGAGCGAGATACCTCCGGCTTGAAGCGCGGCAGCCAAAATTGACTCTTTGCTCCAAAATCCGCTCAACGGAAATATTCCAGCAAGAGACAATGCGACTATGAGCATGGAAACAAAAGTGATTTTCATGTGACGCCCTAAACCTCCCATTTCACTCATATACTTGGATTCTGTAACGTGGATCAACCAACCAGCACACATGAAAAGACCTGCCTTGAAAAGCGCCTGACTGATCAAATGAAAGAATCCTGCCGTGAAACCGTAGGAAAAGTTTCCCGTCGTCGAAAGGCCAGCGACGCCGAGTCCAAGCATCATGTATCCGATCTGTGAAATAGTAGAGTATGCTAGGACTTTCTTGAGCTCATCCAGCACCATAGCTTGACTCGCCGCTAGAAGAGCTGTGAAAGCGCCGATTGCAGCGACAGTTAGGAAGAAGGGATAGACAATTTGGAGATTGTTAAAGGCTTGAACATACAAAGGACCTACAGTTCCAACTAAGAAAACACCCGCGTTAACCATAGTTGCGGCATGAATAAGTGCTGAAACGGAAGTCGGTCCGGCCATGGCATCGGGAAGCCACTCCTGCAGCGGGAACTGCGCAGACTTGCCGATAGCACCACCAAAGATTAGAATGGCGCTGGGCACGAATAATCCAACGCTTGAGAGGCTCTTTGCCCAATCTCCCGAGGCAGGTCCAGTTAGGTCCTTTGAAAGTTGGACGAAATTGAACGTACCTGAATAGGCGAAGATCATTAGAATCCCCACAAGAAATGCAATATCCCCAGCTCGTGTCATAATGAACGCCTTTAGTCCCGCTTGGCTGGGCGAGTAAGATTCAGGTACGCCAGCGGTTTTTTCGCCAAGGGTACCAACCCAATACTTTGATTCATCAGTATGCCAAAAGCCGATTAGAGCATAACTGCAGTATCCGACTCCCTCCCAACCAAGGAAAAGCTGGAGAAAGTTGTCTGACATAACAAGCAACAACATATTCCCGATGAAAAAAGTCATCAAGAAGTAGTATCGAGTTAGGTTCTTTTCGCCTTTCATGTAGCCCAGGCTGTAGAATAAAATCAGAAAGCTAACCCAAGAGATCGTCACGGCAAGCACGGCTGTTAATGGGTCCACCAGAACTCCCGCGTTAAGCCCGAGGGCTTGTATCCAAGTTGCTTGGCTACCGCAAAGTGTGAAATCATCGTAGATTTTTCCTGTTAATGTGTAATTGCTAAAATCAGAAATGAAGAATAGCGACGTGGCGAGAAGTGCCGTAACGAGACCGGATCCTACGGCAATCGCATTTCGAACTAATCCTCCTGCTCTAGCTCCTAGGACACTTAACGCTCCTCCTGCAATGGGGACTATCCAAATGAGATTTGGAATTAGGTCGGTGCAGCTTCCGAGAACAGAAGACATTTGTCTATTTTTACACTCCTTTTCGAAAACATTACGGTGCAGGGATCGGCAAAGATTTTAGCACGTTCGAGGTTGATGAAGCAAATCCTGCAAGGCTATGGAATAGTGGCGTATCAATGAATCCGGGGAAAACTCCCAGTGCGACTGTCAGAATTGCGAGAAAAATCATAGGCCCGAGCATGTAAGCTGACCCTTCGCGAACATTGGCTAACTCGCTGGGAAGCTTTCCAAAGAAAACACGAGCCATAGTCCAAAGAGCATAGCCCGCGGTCACTATTGTCGAAATCACAGCCAGAATTGCTAAGATGACCCAATAATTTTGGTATGGACCGGGAGCAGTTGCAAGCTGAAAACCGCCTCCAAAAATCATCCATTCACTTTGAAAGCCATTTGTTTCTGGAAACCCCAAAAGCGCCAGGAATCCGACAGCTGCGCATACTGCAGTGATCGGAAGTTTTTGAGACAATCCGCCCATCTTCTTGATACTTCTCAGGCCACCGGTTTGCACAATTATTAGCCCCGCGACCATGAAAAGAATCGCTTTTGCAGTTCCATGGCTTACAAACTGGAAAACTGATCCTCCAACACCGAGCTCAGTCGCAGTTGCTATTCCAAAAATTATGTAACCCATCTGGCTTACTGAGGAATAGGCGAAAAGTCGTTTGATGTCGTCTTGGGCGAGTGCCATAATCCCTCCGTAAAACATGGTGAGCACTCCCCAGACTGCGATTCCGAGATTGACCTCGTGATATGCAGTCGGTAAAATAATCGTAAACATTCGAATTATGATGTATCCCCCGATGCCGATCATTGCGGGCGATAGCAGGGCGCTTATCGGAGTCGGAGCCTCAGCATGAGCATAAGGTAGCCAGATATGCAATCCGAACGCAGCCAATTTTACGAAAAGCCCGATGACGATTGCGAAAACGATCCAGGGAAGTAGCGGTCCTGCTATTGCAGTAACAACACTACTCGTAGCAACACCCGGCGTCTGCAGGAAAATGAAGGTCCCGGACACTGTTCCTATGCCTAGGAATCCAAGCAACATGAGGAGAGCTCCGATATGAGTCCAAAGAAGATACATCAGAGAAATTCTGCCACGTGCTCCATAACCAAATTCGGCGATTAAGAAATACGAAGGTATGAGCATGAACTCGAAGAAGAAGTACAGTTCGATCAAATTAGTCGAAAGAACCGTTCCTACCATACCAGAGCTGTAGAGCATCAAAAGTGCAATGTACAAACCAAATCTCGAGTTAGTTCGAGGATTCTCTAAACTACGTTTCTTTGAATGATCGGTTGTTTTCGAACTCGAAGGGTCTGAAGTTTCCGAGCCGGGAGATTGTTGAACGACCACTTGAACTTGCCCAGTAGATCCCGTTTCTTGCGTTTCAAGCGTTATCCCTTCCTGTTCAAATATTCTGTGCTTCATATAAGGGACAGAGTAAAGCGAAACTGCGGTGCAGAGAGTGTAAATCGTTAGGGCAAAGGGCATGCTGATGCCATCGATGTAAAGACCAAAGTGTCCCACCGAACCTAAAAGATTCGAAGCTGAAATAGAAAGAGGGAACCACGAATATCCCTCTGCGTAGGGATTAGCTGTCATCGCGGCGATTAGAAGAAGAATCGTCGAGTAAAGAAGCACGGCGAATGCGAAAAACGAACCGCGTGAACCAAACTTGCGTCCAGCGAGATAGCCAATTGGCGACAGAGCTATAGGGACTAAGACCGCTTGGAGAAGGATATCATAAGCCATGTCGGTGTCTAGTCTCTTTCAGCTAGTTCTTGAGTTTCCTTAATTTGAAAACATCAACGTTCTTGTTCAAGCGGAATGCGACAATGATGATAGCGAGACCTACAGCAGCTTCAGCAGCGGCGATCGCGATGGAAAACAGGGCAAAGGTTTGTCCGTTCGGACCAGCTGCGGTTTGCGCCGCGTAACGAGTAAAAGCCACAAGATTCAGATTAGCTGCGTTAATGACTATCTCAATTGCAAAGAATAACCGTAAAGCATTTCCTTTCGATACGAGCCCATACACACCGATTGCAAAAAGAATGGTCGACACAATAATGTAATACAGAAGAGGAACCAACGTGTTTTACCCCCATTAACTCTTCTCGGCTTTGGCTAAAGTTAGGGCGCCTACAACGGACGCTCCGAGAATCAGTCCAAGAATTATCAAAGGAACGTAATAAACAGTAGTCAGCTGAGTCCCAATATCCGCCGCTGTATACGAGAGTCCTTGTGGATACATAGAATTCAAATCAGAGAGCGAGGCGACGATTCCTACAGCTAGAGCGACAATAGTCGCGATTGCAATCGCCAGAGGCTTAAACGGCTCCCGCTCTGCCTCAGATTCAACCTCCTTTGTGACAACCATGACTGTGAAAATTATCAAAACTGCAATCGCACCTACGTATACTATGATCTGGAAGAGCGCCACGAAAGTTGCGTCCAAGACTATGAAAAGCCCGCCGATTCCGAGAAAAGAGAATGCTAATGCGATAGCTCCGTAGACTACTTGACGCGTTTCAAGTGATAACAAAGCAGCTCCTATAGTAAGTGCAGACAAGACAAAGAAAGAAATCGTTTCTTCATCAATCATGAAATGCCATATCCTTTTCGATCTTGAATTCAACCTTGGGACGTATAACTTTCGGAGGGATGGCGAGTTTCTCGGGAGCGTAAACCAGATCTTTTTTAGAGGTCGAAACGAGGTTGAAATCTTCAGTCATTCCTAGAGCGTAGAAAGGACACGCGTCAACACAGAAGCCACAGAAGACACATTTGGCATAATCAACCTGAGGAAATATCGATTTCTTGTTGTTTGGTTGAATACGATTGACTTTAACCATCTCGATCGCCTGCGAGATATTCTCACACGCAATAGAGCAAAGCTGGCATCCTGTACATTTATCGAGCCACAGAATATGTCTTCCTTTGTAGCCGGGCTTCGCAACGCCTAATTTTGGATCGTATGTGTAGTAGCTTTGCATTTCGGTTTGAACATCAGGATAGCGCATTGTCATCCGTTTCTTTGGCAGCTGACGAATCGCTGCATATAGAGCACTGAAAGTTCCAGATACGATGTTCAATTTCTTGTTCTCCTTGGATTTTCTTTCTCTCTTAATCTTGTTCCTTGAGATCTACAGCAACCCCGTTGCGTTCAGCATGAACGCAAGAAAAACGTTAACGAATGCTAGCCCCATCAGCCATAACCAACCCGTGTCTATCAGCTGATCTATACGTACTCGCGGAAAGAATCCTCGTGGAAGGATGAAAATTGTCAAAACGATTACTGTTTTGATCAAAAACCAAACAAAGTCTGGAACCCCTGGCGGTCCGAGCCATCCCCCTAAAAAGAGAAGTGTAAAGATTGATGAGAGTGCGTAGAGCTTAATGTAAACTGCGAGATTAATGACGCCAAAGAGCATGCTAGTGTATTCAGTAAGCCAGCCTGCTACTAGTTCGCTATCTGCTTCAGGTATATCAAATGGAATACGTTCGAGTTCGGCCATCGCGGTGATGTAGAAGACTATCGCTCCGAGGAACATGGGTGCTATGTACCAGATTTTGGTTTGGTCTGTGGCGATTTGAGAGAGACTCAATGAATGAGTTAGGATTACCACGCCAAGTACAGATAATATCAATGGAATCTCATACGAAATCATCTGATAGAGGGCCCGGATAGCTCCAATAAAGGAGAACTTGTTGTTACTCGCCCAGCCCGCAAGTAAAGTAACGATAGGGAAGAAGCTAATCAGTGCAATTGCGATAAGTAGCGAGTAAGGAGAGTTTGAGATGTAAGTAGTCGACCCAATCGGTATCGTAGCGAGCAGCGCGCCAGAAAGAGCCATCATCGCGAAAGGAGGGGCGATAAACATGAGCATGTCCGCTTTGGCTGGAATCACGATTTCTTTGAAAAGCAGTTTGAAGAGATCTGCAAATGACTGCAGCCAACCTTCAACCCTTCCCGCATATTGTGGACCGATTCTGTATTGCATCTTTGCAAGGAGCTTCCTTTCTCCCCATATGACGAAGGACGCAAGTACGGCTGCAAATGTTAGACCCGGAAAAGTACTAGATTTGAAAAACGTAGAGCCAGCGCCTAAACCCATTTGACTGATGAATGAATTGGGACTGAAGGGATTCATCTCGGCTGGGTTAAACATATTGAGCGCAAGGCTCCAGTTGGGCTTTACAGCGCAATTAAGCAAACTAAAGCCGCACTGAAATTCTACGGGAAGAACATAGACCAAATAAAAGATCGGAAGCGCGACCATCGGAAGTATGATGAGAACCCAGAATACAATCTTCAGAATTCGCTGGATAAACTGCTCGAATGTTGTGATCTCTGGCATTTGTTTTTCTTCACCTATCAGCCTCGACTGGCCAGTAGTCAAGGCTCCAGTAAATAGCCGGCATGTCTGCGACATGCGATCCTATGAGCAGTTTCTTTAGGACGATCAGATTACGAAAAGAGGGAACACTAATCTTGACCCTGTAAGGTTTCGTCGATCCATCGGAGATGATATGGAATGCCATCGCACCCCTTGAGGCTTCAACTCTAGCATAAGCCTCTCCAGGCTGGGTTCTCTGTTGCGGAGAAAGTTTGACCTTCACTGGTCCCTTGGGCATTTTGTCTAGACACTCTCTAATGATGCGCATGCTCTGTCTCATTTCTACAAGATGCACCATGCACCGAGCGTAGGTATCAGAATCCGTGAAAGATGGAACTTCGAAATCAATATCTTTGTAAAAACAATATGGCTCATCTATTCTTGTATCGGACTTTACATCGGAGGCTCTTAAGACAGGGCCGACAGCTCCGAGTGCAATCGCTTCCTCTCTCTTTAGAATCCCTACTCCTTGAGAGCGCTTCAAAAAAAGAGGGTTACTGAAAAACACCCGCTCGTAATCTTTAAGCCTTTTTTCAAAATAATCAAAGACCTTGAGCGCACGTTCCTTGAAGCCCTCGGGCATGTCGTTCCGCACTCCTCCTGGGATCCAATATGAGTAGGTAATTCTTGCCCCGCCGATCATCTGCCCCAGATCAATGAAAATATCCCTATCCCCAAGAGGCCACATGAACATGGTAGAATGCCCTAAAAATATTCCCTGAATCCCCAGCCAGTAGAGGTGACTAATGATGCGCTGGTTTTCAGACATGATCATTCGTAAGTATTGAGCTCTGGGAGGAGCCTGTATTCCCATCAGTTCTTCCGCCGCAAGGGAGAACGGACCAATGATGTTTGTCACGTCCGTGAGTGATGATCGCTCAAGAAGGGGTATACTCTGAATATAGTTCCTATACTCCGTTTGCTTCTCCGCGCCTCTATGAACATAACCGGGGTCAGGGAGTACGTCGACAATCGTGTCTCCGTCAACTGTAATGGTGAAACGAAAATGTCCCGCCCCTGGATGCTGAGGGCCGATACTCACGACGAGTTTATCTTCAACCTGCTGCGTGGAAATTCCACTCGCGCCTAGCGGTAAAGACAAGGCTCTCTACTCTCCTTCTAACCGCCCGGGTAGTCTGTACTTTTTCAAAAGAGGCGGAATATCCTCCCAATCCTCCGGAAGGAGGAGTCTTGAGAGATTTGGATGTCCGACAAAGACAACACCTAACATCTCAGCAGTTTCTCTTTCATGCAAATCTGCGCTTGGATATTCGTTGATCAAGGATGGTATCTTTGGATCAGCTGAAGGAATCTTGCATGAAATAGTCAGAATTATTCTGCGCAGGCCCTGACCGTCAATCGAGCCAAAATGGTAGTCTACCTGTATTTGATTTTCTTTCGGGAAATCTGTCCCTGTTACATTGGTGCAGTGATCAAAGTGAAGATTGTCTCTTGCAAACCTGACTACTTCGATAAGGTTTGAAGCTTCGACTGAGAACTTTATTCTATTAAGTCGCGCATATCCTAGTTTTGCTTTATCACCTAACAATGTAGTTACGCTTTCAATAATGGCCTTTTCCTCCCTAGGCAACTCTGGTTTGGTTGCTTGTACGCTAGACATGGGGAGGTCTCTTTTGTTTCAATCTTGGAGAAAGATATTCTAGCGAATGTCCGATTTGCGGATCTTATCTTGCAAAAGTACGAATGCGTCAATAAGCTCTTCAGGCCGCGGCGGGCATCCCGGTACATACACATCAACTGGAACTAGCTGATCAACACCAGGAAGGACGTTGTAGGAGTCAAAATACACACCGCCGGTTATCGAGCATGCGCCCATGGCGATTACCCACTTTGGTTCCGGCATTTGATCATAGATCCACCGGAGTCTCGGTGCCATTTTCCTAGTTACTGTTCCATGAACAACGATTAGATCACACTGCCTTAAAGATCCAAATGCTTCGAGGATCCCGTATCGCTCTGCATCGAAGCGGGGACCAGATACGGCACCCCACTCTATGCTACAACACGCTGTTTCGAGATGAACCGGCCAAAGGGAGTACAATCTTCCCCAGTTAGCAAGATAAGTGAGAGGATCCGCGATCGCCTGCTGAATAACTTCCTTAGCTTTTCCTACAAGTATAGAAAGCCCGGGACCGTCATTTGACTTCGAATACGGTGCCTTTTTAGTCTCAAGTTCTTGAGCTACCAAAGCTCTCGTCTCCTAGCGATACGGATTCCATATCCCAGAGGGATAAAGATCATCAAAAGAAAGACTCCGATAGTCTCCGCAGCCGAAAGCGGAAGTACTGTGACAGTCGCCCACGCGAATAGAAACATTGACACGACATCAACAATTACGAAAATCAGAAGGTACGCGTAATACTGCATTAGAAGGTGGACTCGAGCATCTCCTTGAGGTACTTGTCCTGCTTCGAAGGTAGCAAGTTTCATTGGAGTCCTGTTACGAGGAGCGAAAAGCCAAGGGATTATAATTACAGGTAAAGCAAAAACGAGTCCAAAACCTGCAGTGAAGAGAATTAAGAGAAACGCTCCTGCCATGATGGCATCAATTCAATTTTCCTTCGAGCGCACCTTTTAAATTTTGATAGACGCCTCTCTTGAACTGGATTCAGCTTTCAAGAGATTTTCTGAAAGCCGCGGATGAAATAGATTAAATTTAAAGAAGGAAAAAATGGAAAGAATTCTTTTACTAGGACTTACGCCCTTCTGCCTCTTCTTCCGCCTGCTCTCCGAGTTGTGTCATGCGGAATCGGTGTCACATCCTCGATCCGCCCGACTTTGAAACCGCTGCGTGCAATAGCTCGGATCGCCGCTTGAGCGCCAGGCCCTGGAGTTCTAGGACCCGTGCCGCCCACTGCTCTCACCTTAATGTGAACAGCGGAAATGCCTTTTGACTTTGCAACCTCTGCCGCAGCAGAAGCGCTTTTCATCGCTGCATAAGGAGAAGACTCGAATCGATCAGCCTTCACATGCCTGCCTCCTGAACTGAACGAAATTGTCTCGGATCCAGTAAGATCTGTCATGTGAACAATCGTGTTGTTATAGCTACTGTAAATATGAACAATAGCCCATTTTTCTTGTTGTTGTGCAGCTTCCAATTTTCCTTCACACTAACTTTTTGTCTCTTCCACAGTTGGAACTTCAGCTTGACCGGGAGCTTCGGGCGCTGGTTCAGCAGTTGTCCCATCTGGAGTCTCGGACGGAGTTGCGGGCGGAGCAATCTGCAATTTTGCAAGGTTAGAACCTTCAACAAATTTTAGCGTTGTTTCTTCATTTGGAGACACAAGGTATGAGGGGATAGTCACTCTTCGCTCATTTAACGAAACATGTCCATGAGAAACAAATTGCCTTGCCTGATAGGGACTACGGGCCAGACCGCGTCGCCAAACAAGAGTTTGCAAGCGCCGCTCAAGAACATTTTCGATAGTAAGCGACAAAACATCATCAAGACTGGGAGAAGAATTTTGAATTAGTCCTTGTCTCTCTAGGTGAGTGAGTAATTTTGGCTCTTCTCTTCCCCGAATATCTGATGCCGCAGCCAAAAGCTGTCTTGCTTGTTTTCTGATGTTTGATAGGTATGTCTGTGCGCGCCACAACTCTCGTTTGTTACGTAACCCATAGGTTCCGAGCAGATATAGCTCTTGAGACAGTTGATCGCTCCGCCAAGGATTCCTAGGAGGGTTGAATTTTGCTCGTGGTTTCTTTGGATCTCCCATCTCACTTCTTTGCCTCCTTTCCACTTGCGGCCGCTGCGGCTTGAGCTGCTTGAATCGCCGACTTCTTCACTCCAACGGTTCGCCCTTTCCTGCCCGTGGTTCTTGTCCTCTGACCCCTAACCTTGAGACCTAGGCTATGTCGCACTCCTCGC
>JARCRS010000214.1 GCA_029850555.1 archaeon | reverse complement strand
ATCCCGCTGTTAAGTTATATCTGAAACTCGGTTTCAAGACAGTTGCAACTCATCGAGGCTACTATAGAGACGGCGAAGACGCTTATCTCATGAGTCGCCAGATATGATCCGTCAGTGTCTTTCTGACGCCATGAATTGTTTCTTTAATGTAGGATACTGAGAACTTTTTGAATGTTCCTGGGCCGGCTAACGATGAGTTTCGGAAATTCGCACAAACATGCGATGCGATCAAGGCAACTAGAAGCAAGCTTGAGAAGATCAAAATACTTTCAGAATATCTCGCTTCACTTACCGATGATAAAGATCTCAAGATTGCCGTTACGTTTCTTTCAGGAAGAGTGTTTCCACCGGGCGAAATTGAACAAGAAGCCAACGTTGGTTACTCGACACTTTGGAACGTAATTGCGGATATCACAAATTCTAAAGACGTCGAGATCAGTGCGTACTATCGAAAGCATGGTGATTTGGGATCTGCTCTAGAAGATGTAATCGCTGAGAAAATATCGTCCTCGAATGGGGGAACAAAGCAACTAGTTCACACCCTTTTTCAAAAAACTCTTACCTTGTCAGAAGTTTACGGTCATTTCTTCCAGCTTTCAAAGAGTGTGGGAGTACACTCGCAGGAACGAAAGCAGCAAATGTTGCGAGGACTTTTCTCTAACATTAGTCTCCCGGCAGAGGCAAAATATATTGTCAAGATTCTAACAAATGAGATGCGTATCGGTCTAGTGGAAGGCCTACTCGAAGAAGCTATCGCCAAGGCTTTTTCAAAGACTATTGCAGATATCAGAATGGCTAACTTGATCGAGGCTAGTCCTGGACTAGTCGCGATTCAGGCGCGTCACGGGAAATTGCATGAAGCAAAACTTGCACCCCTTCGACCGACCAATTTTATGCTTGCTGATACCGGAGATACCGCAGAATTATTGTTTGAAAAATTCAAATCTGTTCCAATGTATTCAGAATACAAATATGACGGAATAAGGTCTCAGCTCCACAAACGTGACGGAGCGGTCAAACTTTTTTCAAGAAACTTGGCTGACGTGACGAGGTTCTTTCCTGAGCTTGAGGCCGGCGCTAAGAAAATTGAGGCAGATGATCTGATATTTGATGGAGAGATAATCGCCTACTCTGACGGAAAACCTCTCTCATTTCAACTTCTTCAAAGGCGACTAAGAAAGATTATCCATTCGGATCAGGACGCGCCAATCAAATACATGATTTTTGACTTGTTATATTTCAAAGGGGATTCTCTCTTGCAAGAACCCTTTAGAAAAAGAGTAGAACTAGTTCGGAGTTTGAGGCTCCCCAGCGATATTATGGGATTCTCGGAACAAAGACTCGTCTCTTCTCCCAAGGAGATTTCCGAAATGTTCGTCGAGAGCAAAACGCTGGGCTACGAAGGGCTCGTCGTAAAGGATCTCTCTTCTCCGTATACACCCGGGAGGAGGGGAGGCAACTGGGTGAAGTTAAAGAAAGAACTTGATACTTTGGATGTGGTTGTCGTCGCAGCTGAGTATGGACACGGGAAACGCGTCGGTGTTATATCAGACTACACCTTTGCAGTCAAAGAAGGACAGGATCTCAAAATCGTGGGAAAAGCCTATTCTGGCTTGACAGATGCCGAAATAAGTGATATGACCGAGATTATGAAAAACACTACAATTCAAGATCAGGGCTATCGAAGAACCGTGAAACCTGAAGTCGTTCTCGAGGTTGCCTTCGACGCCATACAAAAAAGCGATCGTCATGATAGCGGATTTGCTTTGCGCTTTCCGCGAATCAAAAGAATACGCTATGACAAGTCAATAGGAGAGATTGACGATATGGAGAAAGTAAAAAAAATCTACGAAGCGCAAAAGGTGAAGATTTAGCGTAGGGGTTGATCACTGAGATTGAGACTTGCCTCATGAGGCGTTCGTCCCGGCAACTTTTATCAGATTGTTTCTTCGATACAAAATTATACAAATACAGAGGCATCACATATTATTTGAAAGCCATGATTAGCATTCGAATGCTCTAACCTTTCTCTCCCGCAATCAAATAGTCCATTCAAATTTGGCCTTTTATACACAATAGTTTTCGAGCTAGTGCCGCGTCTATTGAGGTTGGTACCTGTTTTCTTCGCCCAATCATGCTCGAATTACGCCTAACAAATACGGACATACCCCACTGGCCTCGGCACTAGCATTTACAATTTCGAAAGCCTCTGTTTGTTCCGGAAATCTCTTTTTTCAGCGATCCATATTCCATGAATTCCATCTGTTCATTAACAATTAGGCACTTCCTGTATGAACTGAGCTAGATTATCCTTTCAGTGATATCATTTGAATTGATACATACTATTTGAAGGGCCCTAGCTCTATGTTCCACACAAGCGCAGGATCAAATAAAGCAAAATTTCTCCGAGAAACAATAGCTTTTTTGTTGAAGACCGGCTAGGAATAGACCTTAAGATCCGCGACTGCCTGAATGTACCGCGGACCCACCTCTCTAACTTTTTTCCAATTCAAGATTTCGTATCGCTTCGTGAGATTGAGTGATTTGAGATGTCCGGCTATCCAATTCTCGTCTTGAAACTCTTTGTCAGGGACATGTACGTAGTAATGAATAGTCGCCTTGTCTCTTGCGGATTCAAATGCGACTTCGAGAAATTCTTTCGCTTGCTCAGGCAATGGCATTATTACTCTATCAAATGTTTCTTTGTGCGACCTAGCGAACTCGGTGGCATCGGCTAAAATTGGATTAACTTTTCCCTTGAGGTGCCGGTTAAGTTTCAGTGATTCTCTTGCAAACCCTATTGCTCTAGGATTCTTATCGACGCTTTCAACTTCGCATTCCCTAGTTTTTGCGATTATTATGGAGAATGTACTAATGCCTGCAAACATGTTCAAAATGTGCTCTCCATTTTTCACTAATGATGCTATCCTTTCTCTCTCTGTAGATAGTCTAGGAGAGAAGTAAACTTCCTTTACATTAATCTTGAAAAGACATCCACTCTCCTTGTAGATTGTGTCATACTTTTCTTCCCCGCCGACAAAATTCAAATCCCTTAGGCGAAACTCTCCTTGCACATCCGAAGATTGCTTCAACACAGTTCGCACATTTTTCATGGCTCGAAGGATTTGCGATGCAATCAGACTCTCCTTCGAGGAAAGATCATTTGGAACTTTTATGATCGCAATATCGCCTATAACATCGAACGAGGAGGACAAAAGTCCGATTTCGGTTTTGTCAAGAACCGCACTTAGTGCTTCCTTCAGCATCGGCAATCGGTTGTTAATCGCCTAAGATGGATGATCTTATTCTTTTTCGGAAGGAGTAATCTTGCCCACATAGTAGTATTTTCCTTCTTCTTTCTGTGTTCGGTCTAGCTTACTCCCGGGCTTGTTAACACGAGGTCTGCCAGTTGTGATATCTCGTCTGTATGTGATTCCTAGCTCCTTGAGGAAGGAGTTCATTCCTTCGCTCTTACCGAGAGGCTTACTTGCATGGCCGTGCCTACCGGGTTCACCTGAAAAAATCATTAAAGAATCAGCCACAATATCCACAAGCTGAATGTCGTGATCTATGACCACGGCTGTCTTTCCCATGGATCTCACAAACCTTTGAATGGATTTTGCGAGCACGATTCTATCTTCTACATCGATAAACGCAGAAGGCTCATCGAAAGCATAGATCATAGCATCCTGAAGCAAAGTAGCAACGATTGCGACTTTTTGCAGCTCTCCTCCGCTTAGATTTTTGACAGATTTTTCATACAACTTGTTGAGTTTGAGAGGTGAGACAAGCTGAGTTTGAATCAAGCCTGAATCAATGTTCTTGTTTATTGTTCGGAGATATGTCTGAACATCCATTTCAGAGCCAGCGGAAAGATACTGTGGTTTGTATGCGACTTTGGCTGAGAGATTCACTTTTCCCGTTGTCGGAGCTTCAAGTTCTGCCAGCATCTTGAGAAATGTTGTCTTGCCTAAGGCATTTGCCCCGAGAATCCCTACTACTTCTCCTAGCCGGATTTCTGCAGGTTCTACCGTCAATTCAAAAGTAGGGAATGATTTT
Organism: archaeon; assembly: GCA_029850555.1. Classification (GTDB taxonomy): domain Archaea; phylum Thermoproteota; class Nitrososphaeria; order Nitrososphaerales; family CADDZS01; genus JASHOD01. The sequence continues at coordinate 25,012 of JARCRS010000214.1, read as the reverse complement.
GTAAGCTTAGTATAGTCGCAAATTGTAGGAGTTTCAGTTTCGTCTTCAATAGGAGAATAAATGTCAAACCTGACTGGTTGATCTCGGAAGCGAATATTTTCGACTTCTAAGAATCCATCTAAAAGCTGATTGATACCTGATCTAGCGGATTGTATAGTCGAAGTAATCCCATATACACCAGGCTCTCCGTACAAGATGTGGATGTAGTCGCTTAGATAATCAAGAAAAGAGAGATCGTGTTCGGCTAGGATAACCGATGCCTTCTTTGCTAAATTTCCAATTACTTGAGAGACTTTCATCCTTTGAAAGACATCGTTATAGCTTGACGGCTCATCAAAAAAATACATGTCAGCGTCTTTCAGTGCCGCGACGGCAACTGCAGTCTTTTGGAGCTCTCCGCCGCTAAGTTCGCTTACGTTTAGATCTAGATTGTTCTTGAGAGAAAGAGCGTCAACGATTTCCGAAATATCTTTAGTAGACCCCGCAGAGGTTTTGAGAAGCTCTCTCATTGTCCCATTCCACACTTTGGGGATCAAATATACAGCTTGAGGTTTGATTGAAACCTTCAGATTTCCATTCGAGATTGACTTGAAGTGATCTTGGAGTTCAGTTCCCTTGTACTGTTCAATTATTTCATCCCAGCTAGGCGGATTCTCATATCTTCCGAGATTAGGCCGGATAGACCCAGAGAGAATATTCATGGCAGTCGATTTGCCAACTCCATTTCTTCCAATTAGGCCGACGACCGCGTTCTTTTTTGGAATCGGAATTTTGTAAAGTCGAAATGTGTTTACACCATATTGGTGAATTTTCTCTGTTCCCAACTCCGAAGCCACGTTGATTATGGATATTGCATCGAAGGGGCATTTCTTTACGCAGATGGAACAACCTGTACATAGCTCCTCACTAATCACTGCCTTTGCGTCTTCTCCAAGGACTATGCAATCACTTCCGGTTTTGTTGACGGGACAGAACGAAATGCATTCCAAGTTGCATTTCCGGGAATGACAACTTTCTCTTTCCAATACTGCAATTCTATGCGACGAAAAAGACAACTAGCGAAAACATCTCCTAAGGTGAAAAAATCTGTTCAGAATTTCTATTGTTAGTGACCGATTGTATATTAGGCTTATAGCCCGAGGTCGAGTACGGCGGAAATCAAAAGCAATGTAGATTTGCCAAAGAGAATTCATCTTTGTAAACCGTTCATTATCATATTAACTCTTTGGCGTATCTCGTTACTAGAGACAGAAGGAAACCGATACAGATTCATCCGTACCTGCGATTCACATGTGTTAATTCTAGGTCATCCAAAGAAAGAGATGTCTATGAAAGGCAGAAATATTAGACTGTATACGGAATTAGAGTCAGGGGAACTGTACTCCATTTGAGCCAACAAGGCGTAACTCTCAAAGTGCTTGAAGCCTACACGCGTGATGTAGGAAGAGGTGTGGCAAGAATAGACTATGATGCGATGGACGCTCTCGATGCCTCAACGGGCGATATCATAGAAATCAAAGGAAAGAGGAGAACTGTTGCAAAGTGCCTTCCCCTATATCCTTCTGACGAAGGCCGTGGAGTAATTAGAATTGACGGTCTCATCCGAAATAACTCTGGCGTGGCTATCGGAGACACTGTTACTATAAAGAAGATTAAAGCACCGCCAGCTGAGAAAGTCGTCGTAGCACCGCTTGAAGCTATACCCCCAATTGATGAGCGCTATTTAGCCGATGCCCTCGAAAGCGTGCCGGTCACAAAGGGTGACAATATTATGATTCCGTACTTTGGCGGCAGGCTGACCTTTCAAGTGCTCGGAGTCAGCCCGATGGCTGATGCTGTTTTGATCACTCAAAGAACAATTTTTGCAATTTCCGAGAAAGGTGAAACTCTCCGTGGAGTTCCTCAGGTAACCTACGAGGATATTGGAGGGCTGAAGGACGAAATTCAAAAAGTCAGGGAAATGATCGAGCTTCCTCTTCGCCACCCAGAAATTTTTGAGAAATTAGGCGTTGAGGCTCCAAAGGGAGTTCTTCTCTACGGTCCCCCCGGAACGGGAAAGACTCTTCTTGCAAAAGCAGTCGCGAACGAAAGTAACGCACATTTCATCAGCATCTCCGGACCTGAAATTATGAGCAAGTTCTATGGAGAGAGCGAGGCAAGACTGAGAGAAATTTTCAAGGAGGCTCGAGAGAAAGCTCCGACAATTGTCTTCATTGATGAAATAGATTCGATCGCTCCTAAGAGAGAAGAAGTGACAGGTGAAGTAGAAAGACGAGTTGTGTCACAACTTTTATCATTGATGGACGGTCTCGAAGCAAGAGGCAAAGTAATCGTCATCGCAGCGACAAATAGACCAAATGCAATCGATCCGGCACTTCGTCGTCCAGGAAGATTTGATAGAGAAATTGAGATCAAAGTGCCAGACAAGAAAGGGAGATTTGAGATTTTACAGATTCATACACGCCATATGCCACTCACTCAGGAGGTCGACCTAGAAAAGATCTCGGCTGTGACACATGGTTTCGTCGGTGCAGATGTAGAATATCTTTGCAAAGAAGCCGCGATGAAAACCCTGAGACGAATGTTGCCTGAGCTTAAGATCGAGGAAGATAAGCTTCAACCAGAATTCCTAAACAGGCTTCAGGTTACAATGGAAGATTTTGAGAATGCTCTCAAAGACGTCTATCCTTCTGCAATGCGCGAAGTGTACCTTGAGACACCAGACGTCCACTGGTCAGACATAGGGGGTCTCGAGAGCATTAAGAAGGAACTCCAAGAAGCTGTTGAATGGCCTCTAAAGTATCCGGATCTCTATACGACCATAGGTTACAGTATGCCAAAAGGCGTGCTACTTTATGGACCTTCGGGAACAGGAAAAACACTTCTTGCGAAATCGGTAGCAACAGAAAGTGAGGCAAACTTCATCAGCGTAAGAGGTCCAGAGCTACTTTCCAAGTGGGTTGGCGAATCAGAGCGAGGAGTGCGTGAGGTCTTTAGGCGAGCAAGGCAAGCTTCGCCATGTGTAATCTTCTTTGATGAGATAGATGCCCTAGCTCCGGTCAGAGGCCTCGGGGGCGATAGCATGGTTACCGAGCGAGTCGTAAGCCAACTTCTTACGGAGCTCGATGGTATTCAATCTCTCTCGGGAGTAGTAGTACTAGCGGCTACCAACAGAATGGATATGGTCGATCCCGCTCTTTTGAGGGCAGGCAGATTCGACAAGCTTCTTTACATTCCATCTCCGGACAAAGATGCAAGAAAACAAATACTCGAGATACATATCAAACACAAGCCTGTTGCAGCGGATCTTGACGTTGGGCGAGTAGCGGAAATGACCGAAGGCTTTAGCGGAGCGGATCTAACATCGGTTGTGAACACGGCAGTTTCACTCGTGCTTCAAGAGTACATTGCTAGCTTCCCCAAACCTGAGGATGCGAAAAAGCACGCCGCAGAAGCTGCAGTCACAATGCGTCACTTTGAAGATGCCATTCGAAAAGTCAAGAGTTCAAGAGAAGGCAAGCCAGCGGAAAAGATCGCTGTCCCATACTACAGGTAGCTCGTACCCGCATTTCCTAGCATGTGAAGATGAAGGGCTGGTCAATTCGGTCTAGCCTATAAAATTGGGCCATGATCCTGCGCCAGATAGACAGTCCTCTCACTGGCAAGTATTCAAAACCGATTTGCACAAGCTTCCTCCGTAGGCAAAAATGGACAACTGACCGAATTTAGTTTCAAAGCTCTACGATCGTGCCAAAATTGAGAATGGAACTGGTGCAAGCCTTACATAGATTTTCTTGAGATGCAAATTCTTAGCTAAGGAAAAGAACCTCCTATGTCTGCGGAGCTAAATGAAGAGGTACTAAGAGGGTATACAGGATTAGCTCTCAAGCTACTCAAGGAAGCTGGCGCCAAAAAAGGTAGTCGAATCAAAGTAAAAACAAAAGATGGTTTCGAAGCAACAGGGCTGCTTATTCCTAGATACGAAGGCGAGACTGGAGATCATCTCGTTTTAAAGCTCAAATCTGGCTATAATATTGGACTTGACGCAGCGACTGTGTCGTCTCTAACAGTGATCGAAAATGAGATCGCAGAGTCCGCTGCGCCGAGCGCAATCGCCCAAAAGAAAGCCCCGAGCGACAAGACTATTTTTTTACTCAGCACTGGTGGAACCATAGCAAGTAAGGTCGACTACCGGACAGGCGCGGTGAAACCAGCTTACAGTGCAGCAGATCTATACTCGGCGGTACCAGAACTCGCAGATATTGCAGATATCAAGCCGGAAGTCGTGTTTTCAGCATTCAGCGAGAATTTGGCCCAAGAACATTGGCAGAAACTATCAGAAAATATTATCGCAAAGTCTGGGAATGCCTCGAAATTTGATGGCATAGTCATTATGCTAGGAACAGATACAATGGGGTACGTTTCTGCCGCGTTGAGTTTCTCATTGATTGGGCTAGAATTCCCGGTGGTTTGCGTCGGCTCCCAGAGATCGTCGGACAGGCCTTCTGCAGATTCGGCCTTGAACTTGCTGGCTGCAACTCGATTTGCCGCCTATTCTGGAGCGCATGGTGTCTTCGTCGCCATGCATGAAAATGAAAGTGATGATCTAGTAGCCATACATTCAGGAGTACGAGTTAGAAAAAATCACACGAGTCGGAGAGACGCCTTTGAATCTATTGATGTCCCACCATTTGCACAAGTCAAGCAAGACAAGGTTCTCCTTAATTTTGATTATCCTGATGATAGAGAAAATTACGAGGAGAATTCAAAAGTTTTCAGACAGAAGACAAAATTTGAAACGAAAGTTGCTTTGGTAAAATTCCATCCCGGATTTGATCCCTCTGTCCTAGACTATTTATCAAATGGAAAAAAGATGCGAGGGTTCATTGTAGAAGGAACAGGTCTAGGGCATGTTTCATCTCAAACTGTGAAGAAATTCGAGGAGCTAGTCACGAAAGGAATCTTCGTTGGAATGACTTCACAGTGTATCAGAGGCCATGTCGACCTAAACGTCTACGAGACAGGAATAGACCTATTGAGGGCAGGAGTTGTCCCTCTAGGGAATACAATCAGCGAGACTGCGCTCGCAAAATTATCCTGGGTCTTGGGCAATTTCCCCACCTCAAATCCTCGCGATTTGATGATGCGAAATCTTGTTGGCGAAATGACTGAAAGAATTCTATTGAAGTGATGGTCGTCCGATCTTCAGATATGAGCCAAAGAACAACAGCGAAGGAAGAAACTGACTATCGAGCAATTGGGCTTAAAGTCGGGCTTGAGATTCACCAACAGCTAGCCACCCAGACAAAGCTCTTTTGCGCATGCCCACCATATTCTGGAAGTGAAACTTCACCCGACGCCAATGAGATAGAAAACAGATTCCCGATGAAGTTCACGCGGATTCTAAGAGCCGCCGCTTCCGAACTTGGTGAAATGGATCGTGCTGCTCAGTTTGAGGCCCGCAGGGAAATTCGAGTAAACTATCTCCTCAACAAACAAACCTCTTGTCTTGTGGACGCAGACGAAGAGCCTCCACACCCTATAAACAGAGAAGCTCTTGAGACCTCGTTGATATTCGCGCTCGCCCTGAAGTCAAGGATAATGGATGAAATACATGTAATGAGAAAGATTGTCGTTGATGGGTCAAACACTTCAGGGTTTCAAAGAACAGCAGTTGTTGCTCTCGGGGGATTTCTTGAGTACAACTCCGGAATCTCCAAAGTCGACGTACAAAGCATCAGCGTTGAAGAAGACGCTGCCCGATCCTTGAAATTGGACGAAGGTGGGCAAAATCTCAAGGAAAGGATCTACATTCTTGATAGACTTGGAACACCACTTGTAGAAGTTGCCCTTGCCCCGATTGAGGGCACGCCTCAAGAGGTTCAGGACGCGGCAGGTTCGCTCGGCAGGCTGATGCGGTCTTCTGGAAGGATTGCTCGCGGTCTAGGAACAATCAGGCAAGATCTCAATGTTTCAGTAATGAACGGTAATGTCATTGAAGTCAAGGGTGTCCAAAAACTGGACCAAATAGCAAAGGTCGTTCAGTTCGAGGCTGCTAGGCAAAAATTCTTCTACGACCTTTCCAATGAAATCAAAAGAAAGATTGGAAAAGACCTTGAAATATCCGTAGAGGATGCAACCCAGATTTTAGGGAAAACCCAATCGAAAGTTATCAAGACATCATTCTCAATGAATGGCTCGAAAACAAGAATTGCTTGTATCTTGATCAAGAAATTTTCAGGATTTATCGGTAAAGAGAATGCATTCGGATCAAGGCTTGGAAAGGAGCTCGGCGCAATAGCAAGAGTCTATGGGTTGGGAGGAGTTTTTCATTCGGATGAGCTCCCGAACTACGGGATCACTTCAGAGGAGATCAAAACTCTGCTGGAGAAATTTGCTGCTTCATCAAGCGATGCCTTCGTGTTGATTGTAGGAAATGAAGAGATGGTCACTATCTGCACAGAGGCATTAGTCGAGCGATTGCGTAGTTCTCATGATGGTGTTCCCGCAGAAACCAGAGCAGCGACATTGAGTGGAGAGACTGTCTTCCTAAGGCCTCGCCCGGGAGCAGCAAGGATGTATCCTGAAACAGATGTTCCGCTGATCAAGGTGACTGCTGAATATCTTAGTAGGCTTCAAGGGCTAGTGCCTGAGCCTTGGGATAAGCAGGTCAACGACTTTGCCACAAAGTATAAGCTTCCGAAGCAGCTCGCATACCAGTTATATGATTCTGATCGGAGAGATCTCTTTGATGAAATCGTCAAGTCAACGAAACTCTCATCCGGATTCGTCGCGTACAGCTTGGTAGACACGATTCAAAACCTGACAAGAGAAGGAGTACAGGTTGACAGAATAAGCAACGAGCGATTCAAAGAAATATTGCTTGCTCTTGACAACGGCAAGTTTGCGAAGGAAGCTGTTCCCGAGCTGCTAAGAATCCTCTCCTCCAACCCTAAAATGAATTTGGACGAAGCGCTAGCAAAATCGGGGTTTGGTTTGATGAGCGAGGAAGAATTAGCGAAACTGGTTAGATACCTGATTACGGAGAATGTTGAGGTTGTTAAATCAAAAGGCGCGGCTTCGCAAAGCATGATTATGGGAAAAGTCATGCAAAAAGCAAGGGGGAAAATGGATGGGAAGTTGGTGAGTGAGCTTGTTTCCAAAGAGATCAGAGAGGCACTCAAACAAAGAGGAACAAATTAATCCGCCCAATTTCAGAGAGCCCGTAGAGAAAGAATTTGTCTGAAAACCAACAATCTGCTGCAATCGAATCCCTAGAACTCAAGGCTTCGCTTTCTTACGGCGACTTGAAGATTGATTTCTCAGGTCCTCCAGAATCCGTACTACGATCGATAGATGCCTTCCTCTCGAAGCAGATTCCAGCCTTCAACCTCGCTAAAAAGCTAACATTGAACTACAGCGCCACAGAGTTGGTAGAGTATTTCAAAGATTATGTGCGTATTACACCAGAAGGGCCTCGAATAGTCACTCAGAACAGTTTGAGCGACAAAGAGAGGGTAGCCGCTCAGCTTGTTGCGCAGAAAATTGCTTCTGAAACAGGAAGCGCGAATAGCTCTTCCGTGCCTTTATCTAATCTACTAGAATCAACAGGTTTGAATCCTAAATCTCTCAGCTCTCGTTTGAGCGAGCTCGCAAAGACTGGGCAAATTGTTCGAGAAGCCTCGGAGGATAAGACCATGTTTCGAATTACGACTGAAGGGATTACCTGGCTAAAAGACACTCTTGCCAAAAAGCATGGGCAGAAGAACTAATTCTCCTCTTCTTCATCGGTCATTTCTTCTGCTTCTGAAATTATGGTGGCCTCCTGAAGCGCGGAGGGCGATGTTCTATCCTTTTCAGTATACGGAGCGTTAGGGGGTCGCTTCTGAATATACTGATAGTTGCGACTGTTACCCTGTCTTGTCAGAATAGTCTCCAAAACCAAATCGCGTAATGCATGCGACACAGCAGTTCTATCGTAGTGATACCCTCTTCGAGCTATCTCTTCGTGAACTTGGGCCAGGGATCTTCCTTCAGAAAACCAAGAATCACGCCAGAGCTCAACAATTAAGCCTCTACAGGTTTTGTTACCTTGCGCAGCTCCCAGGTCATCCTTGCGAGCCGCTTGAGTCTGGCCGGGGACATTTAGTGAAATAAGCACATTCTCAATTGCTTGCTTCAGCTGGGACTCTGAGCATGTAATCTCTACCTCCCATCCGGCCTTACGTAGTTTGACCGTGATCCCTTTGCCTTGAGCTTCTGTCATATGTATTTCAGTTGCGCAATTGTATAGTGTGCATCTTGCGCAATACTTAAAGCGATGCTACTATACACCTGATAATGCGCATGATGAACAATCAATTAAATGTTGTTCCAGAAGTCCCTTCTCGACCAGTCAATTTCGACGATGAGCTCCGCGACTCAGTCCTTGGGGATTCCCTCGCAGGCCTCATGGGCAAAAGAGTGATTTTTAGGACCGATTTTTCGAAAGAGGCCATTCCGCTTCAAAGTCTATCTCAAGCCTCGCTTATGAATTCTTCGACTCTCCTAAAGGATTTTTCCCAGAGTCCCAGGGATAGAATTGTTGCGGCCGTAGATTCTTCATGTGCTCTCATTGGAGAGACCGAGGAAGGCTCTATCTATGCCGGTCGAGTCGCAACCGTTTTTGCAACAAAAGGATCTATCCTAAGATATCATCGCGCGGGTCCTGTTATATTTTATTTCGATCCTGCCACAATAAGATCCAGCTTGGGCTCTAACATCAGCAAAAAAATATCAAACATGATCCTTCTTGACAGATCTATCGCGGAACGATTTATCAGAAATTATTTAGAACGACGCGCCCAGATTCAAGCGGCATACTCACTTACAGACTCAGTAATACTCGTAGATGGAGCTTTGCGATCTTCCATTTTAGAGCAGCGGGATTCATCACTCAAAAGACTCCAAGATGTATGCGAAGAAAATCTCAATCAGCTCGTCGGACTTTCGAAGGCCTCCTCATTGCGAGTTATATCAAATGCAGCAGGGGCCCTGCAATCCAACAAGAAGAGCCAAGTGTATCTCGACCTGACGGACTCTATCGGTCGGTTCCTATTGAATTGTGGCACTAATAGGATCACCGTTGTCAGATTTTCTCCGAATTCGACAGTTTTCAGGGTCGACTTTTCATCTTCAAATATTGAGGAAGAAAGTCAGGTTCTGTCAGATCTCAAGTACAACGACTCTTTCTTTAGGGGGTATCCCGAAACCTTGCGACTAGCACACCACCTATCTGTGTTTGATTCATCGACGATTTCATCGGTTAGAAGCTACCTTGCGAAAAAATATGATCTGATTCAGATCCCATCTGACGATCTTCGTGCATCTATACTTGGGAAGCTCGTCTAAGTTCGGAGACGAAGAAATTGCGAATACTCGAAAAGTCGGGAGATGTCATTTCTATCGTGGCGCTTCCTTCAGAGACTGTATATCAAGGCGATTATCTTGAAATAATCGATGAACAAAAAATTGGGTCTGTTATAGTGCAAGTCTACGAGGAGTCTTACATTCCAAGTCAGTCATTGACTGAAGACATTATCCGAGATCAGATCATCGAATCGACAGCTAATGGCGTCGAGCTTGATCCCTACGAAATCAGTTCTGTCTCTCAAATGATCAAAGACATGCGATTGTTGAAATGCAAAGTTCGTGGAAGTATCCAAAACGGAATTATGATCGCCAACGTAGCTTGGCTTCCCTCGAGATCAAAGTCCAAGATAAGAAAGGTATCCCAGTCGCATCTTCTTGATCTCGCAGGTCAGACTGGTTCAGCGCAGATAAAGGTCGGCAACACAAAGGACGGAGAAACTTTCACAATATTTGGAGAGGCTATCGATGGTAACCTCTCTATAATAACTGGCAAAAAAGAATCCGGCAAATCCCATCTCTCAAAACTTTTGGTGAGTTCTCTAGTAGCAAATGGAGCCATCGTTTTGATTTTTGATCTGAACAATGAATACGAGGGACTGGGCTTCTCAAAAGATGGGACGAAGAATGAACTCTCAACTCGAATCGTTGTTCTAGAACCCGGAAAAAGTCTGAAGTTTTCGCTCGATTACCTTGGAGAATATAGTTTAATTTCACTCATGCAGCATGTATTGGACGCACCAAGTGCGTCCTTGCGTGAATTCATTAGAATAATAGGTTCTTTGAAAACTGTCGATAAGCTCTCAATAGATCATCTTGGAGATGCGATTCAAAACTGGAGGTGCAATGAGTTAGTAAAGGACGCTCTGTACGCGAGATTTCAGACCTTGAGAGGTTCAGGAATTTTCACATCCGAGGAAGATCGCGCCGTCAAAGTCGATTCTGTCCTAAGATCACTTTTGCCCGAAGGAGGAGCCTTTGTAGTCTCTCTGAGGAGCTCATCCTCTCTTGCAAAGAGAATGGTCGTTGAAATTATCCTAAGCAAACTTGTCCAGCTGTTAGAGCGTGAGGCGATCCCTCCAATTTTCTTGTTTGCCGAAGAAGCACATCTCTATTTGCGGGAGACTTATTGGGACGATATAGTTACGAGGATGAGACACTTCGGAATCTTCACGACGCTCATTACAAATCAACCAGACGCAATAAACAATGGAATTTACAGACAAGCCGACAATATTTTCCTATTTAATTTCACTAATGAGGCCGACCTCGACATAATTGCAAGAGCGTCTACGGCCGATTCTGATACGATTCGGTCGATAGTTAGAACGCTTCCAAAGAGGCATTGTCTCGTCCTCGGCAAAGTAGTTTCAGATCTTCCTATGCTAGTCAAAGTGGGAGAGGCGAAATTTCTAACATTAGGGCAGACTAAGAAGTTCTTCGGAAAAAGTTCGAGTACCAAAAGAATTCACGTAAACGCGAAGTTAGTTCGAGCCTAGATATCCAACGGGGGTTTAAGAGCCAAGAACAGGCGCTCGAGCGAAGGAATCCCAATAAAGTGAGGAAGCTATCTCAGAGGAAGAGGCTTACACAGAAATCCGTTTGGGTAGCTTTAAATCGACAGTTGTCGTAGGTTCGCGAATATATGAGTGTCGACAACGCAGAGTTTGCGTCGCGTATTGCAGGCGATGTCGTCGTAAGCGAAAACCCCGGCGACGCGATGCGAAAGTGGCGTGAACGCATTGCGGTAAAGCAAGCAATTTTGGCTCGAGAAATGGGTCTTTCCCCTTCAGTGCTAAGTGACTACGAAAGTGGGAGACGCGCTTCACCAGGTGTCGGGTTTATCAAGAAGTACGTTTCAGCTCTCGTAAAACTCGATCACAATCACCACAAGTTGCTCCCAAGAGAGATAGCCCCAAAGGACAAATCTGCAATACTTGCGATTGGAGAGTTCAACGAGCCAGTTAAGGCAAGAGAAATCCTCGAAGCAGTTGACGGCACAGTTATAACTGGAGGAGACAAACTGGGCACGAACATTTACGGATATACAGTTGTTGACAGTATAAAGACAATCTATGCTCTTTCAGGCTTTGATTTTTACAAGATTTATGGCGCTACAACTGAACGAGTATTGATATTCACAAAGGTAGGTTTAGGGCGCTCTCCAATGGTTGCAATCAGGGTTGTCCATTTGAAACCTAGAATGGTTGTGATCCATGGACCCAAGACAATAGATGAGATTGCAAAGGCTCTCGCGGAGAAAGAAAAAATCATACTTTCCCTGGCCGGAAACAAGACTGAGGAACAGATCTCAAGCGCATTAGCCAAATTACAGTAACAACGAATCCAAAAGATAATCCAGCGTCATTAGACTAACAAGGTATTATTCCAGAATTGACGTCAGCAGTAGAAGTAATAATTGGAGTCATCGTAATACTGGGACTTGCAGTAATAGCGATAAGGTGGCGCGCAATTGATCTTCAAGGCGCAATAGCGGGAGTGATCATTTCTCTCCTCGCATTCCTAGCCGAGGGTTTTGCGTGGCTTTTCATGATAGTCATCTTCTTCGGGGTTTCTTCGGCAATGACAAAATACAGGTACGATTACAAAAGAAAACTCGGATTCGCGCAAGATAAATCCGGGACACGGTCATGGCCCAATTCGGTCGCCAACGGTGGAGTCGCCGCTATAGCTTCCTTGGCGGAATTATACACTCATACCGAGATTTTTGCCGTAATGTTCCTTACGTCTGTGGCGGTAGCCCTGGCTGATACTTTGGCTACTGAAGTTGGTCTCCTGAGTCACTCGAAACCCAGATTGATAACACATCTATCGAAGACTGTGGAAGCTGGCACGTCAGGGGGAGTTTCTTTGCTAGGGGGCATTGCGGCCATATCCTCTGCAGTAGGATTATCTTTTCTTGGTATTGCCGTTGCCGTTATTGTTGGAAATAGCTTGTACGATCTCTTCTCTGCGGCTCTAGCTGTAGTCTTGGGAGCAACAATAGGTGTCTTTGTTGACAGCGTCCTTGGTGCAACAGTTCAAGGAATCAACAAATGCTCAAAATGCGAAAACCTGACGGAGAACCTTACCCATCATGGGCAAAGAACAAGTACTGTAAGAGGATTAAGATATGTTGACAATAACGTAGTGAATTTCACGAGCATACTCGTAGGAGCGATTTCATCGATCGGCCTGTATTTGTTGGTAAACGCTCTTTGATCTATTTTACATTATCCCGAAGTGCTCTGAGTCTCGTTGAAACTTCATTGATTGGAATCCTTTCTTGCTTCATTGAATCTCGCTCACGGATGGTAACCGTATTGTCATCTAGTGATTGAGGATCTATCGTGATACAATATGGCGTTCCTACCTCGTCCATCCTCCTGTACCTTCTGCCAATGTTGCCCGAACTGTCGTAAAAAACCGCAAAATCCTCAGTTTTCAAAGAATCATAGACTGCTCTCGCTTTGTCTTCAAATTCTGGCTTCGATAGAAGGGGGAAGACTGCGGCGAGATACGGAGAGATGCTAGGACGCAATCTCAGAACATCCCGATTTGACTCATGCACAAAATAACTGTCCAATAGATAAAATAGACTACGATCAACTCCGAGGCTCAACTCCACCACATGTGGTACGATCTTGGTTTCATCGTCCATGACGGAGAGATCCTTCTTGCTTGCACGAGTATGGTTTGAGAGATCATAATCCGTCCTATAGTTGCATGCCACTAGCTCGTTCCAACCGAGACTCGTCTTGACTTCGAAATCAAAAGAGGAAGTAGTGTAAAAAGCTCGATCGGACGGCGAGAGTTCTCTGAACCTAGTATTCGACTTCTCAAATCCTACAGCTTCGTAGAAACGCTGCAACAAGGCAAAATAGTATGCGATAATCTCCATTCCACCGAAAATTTTCACCGCATCCTCTAGCTCAACTTCTTTTGCTTCTCCTGTGTATGGGAAACTTAGAACATTCAACCTAGTATCCTTTAGTTTCGCCAATTTGCCTGGATCGAAGCTTGGTTTGGGATTGAAAAAAACCTCTATTTCCGCTTGAATAAGCTCTCGCAATCGAACGAGACTCTGTCTTGGTGATATTTCATTTCTGAAGCTTTTTCCGACTTGCGCTATCCCTTTTGGGAGTTTGATACGCATAGTCTTTGAAAGCCGTGAAAAATCAAGAAAGATACTCTGAGCTGTCTCTGGCCTTAAGTACGCATCAGCATTTTCGGTGCCGACACCTACTCGAAACATCATATTGAACTGGATGGGTTTGCCGAGTTCCCCACCACACTTTGGACATTTTAGATTGTACTTTTGAATCAGTTCCTGAAACTCTTCAGGAGATAGTCTCTCATCTATTTGCAACCCTGTCTTTTCAGAGATGTATTTATCTGCTCTAATTCTATTTCCGCATTTAGTGCATTGAACAAGAGGGTCGACAAGACTTGAAAGATGACCTGAGGCCTCAAACACGGACTTCGGGAGAATAAGAGATCCATCGATTTCTAGCATTTCATCGAAATTCACTAGTCGCCTTCTCCATTCACGAATGAAGTTGGATTTCATCAAGAATCCCAAAGGACCATAATCCCAGAATCCGGCGGCTGCATCGTTGTATATTTCCGCAGAAGGATAAAAGAATCCGCGCTCTAGAGCAAGGCGCAAAATGTCCTCATAGGTTGCCTTCTTCTCGGTCGAAACTGCAGAAGGATTCACATTTGAGGTCAATTCATAATATCACCTGATTCGATTAATCTTCCTTTTTCAGTTTGCAAAGAAAACGCCGCGTTGAAAAGTCTATAGCGTTGCGCTTGACTAGGCAGAAACTTCCTTTCCGGTTCGCAATGGTCCGAATTTATAGCCGTAGTATATTTGTCCAGAGGGACCGTCTGCCTTGATTCTTCTGAAGACTGCTTTAACCCTGCTTCCCATCTTCAGCGATTCATAAGGGAAATCGACTACTTGTGCAACTACTCGAACGCCGTTACTGAGCTCAATCAGTCCGAAGACCATAGGCTCTTGTTCTTCGAATCCGGTCACGCTCTCTTTCTGAAGCGTGTAGCTCAAAAGTTTTCCCACATTTGGCATTTCATGTGGCTTTAGGTCCGCCGACCTGCAGGCGCGGCAAATGTTTACTGGCGGGAAGAATTCGGCCGCGCATTTCTCGCACTTATTTCCAAGCATTCTGTAGTATCTGTCGCGCATGCGATAATAAGGGACTGACATATTTTCGCCTAACCTCTAATTTCTGTTGCGTCTTGCAGATGAAGCAAGTATATGGACGAATGCTGAGCTGTCTATCCCAGACATGGAATGCACCAGACCAAATCTCGCGTTAGGAACTTGATTGAACCCAGCTTTCTCGGTCAATTGCATGTAGGCTTCACAGACTTGATAGATACCTGCCGCTCCTACAGGATATCCTCGCCCTTTCATTCCGCCAAAGGTTGAGATTGGAAACTGCCCGTTCAGATCAAATCTACCAGAATTCGCGTCATCGCATGCCTTTCCTGGCTTTGAGAGACCCATGGATTCTAATGATAAAGCAGCGAGCTCAGAATAAGAGTCATGCACTTCGAGGAAGTCAATTTCCTCCATTGTAAGACGTGACTTCTTCAATGCCTTTTCGGTGGCAGTTTGAGTGGCCCCAAAATGCAACATCTTTCCTCTCTCGAAGAAATTGACAATATTAGAAGAGGATTCCGAGGCCAATACTTCGACAGATTCCTTGCGCTGATCTGATGAAAGCTTATCTTCGGAAACAAGCAACGCACAGGAGGCACCATCTCCAACTGGAGCGCAGTCAAGAACTCGAAGAGGATCTGCGACTGATTCAGATCTCGAAACTTCTTCATTCGTGAACTTTTTCTTGAATTGGGCATGCTCCGCTGTGGAGGAGTTTCTGTGCGACACCACAGGAATCGCCGATAGCTTTTCGCGAGTCACCCCGTACTCATGCATGTAAAGTCTGGCGAGTAGTGCGTTCATTGCAGCAATAGAAATTCCGAAAAATTGGGAATAATCAGCATTCTCAGAAAGGCCCTGAGCCTGCATCACTTTAGCAGGATCCAAATCCCGCATCTTTTCAACCCCTAGTACGAGAACACTTTTCATCTGTCCCGCCCTGATCAAATTGCATCCAAGATTAATTGCAGATCCGCCAGAAGCACCAGCGGCTTCAACCCTGTAAGCGGGGACTCCTTGCAAATCAAGTGCGTCTGCAATTATCGTTCCAAGATTACCTTGCGAGGAGGATAATTCTGAAAGCGCGTTAGCTACTATGATCGCGTCCGGCGATGAAGATTCTTCTTTTAATATATTTTTTGAAGCTTGGAATGCCATTTCGGCGATAGACTTTTCCCAATGGTCACCAACTTTGGTGAACCCAATTCTTGAAATGAATACTGACATCGCGGCTTCATCTCTTTGATCCGAAATTAACGTTGTAGCTTTTCCCGAAACTTTGTGTACATTCCGTAATCGATTCGCATGTTATTTTCGATGAGATCTCTAACTGGAACGCCCATCTTTCTTTTTTCGACTAGCGATTCCTGTGCCTCTATAATGAAGGCGTCGCTACCCGCTCCGGATCCGAATGAACATAGAAGAATCTTATCTCCAGATTTTGCCACATCAAGTACCGCGGCCAGACCCAGTGGAGAGCTGCCAGAGTAAGTGTTTCCGATCATCGGGTTTAGTAGTCCCGTTTCGATTTGCTTTATTGTGAATCCTAGTCTGGTAGCAGCCTCTACTGGAAAGCGCGGATTCGGTTGATGAAATACGGCATACTGAAAGTCGGAAGGTCTTGTTTTGAACTCAGAAAAGAGGTTCTTCACTGCTGTTTCAACATGGTGAAAATATGCAGGCTCGCCAGTGAAACGCGATAAGTGCCTGGGATACCTTTCACCTTGTCTTCTCCAAAAATCTCCAGTGTCTGAAACATAAGTAACGCTACCCAATATTTTCGCAATGCTGTTTCTACTCGCTCTTCCGATCACGTAGGCTGCTCCTCCGCTAGCGGCGGTAAACTCTAGGTCGTCACCTGGTCGTCCTTGAGCCGTATCAATCGCACAAGCCAAACCATGTTCAATCATGCCTGAACCAACCAAACCACTGATAACCTGCATTGCTTCTGTTCCAGCTTTACAAGCAAATTCGAAATCCGCGGCAAGTGTTTCATGGCAGCCCAAAGCCTGAGCGACGATTGTGCTGGTTGGTTTTACGGCATATACCTTAGATTCCGTTCCAACAAAAATCGCGCCAAGACTTCGATCGACTCCAGCCATCGCAACGGCAATTCTCGCCGCTTCAACCGCCATTGTTGTCGTATCTTCATCGATGGAGGCTACAGCTTTCTCTTTGTTAGCTCCTGCGCCTCCGCCGTGCCAAATTCTTGCAATTTCAGTCGTTGGAAGTCTGTAAAAAGGGATGTATGCCCCATATCCTTCTATTGCAATTGGAGTGGATGATCGCATTTGAAAATTTCACTATGTCTAGAACGCACTGAATTTAACCATTATACAGTTTCAGAGATAAAGCTACGTTGATCAACGAAGCAGGCTAAGACGTTAGTCAACGAGTTGCTTGGATTAGACTGCCTTTACCTGTTTTACAACGGGCGGCCTTGCCTTTCGCAAGACTCTGTATCCACAAATGCATTTAATTTCAGGTAATTGAGCCAGCTCGTCCGCCGTAACTTTCGTTCCGCAACGAACGCACTCGTATATTACGCCACCAAAAACCTTACTGCCGGGGCCGGCGTTCACTGGTGAAACTTCGTTATTTGTGCTCATGTCGATCGATTCGCGCTCTCATTCTGTCATAATTCCTACCTATATGAGTGTGACTACTCCGAACGCAACTTTAAATTTGCTCGGAAGGCCTAGCCTTTACATCCTGTCAAGGGTTTGCTCGGATTGGCATATCAGCGCAAGAAGAATAGGGAGGGGAAAAGAAACCGGGATCTTCAGGACCGTCTCTTTTGGATACCCACTGAGCAAGAGATCAAGGATGCGGTAACCACTGATGTTTATTTTCAGTATGCGATTGATGCCCTAGCTTATGCAGGAATAAATCCTTTTGTTACTATGGAAGTTTACACCCGGACTAATCCATTTCCTTCTAATTGGGCAGTAGTCTGTGGAATCTACGAGGTGGCAAAGCTACTCGAGGGCCTGCCAATTGACGTTGATTCAATGGAGGAAGGGGAAGTCATAGTGGTCGATCCTCGGCTCGCCTTCTACGAACCGGTGATGCGGATTTCTGGGCGTTATCAAGATTTTGCAAAGTACGAAAATCCAATCCTTGGGTTTCTGTGTCAGTCAAGCGGGATCTGTACAAAGGCTGCAAGAGTATCTTTGTTGGCAGAGAACAAGATGAATATTAGTTTTGGAACAAGACGGGCGCACCCTGCTTTAGCTGCTACAATCGAGAGGAGCTGCTTGATCGGTGGGCTCGATAGCGTTTCTAATGTACTTGGCGCGAAGTTATTGGGAAAGAAGGCGTCGGGGACTATGCCACATGCCTACATCTTGTGTGTAGGCGACGAGGTCAAAGCATGGAAGATTTTTGACAAAGCTATCGCAAAGGGCGTTCCAAGGATTGCTCTAGTAGATACAATGAATGATGAAAAATTTGCAGCGATAGGTGCGCTTGAAGCTCTCGGCAATCATCTTGAAGGAGTGCGACTCGACACTCCCGGTTCCCGAAGAGGCGATATGAAACGAATAGTACAGGAAGTGAGGTGGGAGCTAAATATTCGCCACGGCGGAAATGTAAAGATAATTGTATCAGGCGGGCTCGATGAGCAATCCATCTTGGAACTGCGCGATTATGTTGACGGATTCGGAATCGGAACCACTGTTTCAACAGCCCCTGTTATTGACTTCGGAGGAAAAATCGTCGAAGTGAAGGACGAGAATGGAAAACCTGAGTTCAGGTCAAAGCGAGGCGACCTTTCCGGAACAAAATACGTTTACAGAAATGAGAAGACCTTTGAAGATCTTGTGACTCTAAATCAAAAGTCTCCTTCGAAAGCTTACACGCCTCTTCTGAAACCCTTGATCAGAAAAGGAAGAATTGTGAGAGATTTCAAGTCAGTCGATCAGCTCAAAGATCGGACGAGGAAACTCGTGAAGCGTATTTCGGTAGCTCAGCCAAGAATCATCTGGCAATAGAAATCATCACATCAAGCTTTCAATATCATTCATTTCTTTCGAAGGGGCATTTGCTCTTTTGATCAATCGCGTCCGTTCAAGTTCAAGCAAAAGTGACGATAAAACGACCTTCTTTTACAGAGTTCTAGAATAATTTAGAGCGGCCTTAACAGATTCAATAACAATTGTTTTCCCGCACAGCATGTAGAGACCGCTCCCATATTGAGAATGTGAAAAGCAATAATGAAAAAGGGTGACAGAAAAAGCTAAGCAAAACCACAAACAATTGCTATATCGAAACTATACATGGCGACGGGAAAACCATCCTCCGCATAAAGGGCTATATTTAAGTGAATTAACTAAGTACGCGAACGAAGAGGTTAGGGCGCTAACTTTTCGACAATCGCTTTTTGAGATGACTGTATTCAGAATTAGCTTTACGGAGATTTAAATTGTTTATATGAAACAATTGACCAAACCGTACTTCGAGTGCCCTAATTATTCCTAGGTGTAGATCATTAGATTTTTCTGCTCTAAGGTAACATGCAGATTGTTAACTGCTCTATAGACCTCAGTTTCTTTCTTAGCCCCAGTGCATACAAGTTTTCCAGAGGCGAACAACAAAATTACTGTCTTCGGATCTGCCATCCTGTGAATCAAACCAGGGAATTGCTCAGGCTCGTACATTGACTTCGGAAGCTGCCTTGCGGCTTCCTCGAGATGCACCTTACCGCCCAAAGATGCCGAGGCTACAATGTTCTGGATCTCTATTATTGGCTCGTTTCTAATGTCAATGCTCCCCTTGCGAAGTTTCTGTACCACGGTCTTCACCGCTTTAACAGCTTGTTCTTCTGACTTTGCTCCAGTGCACACCATCTTACCTGAAGAGAAAATTAAAGTCGCCGTCTTTGGAACTTTGAGTCGAAAGACCAACCCAGGGAATTGATCTGGATGGTATTCAACATCTGAAAAAGATCGCGTTATCTGGTTGAGATCAACTGTTTGATTGATACTGGCCGAGGCAACCACATTTTCGATGCTGATTATCGCTTTTGTTTGAGGCAAGAAAACGGACCCGAGTTGACCTTTATTTATAAAGGCCTATTTATAGTCAGTGAGAACAAAGAGTCTTTAGCGTAACTGCAAAAACAGGGGGGTCTTTTTTGCAGGATAGTGACGACTCGGTCAAATGCCTTCTCCACATTTCTTAGGATTAATTCAGGTTAACTCTGAATCCTCATTGCCGTCTATAGCTTGTGAGAAGTTTATCTACAAAAGAGTTGCTACTGAAAATCTAACAGTTTCTTTCCGTAAGCTCGGACTTTTTGATAACCTTGATGACGCCTGTTGATTCCCAATTCAAAAAAAAGTCTGATATTTTTTGGATGGGTACCACAGCCACGCCGTTTTCGAGAACCTGAAGTTGTTCGTCGTGCCATGTAAGGATAACGGGAACTATAGTCTCAACTCCAATATTCTCGAGCAATCTTTTACATCTTTTGATCTGCTTTTGAGCAATTGCTAGCATTGTTGCTTGACCTACTGTTCTTTTCCAGTGTTTGCAATCGATACCAAACGCTACTTTTGCTGAAATAGCAACAAGATCTATTTCCAGCCTAGGTTTCGTCAGTCGATAATTTTTGATTGTATCATATCCAAACG
Source organism: archaeon (assembly GCA_029850555.1). Taxonomy (GTDB): domain Archaea; phylum Thermoproteota; class Nitrososphaeria; order Nitrososphaerales; family CADDZS01; genus JASHOD01. The sequence continues at coordinate 4,783 of JARCRS010000214.1, read as the reverse complement.
ATCTGAGTGCAAGTTCCGCCAATCCTTCAAATTGCTTCCAATCCAAGGTTGAGCTGAAAGCTTCTGCATCAAGCGCAGAGACCATTTATGATCCAGATAGTCCCGATGGTAGAAGATCCAGATTTATCGGTATTTCCTTTTCTTGTCCAAGGAGCAGACAAATTAGTAGATTAGAAAAGTGAGATGATCTCAAAGTCAGTTTAAACGGGATGAATTCTGAAATTATGGCTATTTAGTTCATTGACAAGGCTCATTCCCTGTGGAGTAAGAGAATAGACCCGAGGCTTTGTGTTTGCCGGATTGACGCATGAAACCAATTCCCTCTCTTGAAGTTCGTGCAAAGCGCGGCTGACATGCGAAAGATGCTTTTGTATCTTCTTGGCGAGTTCCGTAGGAGTGCTGACATCTTGTGAGAGCCAAGAAAGTATCTTCAGTCTTGTGTCACTTGCGACGACAAAATCGAAGAGCTGCTGTGGCATTCTTTATTGTGGAAGTGAGTATTAAATGCTTTAAACGTTGCGAATGATCAACCCATCATTTCTGAGAGTAATAGCTCTATTCCACCACGTACAACAAGGAGAAAAAGAATTCTTGTCTCCATCCATTATCACCAGAAAAGTATTGTTACCAAATTGTACCCAGGTGATCTTATAGAGTTACGAACTCTGTGCTAGGTCACCGTCTTTTCGATAGCTTTTGATCTCTAACATTCTCGGAACAAAAGTTATCAAAAGAACGGCCATCCAAGGAGTCACTTCTCTAGGCGCCAAAAATAAGACCAGTGAGAAGACTTCGAAAATGGCTGCCCCAAACTTGTAGCGAAACATTGGAATCCCAAGAGGAGTTATCGAGGCAAAATAGTACTTGTACACTCCTCTTCCAAAAAGAGCAAAGAAAATTAAAAAAGCGGTAAGACAAAAGACCAGAATCTCGTTTGTGGAGAACGATCTTTTAATCTTGAGATCTTTGAGAAAACAAGAAAATCTCTTTGCAATGAAAATTGGGTAGTCTGAAAATATTTGCCAATGTGTCTTAAGCGCAGGCGATCCTTGCCCTAACTCATTTTTGCTCTGGACCTGCGACGAATGGTAAACAGATTCAATTATCAGGAAGACCAAAAGCGTTCCGAAAGAGGCTGCAAGAACGTAGTTTAACTCTTGGTAACTTTGGGACACTAGACCTGCCATGCCACTTGAGAGATAGCCTAGGAAACTCGTGATCCTGACCGGGTCTGAAAGGGAAGAGCTAAATTGAGGCGGACTGTTTGATACATTCGACGGGGTGCCAAATATAGGGAAGTTGAGCGACCAAAAATAGTTCTGCGTATCATTGAAGACATAGGGTGTCGATATCAACAAAAGAGAAGCGACGTATGCTCCTGTGTAAACGAGAAGTTTTTTTGAAAAGCCTGTTGCCCTCCAAAGAAAGATCAATAAAACTGGGAACACGATGACCGAGATCTGTTTGAATCCAGTTGAGATTGCTAGTGCTAGTGAAGAAAAGAGCCATTTCTGTTTCAAAAAAAGATAGGCCGCAAGAATGAGAAAGAATGTAGTTGGCGCTGTATTCAGCCACATCAAATCGTTGTAAAACAGATTTATCGGGTTCGCTGCCCAAAACATTGCGACCAGGAACGCCATACGAGAGTTCCCTCGAAATACGAATTCTTTTGCAATCAAATAGACCGGAATCACTGTGAGAACGTCGAATAACACTAGTGGAACGGCTGGCAACCACACTATGTTTGCTACTAACGCGAACCCAGAAATCAGGTAAAGGAAGAGAGGAGGGTAGTTGTACACGATCGTCCCGAGATGATATAGTCCTTGGCCTTTTAGAAACGGCGCTATTAGACATGGAAGGTAAAGATCACGATAGTCGGTGTAGGCTTCGATATGTGGCCACTGCTGAAACTGGTAGACGTTAACGGGAGCAGAGAGAGTAGAGCCGCAGCCTGTAATAATTGTTCTTGGCTCAAAGGCACCGATAATTAGTACACCAATCAAAAAGAACGAGCCTTTGAGAAGTGCAGTTAAAACTGTAGTCTGCGCTATTCCAAACCTTTCAAACAAAACAGGATCATCGCTCTTCCTCTGGGATTAGTATAATTTGAAAACAGAATATCGATTCTTTTTTAAGAGTAATTGGAGGAAAAACGAACAAGTCATATGGCGCTTTCCCTTTTTGATCAATGGAGCATTCTGCTAGGAATTCTCATGATCTCTTCGATAATTGCCTATGTTGCCTTTAGAGAACTCCCCAACGAAGATCTGCAGAGAATTACGGATAATTCTCCATCCAAGGAATAAAAAGTCAGAGGATTGTCGGTTTTATATAATTTCAAACGAGGACAGCATTTTCCGCATTGGTTTTTTCTCAGAATTATCTCCAATTCCCAAATGACCCTGTTGCATTAATGGAATGGTTCGCCGCTTCTGTAATCCTTGTGTTGTTAGTCACGCTTGTCTATGTGTATATACTAAGCAGATCACCTCCGCCAGAAGGAAATACTGTTTCGAAATTAGAACAGTCTATTGAAACTACACAAGTTACTCCTGATCCTAGCGTACTGCTTCTGAGAGCCGACACTGCTTTGAAGAACAATGGTTTTGGTGAAGCAGTTGAGAGCAGTGCAGAAGCAGTAGGCTTGTGTCTAACTCAACTCGTCCGGAGGGCTTCAGGACAAGTCTCTCCTGGAATGGGAGTTAGCGACCTCGCATATCTTGTTCAAACCAAAGCCAAGTCTGCCCCGCAGATTGCTGAAACAGTTTATCAATTGAATAGCCTAAGGCTGAAAGTAGCTCAAAATCAACCAGTTGATTTGCAACAGGCAAGCTGGGCAGTTTCATTTGCCAACTGGCTTTACCAAGTTGTTCAGACTGAACAAATAAAATTTTGAGTATTAATCTAGTCTAGTACGAAGGCCTTCTTATCCTTGATTGCCTTGTCTGTTTGCCTAAGTACTTCTTCGAAGGACTGAGCCAAGACCTCGTACTTTAGGTCAATCTTGATTTTTTTTACTTGTTTTGATAAGCCGATAGAGTCGGATGAATCAAGAATGAGAACCGTCTCTCCCTTGAAATCTTTCGGAATCAAAATGGCCTTGCTCGATTTGAGAAACTTTACATACATACGTGCGGTCATATACGGATTTACGACTTCGCCAAGATTGAGTCTGATAGCCAACTAGTAAGCACTTTGAGTGAGATATCTTAAGTGGATTTATGCGTGCGGCTGTCTCTTTTGTAACAATTTCTCCCTGCACAGGATTCGAGCTTCTCGTCTTTGGATCTCGCAATGCGAACTGCAGCAAAATGCTTGAACGCCAAGGCCACTTTTCTCAGCCTATAGCTCTGAGAATTTGATCTTTTTCTTGATAGAAGGAAGACCACTAGTAAAGCAGAACAATGTGCTAAAGCAATTGTCACATCTGTTCATTGGGCTTTCATTTTCAAAGAAAATGTCCAATTTTACTCTGAGTTACTAAGTGCTCTAAATATCTCCTAGGAAAAAGATAAAGTAGTGTTCCATCCCTCTGGAAGGACAAAGCTGAGTCTACTTTAGATTACTAAATAATTGTTATTAGCTCGTTCCAAGTTTCCCTAATTGAACTTAAAGCTGACCACGAATGCCCCTGCATCTAGAAAAAAAGGCCATTAGAGCACTCGGAATCGCAGAAAGCTTTTCTCCAAATGATAGACTCTCAACTTTGGCAGGAGTCGTCATGAGAAGTGATCTAGTTATAGACGGATTCGGAATCGGAAGCTTGGAAGTGTCGGGATCAGACGCAACTGATGCCATACTTTCATTGTTCGAGAAAATGAAAAGAAATGACATCAATGTACTTCTGCTTTCTGGAAGCGTGCTAAGCCTTTACAACATTGTGGATGTTGATTCGCTCTACCAGCAAATTAAAATTCCAACCTTGGCATTGACTTTTAAGAAATCACAATCTGATCTCGAGCGGAATATCAAAACGAAATTTGATCCCCGAGAAGCTAGAGTCAAGATAAAATTGCTTCAAAAACTTGGGATGCCTCAGCGCTTCAAGTTGAAAACAGGTTTCCCAATTTTTGTTCGATCCGCTGGAGTCACAAATATACAATCGCAGAAAATTCTTGACAAATTCACGCTCCAAGGCTCGATACCGGAGCCTATTAGAATCGCAAGATTACTTTCAAAGTCTATAGCTTTGTTTGAAAAACGCTCAGGCTAAGGGACATTGACTTGAAGGACTTTTGACACATGTATGTTATTGGTTATTTCACTTACAGTTAGATAGTAAGTTCCTGCCAGGAGTAGCTGATCTCCTATGGTCAATCTAGATGTGAAATTCCCCTGCCCACTTGAAGGTGAAAAAATGTAGATAAAAGCTTGGCTTGATTTATCCGAATCGTTGCTCTGCGCAATAGCGAAAGGAGCAGAATAGTTGTACGTAGAGAGATAAACCGCCAACTGGACCGGCTCATTATTGGGAGAGAAAATGTTCAAATCGAGCGTGAGGTTTTGAGGCGGAGATAGAGAGACAGGCGAAACTCCGCTACTGGAGAAATTTTGTATCGAGAATCCAATATTCGACACTGTAGCTATATTCACCCTCCCGATCTTTCCTGCAAACAATTCTGTAAACCAGGGGGTTCCGTTAGGCGAGAGATTCATCGTGATTGCGCCAGAAATATTTCCAGCCGAGACTACCCTTGTCGGTATCATGTATTCAACTAGAGAATTGTTTGCCGGAGTGAATCTTCCTATCGCATTACCGTAATGCTCGTTAAACCATATA
>JARCRS010000213.1 GCA_029850555.1 archaeon | reverse complement strand
AAGTCGTCAATCTTTGCGAGAGCCTCGCCTCCCATTATGCCAGTAGTCGCTCGGATTATCTTTGCTCTGTACATCTTTCCCACTTCTAAGGCTGTTCTACTTTCATTTAGATCGCTCAAACCATTCAGTCCATCTTCTATTTTCGCGAGACGGGTTAGAAAACTTTATCGCAAAAATTGAGGGAATTACTTTGCAATTTATCAGCATCTTACTCAAAAAAAATTTCTCTTTATCTATTTTCACCTACTCTTGGGATACAACCTCTAGACGATTAGTCGTGGGAGCAAGCTCTGGCCGCTGCAATAAGGGCAGTGACCTGCAAATCCCAAGAGAACAAAGAGATATCAATGTTCACGCTTTCAACAAAGTCGAGATGGGAAAAGGAGAAAGTCTTTGCGATCGCTTCAACCCTATCCGCAATGATTTTCTATCACACTCGTGACTTTGACATTACGAGAATTGCCTATCACTGAGGATTGTCTGCAATGTAATATGTGATCTTGGAGGTTCGCTACGTTGCCAATCGATTACGTCGTCAAGCAAGAAGAATCGCCTCGAAAGGCGAAAGTATTCGGAGACCAAAAGGAAGCCGGCCTGCTGACAAACAAAGGGAAAGGAACGTTCGAACTGGTTTCCAATGACAATCGTAGTTGGATACTTACTAACAAAGTAGATGGAGAATTCAGACCTTTTTCAATGATTGTTCGGCCACAAGTTTCGAGTCCCACGCATTCTATGAAAGAGGAACAGGTTTGCGTCCTAAAAATCAGGGATCACTTGTTTCATCACAACAGAAACTTCTACATGTTCGGGAGTATCCCAGAAGGGAAACCGTACAGGGAGTTCATAATGGGCAGAAGGCTAATCTGCCGACTGATTAATTTTCCATTTTCAGATATTGATGAAATTGATGCTGAGACAAGAAGCAGGTTACGCAAATTCAGAGGCCTTCCAGTCGGGGAAATGTATGGTATCGGATCGGTTGGATTTCACATGCGAATCGATAGTGAGCTCGATGATATTGCACTGCCGTTAGTTGTTTCTTCCTACCTTATTTATTCGACGCCATGAATGTGAGCTAGTATGAGCACACAGGTTGACCCGAAGCGCGTGGGACCCTTTCCGTTTCCGAAATCTGATCCAGAAAAACGGAAGAATGACTTTTCTGAAGTCAAAATTCCATACACTAGGTTAGAAGTAATCGAAGAAGCAAAGCGTTGTCTCCTTTGCGGAACGCCCGTATGCATAGATGCTTGCCCCGTCCAGATGGATGTTCGTGGAATGTGCGAGGCTGTTGCTAGGAAAGACTTCAAGACTGCCTTTGGACGGATCAGGAATACCAACGCTCTTCTTGGCGTCACGGCAAGATGTTGTCCCCAGCTCGTGGGGCTCTGTGAAGACGCTTGTGTCATGCGTTGGGGCGGTCAGCCTATTTCAATTGGCATGATACAGGGGTTTGTTTCTGACTGGGAGCAAAAGGAAGCTAGGCAGCCAGACCCCGAGAGGAGCAAGGATACGGGAAAGGAAGTTTCGATAGTTGGAGCTGGCCCTGCTGGACTAGCGGCGGCTTCGTTACTAAGGAGATACGGGCATTCCGTAACAATCTACGAAGAATCGAACTCACCTGGCGGGACAGCCTGGTATGGGATTCCGGATTATCACCTGCCAAAAGATGTCCTACTCTACGAGATCGAAAGAATAAAGGATCAAAAAGTCGAGATTCGTACCGGTGTCAAGGTAGGTAGGGATATTTCACTTTCACAACTGCTCTCCGAGTCGGACGCCGTTTTGATCACGACGGGCCCAAAAGATGTCGTCAAGCTTGATACCCCTGGCGTAGACCTGAAAGGAGTCTATGACGGCTACCATTTTCTTGAGGAAGTGTTCGTGAACGGTCTGACGAGTTACCTCAAGAATCCGAAGTATGATCTTGGGAAAGAAATCATCGTAGTCGGCGGCGGTGACACTGCACTTGACGCCGCTCGAACTGCAAAGAGACTTTCCAAGGGAAACGTAACTCTTGTTTATCGGAGAACTGAAAATGAGATGCCTTCCGACCCGATAATGGTCGAGGAAGCTAGAGAGGAAGGAATCGAGTTCAAATTTCTGACAGATCCCAAATCGTACGACGGTTCTCGCGGTAGGCTCGCTAGCGTCACTATGAATACAATGAAGCTAGGTTCTCCAGATGGAACTGGAAGAAAGAAGCCCGAACCGATGCCAGGTCAGGAATTCGTCATAAAGTGCAATAGTGTGCTACTTGCGGTTGGGCGCGGACCAAATTCATTTTTGCAGAAAAAGGAAGGCTTGAAGATGGGAAAGAAAAATTCGATTGTAATTGACGATCATCACAGGACTTCGATGCCTGGTGTCTTTGCCGGAGGTGACGTCACAACTGGAGAGACGCTTGTTGTAAGCGCGATGGGATCGGGAAGAGATGCCGCACAACGAGTGCATGAATATCTAATGAATCTAGATAGCAAGCATGTATCACTCTACGAAAAGTACTATCTTCAAGGATCTATCGAATTTTTGAAGGGAAGTGAAGAAAGCGGGCCTCCACCACCATAGCTTGCGAAAAAGATCAAATGCCGCTTTGTTGCGGCCTTTCCTTCGCCCAAAAAGCACTATCAGTTTTCATGTCAAGCTAACTTCGGTTCATTTATTCCGAAGCATTCCATATCTATGTTTCTAATTTTCTTCAGTATTCTTAGGACATCCCTATTGATTCAATGCGATAATGAGAATCCAAGCTAATTGGTTAATTTGCTCGCAAGAGTCTTCTGTTCCTGCTTTTCTGGTTACTTCGTAACAGTGATCCTCTATTTTTCATTAGTGTTTGTGAATCTTTTGAACGGCTTACTTTCATAGCGAGTACGGCATAATGGAAGTAGCTTACTATATGAAAAGAAGCAGAATTGGAATCATGTCAACAAAGCTAATTGCTCCGACAGCAGTAGATGCTAAAAAACAAGGAAGACTCGAGGGTCAAGTCGCCGTCATCAGCGGTGGGAGCGGAGGGATGGGAGAGGCGACAGCACTTCTGTTTGCAAAAGAGGGAGCAAAAGTTGCACTTCATTTCTCCGGACTCACGGATGCTTCGATTAAAAAGGGTCATAATGTCGTGAGCAAACTAAAAGAGCTCGGGTTCGAAGCTATTCCGGTCCATGCCAATGTATCAAACTATTCAGAGGTCAAAAAGGCCGTGGACCGAGTCGTGAACCAATGGGGTAAGGTGAGTTTAGCTGTCTGTTATGCGGGCCTTCCATCTGAGATGAAGTTTTGGAAGGAGGATCCATTAGAACTTTCGGATGACGACCTGCACAGCGCCATAAATGTGGATTTTCTTGGATCTTATCATTTTCTTAAAGCGTGCAAGGACTACATGAAGGATAACGATCGCTACGGTAAAAGCGTCCTAGTAAGTTCCACCCCGGCGATCTATGGAGAGGATATAGGATACAGGTTCTCTCTTGCGAAAGATTTGAACAGGATGACTGTGAAATCGCTTGCTACAAAATTGATCAAAGATTACGGAGTATACCTGAACGTCATCGCACCCGGTACCGTTGAAACACCAGCAAATAGGAAAAATTACTCAGACAAGGAATGGAAGGAGCTCGTATCGGGGATCCCGCTAGGAAAGGCCGGCACTCCGGAAGATATCGCAAATGTGGCTTTGTTTTTGTGTTCGCATGATTCTGATTATGTCGTTGGGCAGACAATTATTGTGGATGGCGGAGAGTTCAGATTATGATTCCATGGTTATCAGCGTGCAAAGTCCAAAGTTTCGGTAACCCGTTTTGAAAAAGTCGTTTTGAAACCCCATGCAGATAGAAGAAAAGAAGGAAGAAGAAAGCTGCGCGAGTCAAACAGAAAGGCGAGGCTTTAAACAGAAATTTATTGATTTAGAAAAGCGCTACAGCGGGCTCTTTCGCGCTGGCAAATTCGGGATCGCAGGAGCAATTGGATTTCTTGTTGCTGAAGCCATCATAACTTTTGGTGTGCTGGTCCTATACGGAAACGTGAACGTCCCCGGCGCCGCTTATTCTTCTCTGACACTCCTTGAGCTAAATATTATTGCGTTTGCGATTGGCGTCACTGTCGGATTCTTTGTAAACGAACGCATCACAGTTAGAAACCAAGGCGAACAGGGATCAAAGAAAAGAAACAGAAACGTAATCGTCCGTCTTCTCAAATTTCAAGGAGTTTATGCTGCAGGGAATGCTGTCACGATAGGTGTTCAACTTGCTTTGCTTGCTGCGATCTCGCTTTCGCCGGTGGCGGGGAATATTGTTGGTGCCGTAGTTGCTTTTCCCCTGAGTTATTTCATCTCCATGAGGTATGTTTGGAAGATTAGCGCTGTGGCCTCAGCAACAGCAACGGATCGTGGAGCGAAGGAAAGAGCACCCGAATTTGTTACTGCCAATTTCAAAAATAATTCTGCATCTGCTATTATGGGAACAACTCCGCTTGATCATAATTCATTGGTAACAGGAGAAGGGAGAATTGTCCAGGATAAGATAAAGAGTCTTTCCAACCATTTTATTGCATCAATTAGGAACCGCACTGTTATCGTCGAAGAATACAAGTTTGAGGCTCGAAAACTAGAGAGTGCCGAAGGAATCGACATCAATTTTATTCTGAAGATGCGAGTCAGCAACAATGAGAGAATGTTGAAGCGATGAAGATGATTACGGATCAAGAAAACAACGCTCGAGACTCATAACCTCTAACTGAACGCTGCAAATCTGTCGTACTCTATATGAAATATCAAAGATAATTTGAGTACACGACATGAGTCTGGATAACAAAAATCTCTTTGAAGCGCATTGTATCAAGAAAGATTGAGAGGGATAAAAAAATGGAAAGTATGCACAGAAGGTTGCTTCAAAGAGAGCTACGAAGGATTATCACTCACACCGAATCCCCAAAATCTCTCCTTCTTCACATTGTCTTTGATTTCAAAAGTTGCCAGAAACAATGTCTCTCGGAGCTTTTGGGAACGTATCTTTTGGTCTTGGTAGGGTCTGCATCCATTATTCTGGTTTCTTTGGTTCCAAGTTTTAGTCCGTTGGAAGCTCTCAGTCTTGTCGCTCTTGCCTTCGCTGGTGTTGTTGGAATACTAGTCATCTTGATTGGTAAGTATTCAGGTACGATAATCAACCCGGCTCTAACGTTTGCAGCGGCTTTAGGAAAATTGCTCAAAAGAAACTTGATAATTCCCTATCTTTCTTCGCAAATTATCGGCGGGTTGCTTGCCGGATTGACCTTGAGAGTTCTTTTCGGTCGGATCGATGCAAGCGCGAGCCTCGGTTCAACGAAACTCGCTAGTGGAATAAATCCGATTCTTGGGATAATGTTTGAGGTAATCGGTACTTTTATTCTCGCCTCCTCCCTATTGATAGCTTCGACAAAAATCAAGAGCGCGAGTTATCAAGCTCTCTTTGTCGGAACTACCTTGTTTATCCTTGTTTTGATTATTGGGCCTCTTACCGGTGCAAGCTTCAACCCGGCGAGGAGTCTCGGGCCTGCTTTAGCTTCCGGATACCTTGAGAATCTATATGTGTATTTTGTCGGACCGATTTCGGGAGCTTTGTTAGCTGGCATTCTGTTTCGAGTGATAAAGGATGAGGATGATAGACCAAAAGGACATCTTTTCCTCTATGTCGAGAGATCGCTCTAGGAAAACCGGAAGACTTGAGAATCTATGCGGCAAAGTAACATTTGGGTCAAAAACTCCGAGTGCCTGATACAGTTACATCAAGCTCAATAAATCTGAGAGGTCATCAAAGCTTTGAAGAAAAGATGCAAAATTGGAAGAATCATATCGGGTTTGACTACATCCTACTGACATGCTGCCCTGATAGGAAAAGTTCCTCATTCAGAATCTGAATGTCATTGACATCAAGGACACTATATTCTCGTGATGGCAGTAACCGAGAGGTCGATACCAAGCAGAAGATTGGATAAGGAAAACTGCACGAGGCCGTACGACGATCTCGAAAGAAAAACGAGAAGACAAGTGTGCCTCGGAAATTTTGCCAGAAGAGAAAACTAGCCTAAGGCAGATGGAAGAGGCGTGGATAATTCAAAAAGCTTTTTTGTAAATCTGCCTTAATAAAAGAAAGAAACTGCCTAAAAAGTTACGAGATTCGACGGACTTTTCGTTCCGATGCTCTGAACCACTTCGGTCCAGATTACGTCTCTGATTCCATTGGTGGCTTTTATCTCCTCAATGATATTGAGTAACATACTATAATCTTTGACAACGATTTCAACCCTCAAGTCAATTGTGTGCTCTCCAATCATTCTGGCGACGTATGTAACCCCTTTGCCTTTCAACAAAGTCTTCCCTAGGCTCATTGTTTTTCCACCATCAGTAGAGATTAGGAGGTCGACTCGACGCCAGCCAAACTTCGTTGGGTCCAAAGAATACTGCTTAGAGACATAGGCTTGTTCCAATCTCTTTCGTGCCCTACCGATAGAGCTTGACGGGATACGGAGCCGGCGCGATAATTCATTTGAGGAGACGCTTCCTTCAGAATCCACAAGAAGCCGTAGCAGCTTCCTGTCAGCTTCTGAAAGCGTGGAAGCCATTTTGATGGAAGCCTAAAAAATACCAAAAATAAATATTTTGGATATATTCGTTATCATGCCTAACTTGAAGTAATTTGCAGTGAAAGTATCTAGGTAGAATTTTGAAAACTATACAACGATGTGGTTGGGAGGATTTTTTCTTCCTATGATCTCGATTATTTCAGTCCAGATTACGTCCCTGACTCCCTTCATGGCCTTTACATGTTCAAGAAGATCGAGCAAAATACCATTGTCTTTTACGAAAACTTCGACTCGCAAGTCGATTGTGTGTTCCCCGATGGTCCTTGCGGCATAAGTCACCTCTTCACGTTCCATTAGTTCTTTGCCGATATTCATCGTTTCCCCACCTTCTGTGTAGATGAGAAGGTCAATCTTCCTATATCCGAACTTCATGGGATCCAGTGAATAATGTTTGATTAGGTAGGTTTCTTCAATTCTCTTCCTTCGTCGCTGAACAGTGCTCAGGGGGATGCCAAGTTTTAGAGACAATTCACGTGATGGTATTGTTCCCTCGGATTCAAGGAGGAGCCTGATCATTTTTCTATCAACCTCGGAAAGCTGCGAGTACATGAAAGCCCCCCCCCCGGCGGTAGTATGGAGAATAGACACATTTAAAAAGATAGATGTTTCGGCGCCTTGAAATTGCTACTCATTAGGATATTCTTCAGCTTTCGGGATGGGGTTCTCGCTTTAGATAGTCGATTTGGCCTTTTTGCGAAATAGAGTAAAATAAGAAGTACCATCTTTGTTACTCGAAGGCCGCTTTTCCTTGCAAAGAGTGTAATGCCCTAGCTCTAACTTCTTTTACTAATAAAGCGATGTCTTCTTTTTTTGCCATTAACAAAAAAAACCGGCCAGAAGTTCTATAGATCTTTGACCGGGTAAATTCCCAAAAAAATGAATAAAAATGAGCATCCTAATCAATAAATCAATCAAATTCGACTAAATATTCCTTCGCTGGCCGAATAAACAGACATGTTTTGTCGCCTGAGACAAACATGTACTACTACCATTCAATTCACCACCGATCATTGGCCTTTTTGGTCATCTAAGCGAGTTTTTCCTAAGTATAGACCTCTATACTACTCTATCAGTCTAGATACTATACGATTTCGATAGGTCTTGAAAAGAGTAAGATGAGCTGCATGACTACAATTATCGCCAAGAAAGTTGAAAGCAACGGCGATAATTATTCCGGAAAGACGGCGAGCCCTAAAGGGATAGCTATCGTGGATGACATGCCCTCAATCCGGGATTCGTACGCTCTAATATTGAATCATCGCGGCCACAAAGTTGTTCTGACTGCAAGCAGCGGAGAGGAGATTGTCAGTGAAGCTAGGGCCTACAAACTGGGAGACGTGGACGTAGCAATAATGGATTACTTGATGGGTCCAATGACTGGGATGCAAGCCGCAGCCGAGGTACTCAGGTACTATCCTCGAATAAAAATGATTATTGCGAGCGGGGAGGACGAGATAGAAATTCCAGTTAGCATATCTGGTCTTACTTATCTCAGGAAACCCTTCACGCGGTCTGCCCTCTTGAAGTGCATTGAGTGAACCACACTCCCACAACAAAGAAGAAGAAAGAGAGAAAACCTGCCAATCGAATCTTGCTCTTAGCAAGATCGTCCGCTACGAACAAAATCGAGAATCTTGTGTCTATGATAATGGGTATGAACAGCGGTTAAAATCCGAAATTTGATAAAAATAAACGATATCGGGAAGATTGCGATAGAATAGAACTGGCATCGGTTACTGAGCTTCCTCAATATTAATGCCTCATTAGATAGTTTGGTCTTTGAAATGAACCATTTTGCTATCACCATTGACCAAATGCTTTGAGAAGGCAAAGAGCTTCTTGAATACAATATCAAGAAAAACAATCTTGTGTCCACACGATCACGCTTACTGAAGCTCCAAGAAAAAATATGCCACTTAGACTGTCAGATCCTGATATTGACATGAAATGAAAATTCTCGCCCTTTTGTAGTATTGCTATCCTCAAGCAACGGGAAAACGGGCAGAGTTAGAACAATTACAGTGTGCAAGCTACTTCTGATCAGCTTGCAAAGGCTCAAAAATTAGCGCGCGAAGGAAGCGAGAAGCAATATTGAACAGATACTGCCTTATATTAGGTTCGCTTGTTCCTTTGCGTGCCTACTAATTCAGAAATTCCATCCATGATATGTACGAAAAATAGCTTAATGTTGCCTGGCGACGAGCATAGAAACCTTAGCCACCGAGTTTGTGACAATATTAGCAATCAGAGATCATTTCGCAGGCGTAGTCCGAGACTATAAGAGGTGGCGGGTACCGATGAGTCTTATCAGAACCGAATCTGGGGATTTGAAAAAACTTGAACGGTTTGTAGACCGTTGCCCGAGATGTGGAAAAGGACCCTTGGTTAACGATTCGGCGGGTGGAGAGTTATTTTGCAGTAACTGCGGTTATGTTATCAAAGAAAAGTTAGCAGAGACGGGCCCGGAATGGCGGGCGTTTTCACAAGAGGAAAAGAATAATCGCTCTCACACAGGATCCCCTTCGAGCCTTGCAATGCATGACATGGGTCTTTCGACGGTCATCGGCGTTTCTGATAGAGATGCTTCAGGCAAGTCATTACCCGCGTCGATGAAGAGTACTATCGAGAGACTCCGCACTTGGGACGGAAGGAGCCAGGTTCATGCTTCGATGGATCGAAACAGAAGGCAAGCTTTTAGCGAACTAGATCGTCTTGCGGACAAGTTAAATGTAAACGATGCTGTCATCGAAAAATCAGCCTACATCTATAGAAAGGCACTAGAGCGCGGGCTAATACGCGGCAGATCTATTTCCGCGTTGATCGCAGCTGCGCTCTATGCTGCGTGTAGAGATACGGAGACTCCTCGCACGCTCAAAGATATTGCTATGATCTCTAATATCAGGAAGAAAGAGATCGCCCGATGCTATCGATTGCTATTCAGAGAACTCGACCTTAGAATGCCTGTTGTAGATCCTGTCAAGTGCATTGCAAGAATAGCGAGTAGGACCGGCCTACAAGAACGAACCAAGCGGAGGGCCATGGAGATTCTAAGACGCGCGGAAGAGACCCGTACTTCGGCGGGAAAGGACCCCATGGGGCTAGCGGCTGCGGCTCTATACGTAGCCTGCGTAATGGAGAACGAAAACAAGACCCAGAAGGATATTGCAGAAGCGGCGAGCGTCACCGAGGTTACCATCAGGAATAGGTACAAGGGACTCAAGGCTATTCTCAACATCTAGTAGCTCGCAACTCATAACTATGGCTAACGTTTTACTCTAATCTAGCTGAAATTGTCAGAATTAGATGATGAGGAAGGACAAAGACTGAGAAAGCTCTACGACCAAGCGCGTATCCAAGGGGATAAGAAAAAGAAAAAGGAATACAAGGAGAAGATTGTTGAACTGAATCGCCACCGAAAACAAGCTATGCGTTCAAGCAGAAGAGACGGCGGCGGATCGTAGTCCACTTTACTTTGCCGCAGATCTTGCGCCGCATGCTTCGCACACTATACTTAGGAGCTGCTTTACCTTTTCGAGATGAGTATCTGGACTGTTACAGACTGGACAGATTACTCTTTCCTTCAGGTATCTAGATACTAGTGCCGAGAAGGAATGCTTGTCTGGTCTACCCATGAATATGGCTCTGCCATTCTCAATTGACGCGTTGATTGCAAGCTGGCTCCTGAAATAATTCAGGAACTCGGCTGGATCTCGCCTCAAGATGTTTGGAAACTCGATAAAGTTAATCCAGTATGTTTTCTTGCCTGATACCATTGTCTTTGGTTCTGGAAGCTTCAAACGATCTTCTGTGGTCGTTACGGCCTCGGGTCTAGTCGCCCTAATCCTAGCAAGCAGTGTATTGTACTGTTCTTTCGATTGTCTTTGTTCACTCATACTATCCAATTATACTCCGCGCTGGATTAACTTATCTGCCTTCCCCATTGCAATTTTAGGTGCTTTGGGGGAAAAGAGACAAAGTTCAGCTATCCCGCGAGGGAGGTGTATGCAATTAGATTAGGAGGTTTAGATCTAAGCGTAGATCATTAGTCCCTTTTGCTCTAGCGTCACGTGAAGGTTGTTCACAGCACGATAGACATCTGCCTCAGTCTTTGCTCCAGTGCACACGAGCTTGCCTGAAGCAAAAAGTAAAATCACTGTTTTTGGATCAGCCATCCTGTGGATCAGACCCGGGAATTGTTCTGGTTCGTACATCGACTTTGGCAATTGTCTTGCTGCTTCCTCAAGATGTACCCTCCCACCTAGAGATCCTGAAGCTACTATGTTCTGGATGACTGTGATTGGCTCGTTTCGAATGTCAATTTTTCCCTTTCGAAGTTTTTGAACGACTGCCTTTACCGCCTCTGAAGCTTGTTGCGAAGATTTCGCACCGGTGCAAACCATTTTTCCTGAGCTAAAGATCAGCGTTGCTGTCTTTGGTGACTTTAACCTGAAAACAAGTCCTGGAAACTGGTCTGGGTGATATTCAACATCAGCAAATGACCTTGTAATTTGGTTAAGGTTGACGGTCTGGTTTATGCTCGCGGAAGCTACGACATTTTCGATGCTGATGATTGCTTTGGTTTGAGGCAAAAGAATTGATCTCTCTTGTTGTTAATGTAGCAGAAACAATGACTTCTTTAGATTACCGATAGTACGAAACCTGAACCCTCTCGGCAGGCTTGCCTTCTCTTGATGTCTTGACTTTACGTATTGCATCTTCAAAGTGTTTCATACTCACGACTGCTTCCGGGGAGTGGCTCTTTGCATCCTCTGGTTTTGGATAGGAAGCGACGTACTCTTGCAGCACGAGAGATAACGCTGTATTGACCACGGAAGTGATATCGGCTCCGCTGAATCCATCTGTCATTGCCACAATTTTATCGAGATCCAGATCTGCACCGATCGGCTTCTTTTTTATCTGAATCTCAAGAATCTGCCTTCTCGAATTCTTGTCTGGCGCTGAAATGTAAAGTAATTTGTCAAAGCGCCCGGCCCTGAGTAAGGCGGGATCAACCATATCGATTCTGTTCGTAGCTGCTAAGATCACAACGCCTGAAAGTGACTGAATTCCATCAAGCTCGGTGAGTAACTGGCTTACCACCCTTTCGGTGACCATGCTATCTCCGCCCAAACCTCTTAGTGGTGCGAGCGAATCAATTTCATCGAAGAAAATGACGCAAGGCGATGCCTGTCTTGCGCGCCTGAAAACTTCTCTTATCCCCCTCTCAGATTCGCCGACCCACTTGGACAAAAGTTCTGGTCCTCTTATGCTAATGAAATTAGCTTCGCTCTCTGTCGCAACTGACTTTGCAATAAGGGTCTTTCCAGTTCCGGAGGGCCCGAAGAGCAGTATTCCTTTTGGCATATTGTAGCCAATCGTGTTGTATAGTTCTGGGTACTTCATCGGCCATTCAACAGCCTCTTGCAACTCTTTCTTAACTGCCTCGAGGCCGCCGATGTCTGTCCATCGAACATCTGGAGTTTCTATGTACACTTCGCGCATGGCCGAAGGCATGACATCCTTCAGGGCGTTTTGAAAATCTTCGTTCGTGACCTGAAGCTTGTTCAGGAATTCTGGGGTCAGCTTATCCTCCTCAAGCTTGAGCTCCGGAAGGACGCGTCGGAGCGTTTTCATTGCCGCCTCCTTGCAAAGACCCTCTAGGTCAGCTCCCACGAAACCATGAGTAACGGACGCGAGCTTTTCCATGTCGACATCCTCGGTCAGCGGCATGTGCCTCGTATGAATTTGGAGTATCTCAAATCTTCCCCTTTTTGTAGGAACTTTGATCTCGACTTCTCTGTCGAATCTTCCCGGTCTTCTTAGGGCGGGATCAATCGCGTTCTGGCGATTTGTAGCCGCAATGACTATCACTTTTCCACGCCCTTCTAGACCGTCCATAAGAGCTAGTAGTTGGGAGACTACTCTTCTTTCGACTTCGCCAGTTACTTCCTCCCTCTTTGGGGCAATGCTGTCGATTTCGTCGATGAAAACAATTGTCGGAGCTTTCTCTCTTGCTTCTTTGAAAATTTCTCTCACGCGGGCTTCGCTCTCTCCGTAGAACTTGCTCATGATCTCTGGTCCTGAGATGCTGATGAAGTGCGCGTTGCTTTCGTTTGCTACCGCTTTTGCGAGTAAGGTCTTTCCTGTCCCAGGCGTGCCATAGAGGAGAACGCCTTTGGGAGCTTCAACGCCTAACTTTTCGAAGATTTCTGGATGTCGCAGGGGAAGCTCGATCATTTCTCTGATTTTTTGTATTTCCTCTTTCATCCCTCCAATGTCTTCATAAGCAACTTGTGGGACTCCCCTTAACGACTCGCCTTTTTCAGAAATCGCAAAAATCGTTCTTTGAGTGATTAAAACAGCATCAGCCAAAGGACTAACTCCAAGAACTTGGAATGTCAATCGTCCACCAAAGTACGGAATCATAATATTATCCCCCTTTGTGACTGGAACGCTTTCAAGGGCATCTGCTAGATATCTTTCATCAATGGGTGGAATGGCTTCTAGAGGTGCGACGACGACCTTTTCAGCTGGCGGGGCTTTGATTTTCTTTACTGCAACAGTGTCGCCAATTGCGACGCCCGAATTGTTGCGGATCAGTCCGTCCATCCTTATGACTCCCCTTCCCTCATCCGAAGGATAAAGTGGAAGACATTTGCCAACGGTCTTTCTCTTACCCTTGAGCTCAACAATGTCGCCCGTTGCGGCGTCAAGAGAGTCCATGGCGTCGTAGTCTAACCTCACAACTCCTCTTCCCACATCGCGGGTGTAGGCCTCGAGAACCTTCAAAGTAACGCCTTGCTGACTCAATTGAAACTAGATTCCTTAGATAAGGAGTAGACTTCCTTGGGTATTACTGTCTTTCACACTACCATGCATCAGAGCCCGGGTACTGAGGAAGAATCTTCTATGTCAAATGTAGACAAATGGTTCGATGAGAGGTTTTCCACAAGGAATAGACCTTGGCCCGTATTGCCCCCCGGAACTAGCATTGCGAGGGGCTCGTTAAGAGGCCAGACTTACAGGAAGAGTTAAGCCTATTTCTCAAAAACGTTGTGATCCTTTAGTTCGAAGAGAAACAAGAACTAGCGAATCCCCGAATTCCTCCACATTTTCATCGATGCTATATACTTCTTGATCGATTGCCATAAACGGATTCATCTTTAGAGCGTAAAGATCCTTTGACTTCGGCAGTTTCCGATCAGCTGAATGCCAGTGTCATGTCGTCCCAATTCCTGCTTAGAGTCACAGATCGTCATTCCCATAGAAGAGTTTGAAAGAAGGTTCTTTGAATGCGATGAATCAGGATACGAAAGGTGGTAAATCTCAAGCTTGCCCTTCTTTGTATAAGCGAAATAGCCGACATTGATGTGAGATTTGTGCCCCCAACCACTGTAGACATTGAACAAAGTGAATCACTTTCAAGAACACTGTAAATGCCTAAGCTTAACTTTCCTAATTCCGAAACTTCGTTTAGAGTTTGCATTCCCAATTTTTTTGGCAACCCACCTAGAAGCGAACCATTTCTTGGATTAAATCAATTTCAAATATTTCCTCGACACTACTTTGCTAAAGGTACTCACCGACATAAAATACCTAGGCCTCGCGAAGGCATGAGTCAAAAGTGCTAGCGGATCAGTTATCCATTGAATGTCTCTTTCAAGAATAACAATTGAACACTGAAAGACTTAGGCTAGGTTTTCTTCAAGTCTCTTTGATATCCTTAAATTGTACATGGTCTAATAGGTCTAATGTGCCTACTAGCAAAGTGAATAGAAATTATCAGGTTACTATTCCAAAAGATGTCCGGCAGAAAGCCAAAATCGATAGAGGTGACACTGTTACGATCGAATACAAAGAAGATGAGGATACAATACTGGTAACTCCTCCTAAGCGTGGAAAGAGAAAGAGCTGGGTTCTGGGGAAAAGATTGAGCGTCAAACAAATTGAGGCTGGTATAGAAAGAGGGCGGTCAGGTAAGTGAGTGCGGTTATCGATACGAATGTCCTTATCTTCGACACATTTGAGGACAGTGAGTTTCATATAGAGGCGTCAAACGGGCTTGATTCCATTGAAAAGTGGCACTTGCCCGACATTGTGTTTCATGAATTCATTTGGTTTTTCAAGTCCGAGGATTACCCGCTTTCTAGAGCTAGACTCAAGATTGAGGAATACCTTACGCACGAGAAAAGCGCATTTTCACAATGTACCGCAGATGATGTCAGATTCGCTTCGAAAGTCAGCAACTATTCAGAGTACAACGATTTCATCATTCTTTCGATCGCAAAAAGGCTTGAGTTCCCAATCTTCACATTTGACGGCCAGTTGAGAAACAAAGCCAGAAAATATGGAGTTCAAGCAGTCAAAGTTTGACAGTCTCAGAGACACTATTTACCTGTGTAATGAAGAAAACTCATACCTTCTTTATGCCCTAGATTTGAGACTTTGCCAGAGGAAAAAAATTCAATTGCGTTTTGCTTCATTTCTGAAATTTGTTTCTGGGGTCAAAGTGACGGTGACTAGTTGTTGTTTTATGAGGACTAGTTTACTCATGTTTTCCAAAGATATGAAATCGATCGCTTTTGGACGAGAATTTTTGCCTTTTGGGAATCCAATATAGCACAAAACCAAATTCTGTCGCCGAATCACGGACGCGAAATCAATAGAGAACGCATCAAATTGATCTTTGAGAGCATGGTTGGGCTGGAGCAGTTCTAGGTATGAGAGACTTAACTAAGACGAAATTCACTAGGACAACGTTAAGTTATGCGTTGATCTACTGAATTACGCAGGACGCTAATTATTTTTCTGCGCTTTCCGATGAACCGGTACCACTAGCACTAACTACTGACGCACTGGCAAATCTCGGGCTGACACTTTCAATCTTGATTTTGACCTTGTCTCCAACCTTGGATCCCTTGACGAAAATGATAAACCCTTGGATCTTTGCGACGCCGTCGCCTCGTCTTGAAATCTCAGTGACTTCGACGTCGTATTGCTTTCCTACTTCTACTGGGCTAGGACCCATCGGACGTCTTTCTCCACCGTACCCGCCTCTGCTTCCTCCGTACCGTCGTTCTCTTCCGTAACTCATTACAGATATGCTCGCATTGCGCTCTGATATAAGGTGAACTATTATCGACATCGAGAGCAAGCCGCCAAAATTCTTGCGTAGACGGGCGAAATCCTATCAGAAATCCAAGTGGAACCACTGAAAACCTACAATGTTTCAGTGAAGGGAGAATCTATCATAGTACAGAAAAGACTTTGATGCTGGCAAAGAAACGAAAAGTGTAGTTTATCTTGAAAGGCTCTTTTCTCGCTCTGGGGATATTCGGACTTTTGCTCATTCTCTTCGGTACTGTGTTTGCACTTCAAGGAAGTGGAATGATTGGAGGTTCCCCAATGACAGGTAAACCATTTTGGATTTATGCTGGTTCTGGAATATCAATACTAGGTCTAATCCTAGCGGCTTTAGGTTTCTATTCAGGGGGCAAAAGGAGAACTCCCAAGAGAGTCGCTGGAGAAGAAAAAGACAAAGTGGCAACTACGGGCGGGGTATCTGCATCTGGTTCCGAAGTTCAGGATAAAGAGAATCACACATCCTGAAATACACGGTTAACAAATACGCGACAGTAAATCTCTGACATAGATGAGCAAGAAATGTCCTCTTAGGAGGACTCTGCAAAGTTGGCACTTCGACTCTTTTTGATTTGGTATTTCATAATGGGCTTCCTTCTCGGAAATCCAACATACTAAGACTGGCGTAAAAAACTTGAAAGTCCCAGCATCGATGGCTAACATTGAAGCTAAGCTCGAGTTCGTCGGTGGACTCTTCATGATAAACCGGGGAATCTTGAGTTCTTTATACAGAAACAGAGGACGGAACAGGAGGGGCAATTATCCTAGATATCGTTTAAACTTGGAGCTTTCGAATGCAGTTATAACAAAGAAAATATCTGTATCGATCTGCCTGAAGACCAGAATCAAGACTCTTCCATTGACTTTCATTGCATTTTTCTTTTCTTCTCCGTCATTTTTCGACCGTAGCACCTTGTCCGGATTTGTTAAGCAGCGTCGAACCAAGCTCTCTGAGATCTTTCTTTCAGTTAGCCTCTGCTTGGCATGGCTTGACAGAATTACAACAGTCATTTCGCAACTTGAATGTTTTCGATTCCCTTAGCAATCAATTCATTCACAGCAACTTTTCTTTTAGAGAAGTTCAGGATTTCTATACCTATTACGTTTCCATTTGGGTCCAGGTCCGCTAGCATATCATCATCAAATTCGACGGTCTCATTCACGACGCTCCCTTTGCTATCCCCAAGTCTGATGTAAGCAGCGTCTGCTTCTGCGTCGTATTCAATCGTATATTTTCTCAAGTTATGGCACTTACAGATTTCTCTCTCATGTTAGCGAATAGGCCCCTTATATCTTTGCACTCTTGGAATGTTAGAGAATAGGCTGCTTTGAGGTGGTTATCTTTTTGCGCCATCGTATCTCTTGCCCCGCGCGGGGTTTGGTATCTTCTCGTCATCCAATATCCATTCAGAATCATTAGTGCCCCGATTAGTAGCATGGCGCCACCCAATGCAAACTGATCCGTAAATCCCATCATAGGAGGACTCATTCCTTCAAACATGAACAAACCGTAACCGATCATTATAGCTCCAAAAAGTGCCATCAACGAACCCATAACTCTCATCTTTTTCATTCCAAAGTTTGAGACGCCGATAGCTCCCGTTGCTAGAATCAGTCCTCCAAGTACAAAGAGAGAACTGATCCATGCCAACTCCTGAGTGTTGTAGGAGTAAATCACAGTCATACTGCCAGCAGATGAGGTCATAGTGGATGCCAAGATCAAAGAGGCGGATATAAAGTCGCTAATCGCCCCTGCTATACTCAAGCCAAGACCAGAATAAAAAGCGCGACCTTTGTTCATGCCATGTTCTTCCCCAAAATAGAAACGC
>JARCRS010000212.1 GCA_029850555.1 archaeon | reverse complement strand
AAAAAATTCAGAATTTAGACGACTAGGCAGAAAGTAAATTTTCGTTTAATAAATTGCAAAACGGGTTTGTTCACAAACATGAAGGAATTATGATACATCAAAAAAGACCGGATCTTGGAGTTTTGTTAGCAAAAATCGGCGAAGCATAACGGCAGAATTGGCATTTATGAGATTCTCACAAGAAAAAACATCCCCTAGGCTCGATATGATAGAGGGTGCCTTTAGCCATCATCCCGATTATTCCCCTTCATCGTGAAGCGTTCCTGTTTCAAATCATTTATTTTGGGGCTAATTTTCTAGGTTGAGAAGGCAATAAAATGAGTATTCACATGGTCATGCAGGAGAAAGCTCTAGTAAAGAAAAACAAGGAACTCAAAAGTCAAGTGATGAAAAGTGAATCCAAGATTTCACAACTCGAACGACAAATCGCAAAACTAAATTCGCAGCAAACCCAGCTACGTGAGAAAATAGCAGAGTCGGAAAAGAGGAACAAACTTCTCAAAGAAGAGAACTTGAGAATGCAACAAACCTTGAGAGGATTCGAGAGATTCTATGGAGAGCTCGAGAAAGAGCTAAAGGGTTTCGAGAATAAGAAATAACGACGATGGAGTGTAAATTATGGAACTACATCTCTTGCAAAGGTATTTGGTTGTAAAATAGTTGACAATGTTCGCTTGCCAAGTTGACAATAGGAATTATCACTAGCTTGACTATCCCTATGTTCGCATTTTGTCGAGCAATAATTTTCAAAGGCTTAGGAACGACTCTAAATTTTTGCGAGAGTATGGGAGTTATCTAGATTCCAAAAGCAAAGACCGAGTACTTGACTTGAAGAAAACAAATCAATCCCTGAGATCATTTGTCACTCAAAAAAGAAGCGGAGGTCAAAGACTCACGCAAGCAGCAGCTATACTCTTGCTCACACCAGATCCAATAACTGACGCAGCTGCAATTCCAGTCTTAGTTGCAGCCCAGGTCGTCAAAATGAGATCAAAGAAACAAAGTGACATGCAGAGAGTTCTAGAATCCGCGAATGAAAGTGTTGCTTCAATATTTTCTTTGGCTAAACTCTCTTAGCTTTCTGAAATTGAGATATAGGCGCTTTTTTTGAAAACATATAGCGGAAATGAGAAGAAAATCTATTCCAGTGCGGATTTATTCGAGCCAGTTGATACCTATCTTCAATGGAAAGCTAAATTCATTTGGTAAGCCGGGCGATAGAAAACAAATCAAGGAAATCGTTCTTTTCGGAAGAATGAAAAGCTTGAGATAATGGCAAATCATTACTTTGGGATTTCAACAATCTCACTATCAGTAAAATATTCTAGCGAGACCTCAAAGACGAAATAGACCAATGGTCGAATGAACTAGAGTCTAGACAAACGCTGGAGTGGAAACCCCGGATTCCGTTTTGTCACAAAGTAACAAGACTAATCTATCTCGCTTTCTTTGATCCAAACTAAATAGTAATCTATGCAATCCAGTTCTTGGCCCGAGAAATCAGCTTCAAAGAGATTATGGGTTGTAATTGCGCTCAGCGTAGCCACGTTATTCCTATTCAGTACAACATTCCTTGAAAACGAAGCTTTAGGTTCGCTGACTCCCGCTTATTCAGGTTCGACTGCACCGCTAAACTACTCGGCCTATCATATAACATCCAATTTCGCCGAAGTCACTTTTCTATACTCATTCCCGTCAATGAATGGTTCAGCTACTTTGGACCTCTCTAACCTTGATTTCGGTCCTTTAACTTTCAACACATTGAGCCCATCGAGCGGTAGTGCTTTAGGATCAACCTTTAGCTCGGTCGGTTGGCAGGCTTGCGGGAATCCATGTAACGGACTCTACATAGAACCTCTACAGGCGACATTGAATTACGGCGCATTCCTCAATGCTTCAGCTACGTTTAGGATAAAGAACACAAATCCTTCGCTCTCCGGGATTTACCTATTCTACCCGCCGGATGGGCGTTGTTTCAATCTAGTTTTGATAATTGGGAATCAAATTCCGAGCCAAATCCCTTCTTCGTTTTGTAGCGAGGGTCCTCCATCGTTCAATGCGTTTCCTTGGCCAAATATCTCTGTAGTTGGAATGCAAAATATCACTGGACTCAATATTACTATCGCGCCATAACAGTGAGGAAAAAATGCAGGGAACCCAGATCGGTATGTCAGGATAGTGTTTAAAATCCACGACGATGACTATGGTGCCAAGGACTAAGTTTGGTTCT
Organism: archaeon; assembly: GCA_029850555.1. Classification (GTDB taxonomy): domain Archaea; phylum Thermoproteota; class Nitrososphaeria; order Nitrososphaerales; family CADDZS01; genus JASHOD01. Next base: position 10,179 of record JARCRS010000212.1, on the reverse strand, counting down.
GATATGATTGTGAAACTCAATAGCGGTAAGCCAGTGCTACTGCACTAGCTGCAATAGAAAAAATCGCAGCGATTGCGATTACTGAGACAATAACAATTTCGTACTCTGATGCAACGCCTATTGGATAGCTAAGGAGCCAGATTGCAAAGAGCACAATAACAACGATGAGTATCGAAAATATCCCAAAAACAAAGCCGACGGTCGAAACTTGTGGTCCTCTATTGCCCGAATTCAAAGATCATTGTCGAACCTCGAACATCAGAAAAGGCGCTTGTAAAATTATACTTACTTTAGGATAATCTTTTCCTTTTTGATAGAGCTTGTGGAAATGTGCACAATGACTTTTTCTTAACGATAGGAGGAAGAAAAAGAAGATGGCCTCACACCCTGATTTTAAAAACCATTTGCGAAAGATTGTATTTCTGTTTAGGTTTTGGTCCTCTCGTCGCTCTATCTCAAAAGTACATTCCCGCTGCGCCACGCGGAATCAATACGGCAAGCAAAGCTCCAGTAGGAAATTGTGGCGTAACTACACCGCACGAACTTCCACAAGTTGACGAAGATGACGACGAGGACAAGGTGCTAGTTCTAGACGAAGTTGATTTTGTGGACGAACTCGAAGAGGAGGAGTCATCCCGCGAAAGCTACCAGAAGCTTAAACCTTCTTAAAGGCTAGGAAAATCTAAAGTAGAATCACACTTCTATGGTGAAGAAATCAAATTTGAGAAAGGGAAGAAACAAGGCCTTTATGATTGATATTGATGGTGTAATTTGCGAACACATCGAAAACGAATTCCCTGGGAAAATGAAGGATGCAAAAGAGATTCCTGGCGCAAAAGAGTGGATCAATTCAAAATACTCAAATGGAGATTACATCTGCCTTTTTACAGCGAGACTCGAAAAACACAGGAAGATTACTGAGACTTGGCTCAAAGAACACGGATTTAGATATCACGAGATAATATTCGGGAAGCCGCGCGGGTTAGAATATCACTATATTGATGATCGCCACGTACAGGCGACGACTTTCAAAGGCAGATTTGGACCTATGGTAAAGAAAACCCACGGGATTGAAGTATTCGAGGAGTGAATTTTCTCCATTTTTCCTGTAAAACCCTGAATGATTTATCGTATCAAAATGACTCGACGGATTAGCCGAAGCTAGTTTCTGGTGGGTATGGAAGAAGTAGTTATGCATACAGATTAACTTGGATTAGCCAATGTCTTGGCTTGGAAAACTATCCCTCTTTCTGCAGGCGCGAAGCTGCTAGAGGTTTCCACATAGATTGGAAATAAATGAAACTCTATCCGAATCTACAAGTACTCGAAAGGCTACATATGCGTTTGCAGCTCTTTCGCTTCTAGTTCTAGGATTTTTCGTATTTTTCATGAGTAACATAGCACTGTATGCTTCAGTTCTTTCAGCATCAATTGGAGACGCGTACTTTTTCTTGTTCTACAGAAACAGTGCTTGGAGGAAGAATAGCCGATTCAAGTCGAGATTTCCTGGTAAAGGGAGCAACAAAGGTATTCCCATGATTTACTTTATTGTGCTGGGTTCGCCAACTGTAGTTTTAATTTTTCTCGGGATCTACAGGCTCCTAAGCGGATCACTGATTATGATCCTGCTAAATTCGATAATGGTCTACGGCTTTAGTGTTACATTGTTCTTTGCAACATTCACGATTCCTCTTGCGATCGCGCACTCAAAAGATGAGAAGATGGAAGAAATGAATGCTGAGAACCATTACCATCCTCTTGTATCTATCCTAATCCCGGCTTACAATGAAGAAAAAGTCATATCGCGATCTATCGAAAGTCTACTAGAACTAGAATACGACAGAAAGGAAATTATTGTGATCGATGACGGTTCAAAGGATAGGACTGCAATGCTCGTATCACATTATGCACATGCCTATCCCAATATTGTGAAGCTCTTGAGAAGACCCAACGGGGGAAAGGCTAGGGCAATGAACTATGGGCTACTTTTTGCAAGGGGAGATATTGTCGTAATGATGGACGCCGATAGTTGCCTAGACAGGGATGCTGTCGCCCGCATTGTTTCTATTATGAGTAACAAAAATATTCATGCTGTTTGCGGGAACGTCGAAGCTTTAAACAGGACAAGCATGCTAACCAAGTGTCAGGCTCTTGAATACATAACATCTGAAAACTTGCTTCGCTCTAGTCTTGCTAGGCCTGGAGCGATTGCCGTACTTCCCGGCGCTTTCAGTGCTTGCCGTCGAGAAGACTTTCTGAAGCTCGGATCCTATGATCCTGACAATATAGCCGAGGATTTTGATCTGACGATCAAACTTCACAAAGTATTCGCAAGGAGCGGAAAATTGGAAGCCACCTCTGTCGGAACAGCCTACACTGAGGTTCCCCCCAACCTTAGAAGTCTTTACAGGCAAAGAATGAGGTGGTATCTTGGAGCATTTCAGGCGATGGCTAAACACAAAGATGTTTATCTCGAGAGAAAATACGGCCTTTTGCATAGTATAATTTACCCCACGATAACTTTAAGTTTGATTTTACCCTTTGCTACATTTGCCTCGATAATTTCTGGCATCATTTTGATGTTAAATGGTGAGGGAATAATCTTCCTTTCGATACTCGCCCTTTTCATATTGGTGCAGCTATTCGTTTCGCTACTTGCAATTTCGCTCGACAGAGGTGGAAAAGGACACATTGACGGCTATTCTCTCGCATGGTATTCCATTTTCTTAAGCATAGGGTACAGGCAGATAATCGACAGTTTCGCCATAACTGCGATTTTGCGCTTCTTATTCTCCTCAAAGACGCGGAAAAGTCTTTCCTGGACTAGATCCGAACGTGTGGGTGTAGCAGCTGCGAGTCGGTAACAGGTATCACCTACTTTTTTTGAGACCTGAGATCCTGCTAGTTAATCCTAATCAAAAAAAGAGAGAAAGGAAGGGAGATGTTGAATTGTGCGATATGTGGCCGGAAATTGACTCAAGGGGTTTTTGTTCGAATTTTTGATTTATCCTATGCAAAAATCGTCGTGCTTACGAAATGAAAAAGAACGGAGATAAATCAAAGCCTCAGAACCTAGCGGATGATCAAACAAGACGGGTTCGCCAAAAGAAAACAAAGCTCCTGTTGATTATTGGCGCTATCGCAAGATTCCTGCTCAAATTGGAGAAGAGAGGTCTAATAGAAATCGTGATGCCTCGACAACAAGAAGAAGAATACGAGATATCCAAGCTAAACAGGAACTGAGTAAATTATGAACTCAAATATCATATTATAGCTGAATGTGCAAAACCGAAACTCGAGCAAATGCACTCAAGGCATCGGGGACAAATCGAAATCATTCGAGAGCTAGTTGCATCATCAAGGCCAGGCGTAAGGATAACTCATTTGATGCATGCAGGCAACCTCTGCTATGCTTCTGTCTTAGATTATGTTGATCTATTGTTAAAGTCGAGGCTTGTTGAGGAGCGATTCCTTGGAGATAGCAAGATGTATTTCGCGACGGGGAAGGGCCTGGAATTCTTACGTGCTTTTGATGAAGCAGAAAGTCTGACACTTCCGGAAATAGATCAGCCTTTCGTAGTGCGTTGAAGATTAAAAAAGCGAAAAAATTGGAACGATTTCGCATAAACACAAGTACGGATCCACGATCGCATATCGGCCATCACTAGTGCATTTTCATCAATTATGCAATTTCATCCTATCTTGAAAATACCAAAATTGCTTACCTTTGGGTTATTCCTATGGGATATTACTAACGAACTAACGTAACTCAAATACAGACTGGCATAGAAACGGGAATAGAGCTATGAGATACACAAGACCTCAAGCCTCGTCGAAAAGTCTAACGACGAAGGATATGCAAAGGAAGAAGCACGAGAAGCTTGCTCGAATGAGGGTCTATTCTTGCGTTTTCTGTGAGTTTATCCAAACTAACCTCTTCGAAATAGAAGAAAGCGAAAAACACGATCTGACTTTGGATCGCGCATTTGAAGCAAAGTACCTATTTCACTTGAGAACGGTTCATGGGCTCGAAAAGTAAAGGCTTGGTCTATTTGAAGAAAGGAATAGATGAAGAACAAGAGGAGAAAGAGCCCGCCATAGTGTACTCCAATGATGCCCGTGGAAGTACAAGAATGTGCAGCGAAGATGAAAGAGTATATTCTGACTATATCAAATTCAAAGACATGACAGGGCTTATCCAGGAGCTTGGAATACTGAAGTATGAGCTTAAATTTTTCGAAAGAGAAATTGATTCGCTTCCAAGAGATAAATCAGTCAAAGCGCGCAGGCGTAAGGAAAGGACTTTCAAGAATATTTGCGCTGTCGAGAAAGAAATCGGAAAAAGAATGAATGAACGTTAAGGTCTCTGTTTAGCAAAACAAGTACAACGAATCTTTGCGATAAATCAAAGATTATGTATCTAAAATGGAATATCCTGCTAGCTTTTGAAATCACAGTTTACCTAGGGGAAGGAGCACTCACGCAACGGAAAAAAGAAGGAGATAGACGAAAAATAATGAAGACAAAGACAAACTACAAAGAATTGACGAAGAACATTTTCTCAAATAAGAAGGAAAGAGAGAAAGAAGAAATGTTACTCACAAAGCATTCCACTGCTTCAAAAAGTAGTAGTGGCAACAGTCCAAGCTTGAGGAAAAAGTTTCTTTCGCAAGGGATTCTGTGCAAGGATTGTCATAAGTACCTTGCACGGGAGCACTACTCTATCTGCGATAAGTGTTACAAGCATAGAATCCAAAAACTCGTGAGATCAGGAGGAATGCGTGTGTTAACGCATAAAGTGCAAAAACAACTTGAGGCAGAGCTGCGGGTCTTCTAAAATACTCAAAAGAAAATAAGAATAAATTAGTACCCCCCCCACAAACTCTATTTTTGAAGGCCGTGGTACCTTTGAAGATGTGCATCGTATGCATCTTCCTCGAAGTCATTTAGAGCAGTATCCGCTTTCTTCACCGTGTCACAGTAGGGACAAGCGTATCTACGATTTCTGACCAATTTTGAGAACTCGTCGGAATTCAATTTATCAAGCGCTCACTTTTTTGTCGTCCGATGAAACTAGAACTCTGGGTATGGAGTGGAAGTCCATTTCTTTCAATAAAAACATTCTTTTAGCTCACGTAACTCTCTCTTGAGATATCTCGGTTCAAGATATGTATCGGATGACAAAGTATCTCCTTTATTTCTGAGCAGAATCCTGGATCAGTACTTGAGATTCTTTTCTCTACTTTCAAAAGGGATTCATGATATCAATATGAAACGAATGACTATTTCACTAGACGATGAAGTCTACCTTAGCCTTGTGGACTGCGCAGCGAAGGAAGCTAGGAATGACTTGTCGCGTTTAAGCGTCAGTCGAACATTGCAGAAAATAATGCGGGAGGAACTGGGCAAGCTGAATTACTTTCCGCCTAAACATCCTGAAAGAGTGCATCCATTTTTTAGAGCAAGGCGGAGAAGGAGCTCTTATACAAGTAATAATGAGGGCGTGGGCGACTCTTTTCCGTTTGTTCAGCGTGATTTTCAATCTGATAATAGCTTTAATCTTGGAAGCTTAAGCAGCAACGGTTACTTCTCCTATATGGAAAAAGGAAAATAAAAAAGAAAGAAAGCGGAATTGGAATCTAATGACGATGAGGACCACGATGACGCAGAATCGCAGAACAAGCAAGCGCAAGCTCCTATCTTTCTATCTGCTTCTAATCCTATGGTTTGGAAATCGGGGCCTAGTCGAAGATGGTAGAGACGTGGAACAATGAGGAAATCCCATTGCTTCGATTGTGCGAGAATGCAAAAGGAAAAAGTAGTGTTCCGACAGTAGGAATAATCTAATGCCTGATAACGGCAATAATGGTCGTCAAGTTCGCATCTACAGCAGATCCATCTCAGGAAATAGCGCAACCGTCCTTATTCATTGCAAGGGTTGCAACGAAGACTTTCTAGACTACGATGAGTATTTGGAACACGTCTATGATAGAGATCTTTGTTACAAAGATCATCTAGCTTCCGATAGGAAAGGGATGGGAAAGGAATAACGAAAATCTACGTGCGGAGTTTTCATAACTTGAAAATGCTTTTATCAAACTGGATTTTGAATTAGGATACTGGATCAGTACGAAGATTTGAACTCTTCCGAATTCTCAAGACAAATCAGACACAGAACTTTTTCATGTCCTGTATGTGACTCTTTCAAGAGCAAAGTTACTCTATCAGAGTCAGATGAGAAAGCCTACGAAATTCATCTCGTAAAATTTCATTCTCTGAAACGATAAAAACCACAATTACAGTCTAATCGACTTTTTATTTGGTGCGTCTTCTTTCCTATTGCGTCGCCCAAAGGATCGAATTAACTGAAAGTACTGGATTCCCCTGTCCTACGGATATTTCATCATTCCCGAGAAGAGAGTTTTGCTCATGTCCTTGGATTCCCCAGTTATTTCCGAAAGAGTTGGCATAAGGCACGCTCTCCCAAGAATCAGACTTGAACACTTGAATCGCTGATTGAAAGAGCACCGGATAGAATGAAAAAGGAGTTTGAACATAACCTTCTTCAGACATTGCATACATTGGATAGCTTTTACTGGATAGATTTGTTTGCATATTGAAACTACCGAATGACTTGCCATCCATAGAGAAATTCCATGTGTTACTTTCTGATACTAACTCAATCGAAAAGAGATGGATTCCACTACTCACCGACTGTGTCTTCGTCATGATTTCTGATCTGTCGGTCAAATTCCAAACTTGGTAGAATGCGATAGTACCAGAATTGTTTTGTATGTAGTACCCAACCTGAGCCCACAGATTGTTGGTGAATGCCTCGCTTATCCAAAACGATAGAACTCCGTTTGTAATCGTTTGATTTCTCACTTGAATATACGACCTAATGCCTTGATTGGACTCTTCGGATGGATCGCTTGAAGAAGCGCCGACATACCAGAAGGGGGTATTGCTGTTGCTAGCCGTTGTCGAAGATGATGATGAATTACTAGCAGACTCTGAACTGCCAAGACTGGGTACTATCTTATCTGCCTGACTACTAATCAACGGATTAAAACTCAAGGCTAGGAACGCGAGGGAAACAAGGAGAATAACGGTGGCGATAAGACTGATGCTACCGCGTCGAAAGTGACCGCCTGTAGTTCCCAACTTAGAGCGAATATCTTTAGGTTAGTACGAGAGTTAATTCGTCCGCATTCAGGATAGAGATTGGGATTCGGTATCCGGAAAATAGAATCCGACACTCATAACCAGGCTCGTAGCGAACGACAAAAATGTCGTATACCGGAGGGTTTAGTAAAAATCGGTTCAAAACGAGCGTAGTGGACTCTTATCGTTGCTTTAATTGAATTCTTTCACAGAAAATTTTACCCGAAAATGCTCATCAATAGTCTTGCAGGAAATCAACGGCTGAGTTAGAGGATTTTGCGAAATACTTCGGACATTTGTTTTGGCAAAAGGGGGCCAGTTAATTCGTGGAACTTTCAATTTTGTCCAAAAGTTGCAATACAGATAGAGGAAAGATCTTTTTTCTAAATATTTTTCCAGAGCATTATTTAAGTGCAATTGAAATAAGCAATCTCAAGCGCATTTTCTATCTTCGTATTTACTTGAGATGCCCTAGCTTTTAAAGGAAACAATAGCGGCTCGAGTGCTAAAATAGGAAATGTCGCGCCCCAGTCCTGTTGCATCTCAATAAGCATGATGAGATTGCAAATTCGATGACGAAGGTGGATGCCTCGATACCTGACTATATTCATACCTAGATAACGCATATAACAGGGCTCTGTATCCCATATATGGATTCAGAATCCTATTTTTGCATATGGAAAAGAAGATGGCGATATGGAGACAATTGTGAAACTAGAAGACAAACTAGGACGAACAACTAGGTCTTCAATTTCCCAAGCGAAGCCAATACTTCTCCCTGATATGGAAGAAGCCGCAATTGACGCCTTAAGAAATGACAAGTTTGTTGGCGGAGAAAACGTTGCCAAGTTCGAAGAAGAATTTGCTCGATTTATAGGTGCAAAATACGCCGTCGCTCTAAGTTCTGGCACAGCCGCACTCGACTTTATCTTCATGGCTCTGAGAGTTCAAGGGCAAAAGGTTGTAACAACTACCTGGTCTTTCATTGCCTCTGCAAATTCGATTATGCATGCAGGCGGGCAGCCTGTCTTTGCTGACATTTCAGAAACTGATTACTCTTTGGATACGAGTCAAGTCAAATTCCACTTGGAGAAAGGCGCAAAGGGGATCCTGCCCGTTCACATTTATGGCCAACCTGTAGATTATGATTCTTTGCAAGACCTGGGGGACAGGTACCACGTTCCCATAGTTGAAGACGCGTGTCAAGCTCATGGCGCGAGATTTAAGGGGCGCTACGTGGGCAGCCTTGGAATTGCGGCTGCGTTTTCGTTCTATCCGAGCAAGAACATGACCGTCCTAGGCGACGGTGGCATGGTAACGACCAATGATGAGTCAATAGCAAAACAAGTATCAAAGATCCGTGATTCCGGTAGAACTTCACAATACGAGCATGATATTTTGGGATATACAGCTAGACTGAATACTGTCAACGCCGCGATTGGCAGGGTCCAACTGAAACACCTTAAAGAATGGAATGAACGAAGAAGATCGATAGCGAATTCTTACTTCAGAAAACTCGCCAATCTCAATTCAATGATCGGGTTACCTCCTGGTCCGACCTCAGATGTTGAGCCTGTCTTCCATCAGTTTGTGATACGTATCAAGAACCGCGATGAACTCAAAGGGTATCTTCATGAGAAAGGCATTCAATGTAATGTTCATTACCCGATTCCGATTCACCTCCAGCCTCTTTACATCAACTTATTTGGCTTTAAAGAAGGGATGTTCCCTAGAAGCGAACTTCTAGCTAAAGAGTGCTTGAGTTTACCAATGCACCCATTCTTGTCAGATGAGGATGTCGATTATGTTAGTGAAGAGATAATTTCCTTCTTTCGTAGGATTAGCTCGTGAGAAAAAATGGAACAAGAACAAGCGGTCAAGCTAGCCGTATTTGGAGCAGGATATTGGGGAACAAAGCTTTGTAGAGAGTATCATGCTATCGAAAACACTACGAGAGAGGCTGAGCTATGCTACGTTGTCGACTCTTCGGAACTTGCTCTAAATAATATCAGGAAAGATCTCGAAAAGCCGCCTTTTCCGTCCAGTTCTACGAAATTCACTACTGATTATCTTCAAGTCTTAGGCGATCCAGAAATTGAAGCGGTGCATATTGCTCTCCCAAATCAACTCCATTATGAAGTCGCATGTAAGGCTCTCGAAAAAGGGAAAAACGTCCTGATCGAGAAACCGATCTCCACGACATCGCGAGAGGCATTCAAAATGGCGAGGCTAGCCGAAGAGAAAGGGCTAGTACTCCAAGTTGGTCATATTTTTAGATTCAACAACGCGATTCGAACCCTGAAGGAATTGTTAAGGAGCGGACGCCTAGGAAAGGTGTTCTACGCGAATCTCTACTGGGCTACCTATGAACCCTCCCTTGCAAAGAATCGCGATATCGTTTTTGACCTTGCTCCTCACCCAGTTGATATTTTGAATTATCTTTTAGACGAGTGGCCGACTCGAGTCGACGCCGTCGGAGATTCTTACGTCCACGGGAAAGAAAACCGTGAGGAAGTGGCAATAGTCAATCTAGAATTTCCAGAACGAGTACTTGCTCATCTTTACCTTAGCTGGATCCACCATGGCGCTAAGGAAAGGACTATCAAAATAATATGCGAGAAGGGAACTCTTACCTGCAATGCGCTAGATCAAAAGATCCAACTGGACTACGATCATACATCAGTCGAGATTCCAGCCTTTCCCTTTGACCTAAACAATTTGCTTACGAACAAAGATAATGGAAATTCAAAAGATGGAAATTTTCTTGGACCAAATAACACCATCCGAGACATGCAATATCATTTTATCTCACAAATTAGGAGGCGCGGCCCTCAAATGAGCAGTGCCCTCGTGGGAGCAAGGACTGTTCAGGTGCTCGAGGAAATTACGACGGCAATGAGAAGAAGACGAGGTCCAGAAAAAAGTCAATCCGGTTATCCCACATCTTCAGAGTTAAACTCGGCAGGTCTCAAAGGCTGGTTAGTGCAAGAAGGCTCGGAATAGAATTCTCAAAAA
>JARCRS010000211.1 GCA_029850555.1 archaeon | reverse complement strand
CTCGATTATTGAGCTGAATCCGGTACAGCAGACCCTTTACATTATATCCAAGACTCCAGAAATAGTTAGTGGCATGGATTCGTCGGCGAGCCTTAAATTGCTGAATGACATAGAGGATATCGCCGGCCCATCAAATGTTTTGACATCACAATCTGAGAAGATGGAAGATTTTCGCAAGGATATGGGCGATTTCGAATCAGAACCACTTCTTGTCGCTCAGCCCGACTCTTCTGAGCAAGTGTCGCGAATTCTGAAAGTTTTGAATGGGAAAAAAGTGCCCGTTGTGGCTAGAGGGGCAGGCACAAGTCTCACTGGAGCAACCAGCACTTTCGGTGGTGTGGTAATCGACTTCTCGAAGAGAATGAATCGCATTCTTAAGATCGATACCACTAACTGGTACGTTCATTGCGAGGCTGGACTTGTTATTGATGATCTTAATGAAGAGCTAGCTAAACACGGTTTCTTTTTTCCACCAGATCCCGCAAGTACACCTTGGTGTACAGTAGGCGGTGTTATATCCGAAAATTCAGGTGGTATGCGAACGTTTCGTTATGGCACTGTCAAAGATTGGGTCCTGGCTTTGCATGTAGTTTTGGCAGATGGCACTGAAATGAAGCTCGGAGAGCCACTCCCCAAAAACAGAGTTGGCTACGACCTGGTCCATCTTCTGTGCGGTAGCGAAGGAACTCTGGCTTTGATAACAGATGCGTGGCTCAAGATCGCACCCCGGCCTGGGGCACATGGAATGGAACAAGTGAAAAAATTCATGGTATTTTTCTCGAACTGGAATGATGCGGTGAAATCAATCATAGGTTTGCGCAGCCGGGGAGTTCAGCCAAATTTTCTTGAATTCATTAGTAGAGAGGCAATGAACGCGGTCAATCAAGCCTTCGACACCAAGATTCCCGAACACGAAGGTATTCTTTTGATGGAAGCCCCAACTGACATGGTCGCTCAAATAATTCAAATTTGTAAAGAGAATGGCTCTGAAGATAGTTACATCGGAAAAGACGAGAAAGACGAAGAACGACTTTATAATTCGAGAGCCCTACTTCTATTAGGAATCAAGACTCTTGGGTCCGGCGTGCTCAATGAAGACATGGTTGTACCTCTGGATAAGCTAGCGAGCTTTTTAGATTTCGTCAAATTAACCGCAAAGAAGTACGACCTAAAGATTCCGGCGGCAGGTCATGCAGGCGACGGCAATGTTCATCCAACAATCGTATTCAACGCAGAATCTAAAGAATCTCGCGAGAGTGCTAACAAAGCCTTTGATGAGTTGATTTACGAAGCAATGCGCTTGGGCGGGTCAGCCACTGGAGAGCACGGCATCGGAATCCAAAAGATACATCTTGCAAGACAACAGCTAATACAAAGAAACGGGCAAAAGGCTGTCGACCTAATGCTCCAAATTAAAAAACTGTGGGATCCATACAATATCCTTAATCCGGGAAAATTCATCACTGAAAAGGAATGAGAATGGAAGATCTGGGCTTTACTTTGGGTTCGTCTTATGCTTCCAGGCCCTAGCCCTTTCTCTAAAGCTATCTATTTCGTCTTGAGTTCTTGGGCAATGTTTGTAATGTTTGATAATTTCGCGCAGAGTTTCCTCTATCGGAGTGGGAGCACCCGGAGAAAGAGCGTCCAACTGAAGACGGATCTCCATGAGGGGTTTCCAAATCTCGGGCGGAACATGCAATGGGACAGTACCCTTAGTTTCTGACATGGCCTCCCTTTCGAGTTTGGCTTTATTTGTGAGTTGCTGAAAATTGATCAGGCCTATGGAATGAATCTAGTTAATCGGTTGATTTTGCTTCTTTCCCTGTGAGGTCTTTGATACTTTTAGGAACATGGGGTAAAGCACACGCCCAGATAGAAGGACCCCTCCAAGAATCAATAAGTAAATCGGCAGGGCTATCAGAACAACGTAGGCGGCATCGCCGAGTACGACTCCGAGAATCGCTCCGATGCTGCCAAGAATTCCTGAAAATTGATTTTTTGTCGTGATTGAGGTAGAATTTGCCTCTTCTTGCAATGTTAGTGCGAATAGGGAATATGGAACTTTGCTTTGATTACCGCCTGTTTGATTTGTGACATCCTCTGTTTCGATTTGGACGCTTGTGGTTTTGCCATTTTCATTGACAATATTAGTGACCTGAAAGAGAAATTGCGTGGCACTCTGTGTGGGTACATTTACTGAGTATAGGCCGAGCCACGTTGTTCCGTTATACATCAGATTACTTGAGACAACGTATCCTCCAATAGAGGTCAGATTAGAAATTATCTGACCCGTTACAGGCTCGAAAGAACCGTGTTTCAGCTCTCCCACAAGAGCTTCTGATGTGTTTACGACCCTACCAGAAGAAGGAATCGCATACTGTGCGGTAGTCGCACTTTGGACATTTTCGCTCGAACCGAACAATCCCGACGATGCCGCCATGGGGGGAGTTGCGCCGGCCTGTTGAGAACTCATAGTCAATCCGGGAAAAGAAGAAAATACAACGAGAATAGTGACTCCTCCAAATATCAGTAATGATACTAGAATTTCTCGCTTTCCAGGTTTAATTTGTTTTAATTTAGCCATCTTTTTTGCTTCCGCTCTTGTGCGATGGATGTACTGGTACAGCAATTATTTGAAACTAGGGAAACGAATGACTGTTCTCTTGATTAGAACAATGATTGTATTGCTCGGGAGTTCTAACTGAAGGAACTAACGTTAAGTATTGAGACTCAAAAGAACAATGAGAGATAACTAATTGACGAGCAGGCCTTCAGATCAGGTCAGCATAGGTCTCGTCCAGATGGCAATGCGCGAGAACAAAGCGGAAAATCTCGACAAGGCTCTTAGAATGATTCGAGATGCCGCGCAGAGGGGAGCTCAGATTGTATGCCTTCCGGAACTTTTTACTTCTCTCTACTTTCCGCAAGATGAAAAGTCGCAGGAAAAACCAATTTCAGTTCCGAA
>JARCRS010000210.1 GCA_029850555.1 archaeon | reverse complement strand
AATTAATGAGTCCAGTCTCACCATTGAAACCCTGATCGAGAGGATCGCACGACTGATGATGACTGCGTCTTCATCTGGTCGTAATTTCATGCGGCTATTTGGAAGCCATGTAGATTCATCATCTTGGTTTTCTAAATTCTTGATTTGTCGTGCTACTTGTCTTGCTTGTTGACGGTTTAGCTTATGATCTACGGCTATATTCAGTAACTCATTTTGATCACTCGGATCAGATATCCACGCAACTTCCTCGGCAACTGCCTGTGAGACCAAATTCGTTTTCAAAGCTATCTTTGCACTTTCAGGAAGACTCAATAATCTAATCCGATGAGAGACGTATTCCTGTGATTTGCCTATTCTTAAAGCAAGCTCAGACTCGCTTCCCCATCCGAATTCTTTGCAATATCTCTGAAAACATTCTGCTTCTTCCAGCGGATCGAGTGTTTTCCGCTGGATGTTTTCAATTAAGGCAGCTTCATACGCTTGATTATCAGAAAGCTCTTGCACAACTGCAGGGATTCTCCTGAAATTGAGTTTCTTACATGCGAAAAATCGTCTGTTCCCAGCGACGATTTCGAATCGATCATGTAACGGTCGAACAACGATTGGTTCAATTAGACCATTTTGCCTAATTGATGAAGCTAGGTCATCGATGTTTCCAACCTCATTTCGCAGAGGTACTTTTGAGGGAGATATGAGTGAGACTTCAATTTCCTCATATGTGCTGACATAAGAGTAGTCCAGACCATTTTGCTTTTTCAATGAGATAGAAACAGCATGGCTTGTTGGCATATTTGTTTCTGTGTGTCAGCTTACCACCACAGCAATGGGCTTCGATAATTGATTTATCCGAACCTCCGTCAACTTCCAATAGAGGCATCCACAAGCGAACATCATTGGCTGCAAAGTCAAATATGCACATATCGTTGTTTGCCATGACTTAATTTTGGAGTAACCAGCTCGATACCATTATGATAGAATGGGTAGCATTATTTATATCGATTCACATCTCGCCCTAAATCGAAGATGACTTCAGGAAACACACTTTCAGCTCTTTGGAAAGAGAACATTTCCAAAGTGAGATCCAAAATGGAAGACGATAAAGTTGATCTACTGATAGTCTGCGATCCTCCAAATTTTCATTATCTGATCGGCCCAGGACCATACCAGACCAGAACAATGTATGAATCAAGCTTCGGAGAATATCTAGTCTTGAAACGAGAAGAAGAACTTCCGCATGTGTTTTGTAATCCATTTTACTACGATTTTTATTTGGAGAGAGTAAAGTGGATTGAAGCTGTTCACTACCGAGATGAATTCTCCAATTTTATTGCAAAACTTGAAACAAGCATTATGAAAGTACAAACTAGTAGGGAGGGACCTGTCCAACTATTCGAGCTAATCAAAAACTCTTTTAGATCAGGAGAGATCTCAAGTGAACCGACAGTGTTAGAGCAATCCCGTAAGATCAAAAGCAAGCTGGAGATTAAACAGATTAGAGCAGCTGCTGAAATTGCAAGAAAAATGATGCAATCTGCCGTTAATACTACTCGAGTTGGCGTGCGTGAGTTTGACATAGCGGCCGAGGCCGAATTTACAATGCGAAAAAACGGAGCAGACACATTCTCTTTTTCAACTATAGCAAGCTCAGGAGAAAATGGCGGTGTGATGCAAGAAATTCTCTCGAATAGAAGTATCAGGAAAGATGACGTTGTAATGATCGATCTTGGTGCCACAAAAAACTGCTACAACGAGGAATTTACTCGAACTGTTGAGGTCAAAACTTCTTCAAGACTTCGGAAGACAGTACAAGATGTCAAGGAATCTCTGGAGGCCTGCCTTCGTGAAATATATCCTGGAGCAGCCTGCTCAGCACCAGACCTCGCTGCGCGTAAGATAATTAGCAATGCCGGTCTTCCTGACTTTAACCACCCTACCGGGCATGGCCTTGGAACTTCGGTCTGGGAATCCCCATGGATTTCAAGAGATTCTAAAGATACAATTGAAGAGGGAATGGTACTTGCTGTGGAACCAGGAACTTACCTAAAGGGTCTAGGAGGAATAAGACTAGAAGAGAACCTTCTTGTCACAAAAAGAGGATGTGAGATACTCACGAAATTCCCGCTGATTAACAGAACGTAAACTACAGCATCCATGTCTTGAAGCGGTGCTCTTGCTAATCCTCAAGATAGAATTCATAGTCGCAATAAGGGTCGCCATTTGGTATTTTCTCCTTTATTTTCAACTTTAGCTTTGGGTTCACCCAGCCAGAGGTCCCAACGTCGAAGTTCGGCTCATTTGTATTGCAACACATATCTGGATAGTAGTCTTTGCAAATGTCATGCAAAGGGCAGAAACCTATTCTCACCACAGCATTCTTTTCGCTCGCATCCGGCAAAATCTCTGCTTTAAAGCCGTAGTACAAAATGTTTCCTAGAAATGAATCTGCAAAACTTTTGGCACCTTTGCCCTTAATTGTATAGTACTCTGGGAACATTTCTCCCCAATGAGCCCCGATTTCTCTTAACGCTCTCGACATGACCTCTACTCCTTCCTCCCCCAAATCTCGCTTCATGACTTTGTACAAGCCCGCAACAGTGACTGCAAAGAGGCTGTAATAGTTCCTAAGAGCTTCATCCATCTTATCAGGTAATTCAGACATTGCAGATTCGCACAGCCCAGAATATAGTTAAGTATTTAGTGTCCCACTTTGATATTCAAATGTACCCATGTTTCGATAGAGAACTATGTCTGAAATTCATGATAGACAAACTGCTACTAATCTCGCCAGCATGAAAGCACATCCGCACATCGAGCAAACCATACACCTTTGTATCCTTTCATGAATTGGATAAGATTATCCAAAAAAATCAGCCTGTGCCCTCTCCCCGAAACCTGCGGGTGGCACACACTATTGAAGAGACCTCCTGGAACGTTATTGTACTGGAACTCAAATTCGGAGGACCACATTTCAAACACCTGTTTGGGAGTGTTTACACCCATAGTTGGAGGCGATGCCAAGACCATTTCAAAACGCCAAAAATCATCAAGACTCCAGGTTACAGGCAGCTCAAGTATCTTTGAATGTTTACCAAATAGATACTTTCGATGCAATGATGCTTTATCTCCAGTCCTACATCTATAGGGCTTGTCATCGCCCATCAAACTGCTATCGTATTGGAAACCATTGTTTTCTAAAATCTTGATAGTATTCGGTCCGACATCCCATGCAGGCGAGCGGTATCCGATTGGTTCCTTGCCAGTTAGCCACTCTATTGCTCTAATCCCTTTTCTGATCACGCGATTTTCTTCTTGGTAATTTAATTCCAAAGGATTTTCATGGCAGTAGTTATGGCACGCTATCTCATGGCCATGTTTTCTAATCTCATCACAGACTTCTGGGTATGTCTCTATTGTATGACCCGGTATGAAGAACGTTGTGACAATACGATGCTTCTCTAAAAGTTCTAGTATCCTTGGAACGCCGCACTTGGCACCATACTCTCCTCTTGAAATGTAAGAAGGAGATGTTGATCTGAACGTCCCAATCCAAAGGGAAATGGCATCGAAATCGAAAGTTAGGCAGACGGCATATTTCTTCCCTGAGGGGAGATATAATGGCATTTACATTCGTTATTCAAATTGCAACTGCTTCAAAAACTAATTCTTCTGATTGAATACAACCTTATTGCTTTGCATCAATCTGTCACAAAGTTCCTGCGTGCTCAAAACAGTAGCCGAGAATAAATTCTGAGCCAGTTGAGTGATTTGCGGAGGTTTGATAAAAGATGTTTCCAATATCTCTGGTTTTGAGAATGCCGCCCTTGTTGGGAGATCAAGGAGAACTCGCCCCTGTCTCATTACAATAGTCCGTTTAGTGTTTTCCGCGACAAGTCGCATATCATGGGTGACAAGGATGACTGTTTTGCCTCTCCGATTGAGCTCGTCTAGCACATCAAGAATATTCAGACTGTTTTTCCAGTCCTGTCCGGTTGTGGGTTCATCCAAGATTACTACCTCTGGATCCATGGCTAGAACAGACGCAACGGAGATAGCCTTTCTTTCTCCCCTTGACATAAAAAGAGGATGCTCGGTTTTCAGATGCTCGAGTTTCAAAAGACGAAGCGAATTATCCAGAACATCCCGCATTCTATCTTCACTGAAGCCCAGATTGCGCGGGCCATAAAGAATCTCATTTTCAACGGTATCCAAGAATATCTGATGATCAGGGTTCTGAAAGGCGTATCCCACCTTTCTCGACAATTCTGCAACTGTGCATTTTGTAGTATTGATTCCATCAACCATTACAGTGCCTGTAGTCGGTTTCAAAAGGCCATTAAGGTGCTTCGCAAGAGTAGTCTTGCCTGAGCCATTTTGCCCAATAATGCCAACATATTCTCCCCGTCTAATGGTAAGATTAATCCCGTTCAGTGCAAGTGTTCCATCAGGATATCTATGCACAAGATTCCTTACTTCAATTAATGCATCATTGGTGTTATCTTGCGAAGTATCATTTCGAATATCTGACGATGAAGACGACACTTTTTCCAGGAAGGAAAAGTTACTTCTTGGAACACTGCTGAATATTGCTCTACTTTGATTTAGAGCATCGCTGAAAACAGTAGGAATAGAATCAGGCCACAATCCTCTAGCTCTCAAAACATGAGCAAATTCAATAATTTGTGGTATCTTGATGCCACAGGATTCTAAAATCGGCAACTGATCAAAATATTCTGCAGGAGGAGCATCTATCGCAATCGTACCATCGCGCATTAGTATCATCCTATCCGCAAACTTTGCTATTTCCTCTGTCTCGTGTTCAATTAGAACTATCGACATATCAAACTCATCTTGTAATCTCTCGATTACTGAGAAAACTTCGCTCTTTCCAATAGGATCGAGTTCTGATGTCGGTTCGTCCATCACGAGAATCTTTGGATGTAAAGCAAGTGAACTCGCAATTGCTACTCTTTGTTTTTGACCACCTGAGAGCTCGTAGGGCGATTTCTCTCGCAAGTCCAGCATTCTGACTACATCCAAAGCCCAAGTGATTCTCTTTTCCATTTCATCTGGAGCGATACCAAAATTTTCGAGCCCAAATGCCACTTCCTCTTCAACGGTTAAACCGAAAAGCTGACTCTCAGGATCTTGGAACGTCATTCCAATCTGTTTGGCCAAGTCAGAAACTTTAGTGCTAAGAGTGTCAACTCCAAGCACTTTCACGATCCCTCTAAAGTCTCCGGTAAGATTATGTGGAATGATCCCATTCAGTGTAAAACAAAGTGTACTCTTTCCGGCGCCCGTTGCTCCCGTGATAGCTACGAATTCTCCAGCTTCAATGGAGAGATTGATGGATTTTAGGATCCAATCTTTGCTAGATGTGTACTTGAACCAAAGATTTTCGATTTCTACGGTCTTCATATCAACACTTATCCCGCTGTTAACCTTTGAGCACTAAACAGGCCATAGAACAGGACAGCAACAATAATGATTACCACAATTGCAATACAAACAGAAATTATAACCACCTCTTTTTTTGGAATATCACGTTGTTTGTAGAAAGTTCTCGGTGTTCCTTTAAATCCGCCCACTTGAAAGGCTCTTGCCTCAAGAGCATTGCTTACAATCTCAACTCTCCGAAACGAAATTACAAGAAGGGGAATTAGGGCGCTAACTAGTTTTTTTCCTCTTTCCAGTATAGATCCTTTCTCATACTCAGTTCCGCGTGCCATTTGAGCTTCTTTTATCGTATCGAGGTCCCCAACAAGTGTTGGGAGAAATCTAAGCGCCAGCATAAAGATGAAGGTAACAACGTAGGGGACTTTCACCTTGCGAAACCCTTCCACTAGCTCGCGCTCGGAGGTAGTGCTCATCAAGATAATCGAAGAAAGTATAAGGACAAAAATTCTGAAAATGTTTGAAATGACTCCTTCAAGCGAGCTGATAGTAATGTGCAAGGGGCCGATTATGAAAAGAATTGATCCCGTTGCCTGTGCAAATATAAACCATTGGAGAGAGAATATTACTGAAAGAAGCGCTCCTATACGCACAAAAGGCATCACGTTCCTTTTTTCGACTCTAGATGTAGCGTATAGGGCAATTGTGGCACCAAAAACAACTAGATTTGCTCTTACGTCATTTACCAAAATCGAGAGAGTCATCAGTGCGAAGATTATAACTATCCTTGTAAGCGGCGTGAGATGTTGGAAATACGTGTCTCGCTGATGATAAAAGGAAAAGCTTGGCAAACTAGGATACTGTGGCACTCTAGCTCTTAATTACCCTTTTACCTTCTAACATAACCTCTGTGATAGAGAGGCGTCCGTTGGACATACTTTGACAACACGCGCATCAGTATAACACCAATAACTCCAACTGCTGTAAAATCGCCGAAAAGCCAAACAGCGATTCCAATTGTGTATGCAAACGATAGAGTCTGAAAACCTATAGCTACGTAAATAATTTCTCCTGTCAACGCTTCAACTATTGGCCCAAGAAACACGGCAAAAACAGCGAACAAAGCTAATGACCGCTTGTCGCGTAAACTAAAATCAATATTCAATCGTCTTAAGGCAAGACCAGCGACCACGCCTGAAAGCATGTCAGGAATCCCAAAAGCAGCACCAATCTGATATCCATAGCCGTAGTATGGCGAAAATAGAATCGAACCGAAATATGCGCCAAGCGATCCCCAAACTCCAAACCAAATCGAAGCTGGAATTATGAATGCATCTGGGGTGTAAAATGCTGTTACGCCAGGTACGACGGTGAAACCGGCCGCAAATATTCCCAAGGCGGTATAAATTGCAGTGCACATTGCAACAAGAGCTATTTCAATAGCGCCCACTCGAATTGGAGGCTTTTGTCCGATTAGTCCAGTCGTCCTAGATTCTGGTGGCTGATCTCCTGATGGCCCGACTGCCGGTGGACTACCAGGAGCATTCGGTGGAGGCGGAGAAGAGGACTTTATGATTCTATACAATGCCAGTGCCGGCATCGTAACAGTCAGACCCAAGAATATCCAGTCGCGAATTCCCCTTTGATTGGAAGGTCGCAGGAGCTTGCTCATTTCACTCTTCGAACGAGCTGAGACAGATAGTTAAACCTTAGCGGTGATTCAAAGAATCAATTTCCTTGACTCTACTAGGAATTATTCGAAATTTTGCACATCCCTAAGCACTCTTCTCAAAATCTTTCCCGTTGGAGTTTTCGGGATTTCCTTGACTATCCTAACTTCTGGCCTAGCAATTTTACCAAGTTCTTGAGATACGTACTCTCTCAATGTCTGTCTGAGTAGCTCAACATTGTCAGATGTGTAACTCTCTTTCGGAATAATATATGCAATGATAGACTGTCCCCGAATTTCGTGAGGTACTGCAACAACGGCGGCCTCTAAAACAGCAGGATGGGACAATAAGACGTCCTCAATTTCTGTGGCTCCGATACGGTGACCGGCGACTTTGATCACATCATCAATCCGGCCCAGAATAAACCAGAATCCATCTTTGTCGATCAAAGCCCAATCACTATGATACCATACTCCTTGAAAGCGACTCCAATAAGTGTCCAAGTAACCTTTGGGGTTTTTCCAAAATGCTCGTGTCATACTTGGCCATGGCTTTCTCATGACTAGATATCCAGGCTCCATTTCCACATGATTTCCGTCATCATCAACGACGTCAGCTGCAAAACCTAATTGAGGGAGTCCGACACTTGCAATTTTCATTGGCAAATTTGGAGAAGCGCCCAAAATCGCTCCGCCAACCTCCGTGCCTCCTGAGTTGTTGAAAATTGCCGCGTGTCCGTGACCAATTGTAGTGTGAAGCCACGACCAGCTGGTTTTATCAACTGGCTCTCCAGTTAGGGCAATGATTTTGACCATAGAAAAATCATAGTCAGAGATAACATTCCTAGTTGACTGTCGAACTTGTCTTATTAGTGTTGGTGACATGCCAATGATTGTCGCGCGATTTTTAGAGAGGACATTCAGGAATCGATTTGCCCTAGGATAGTCCAGTGCGCCATCATATAGGACTGCGCTACCCCCGCACAATAAAAGTCCATAGATAGTCCAAATGTGTGCTGATATCCAACCAATGTCAGTAGGCCAGAACAAGATGTCATTAGCTTTCATGTCAAGTGGATGCACGGTCTGTTGTGCCGACACTACCGCGAATCCTGCATGAACGTGGACTATCGCTTTTGGTGTGCCAGTTGTTCCGGATGTATGTAAAATGAACAAGGGATCTTCCGAAGAGGTGTGTTCACAATCAAACGTATCTGATTCTTTGTAGAGCATATCTTGTAGATAGAAGACTTCAATACCATGCATCTTAGTCTTAATGGGTAAAGATCCTCCAATTCTCGAATCCGAATCAATCAAAATCGCCTTGATATTGTTCGGCTCAGAAATAGCTTTCTCAAGTTCATCGGGCGGAGAATTAATTTTTCCTCGTCTATAATACGAATGGGTAGCTACGATGACCTTAGGATCCACATTCTCAATTCTAGATCTTAACGCAGCTGTTCCTAGGCCAGAAAAAATTGCACAGTGTATTGCGCCGAGCTTTGCACATGCAAGCATTATAGCGATTGTTCTCCAAGTATTAGACATGAAAAGACATACGACATCACCTTTGGAGATCCCAAATCCACGGAGACAATTTGCAATTTTGTTTGAAGCAAAATTCAATTGGCCATATGTTACTGTCTCCTTTTCTCCATCTTCATCTTCACAGATGTATGCAATTTTATCGGGACCGTATTTTGCAATCTGTCGTTCGAGGCAATTGTAAGCAATGTTGAATTTTCCATCTACGAACCACGTGGTCCATTCCAAACCGCCTGAATCGTCGATTACTTTTGAGTATGGACTGAACCATACGAATCCAGCGTCTTTCTCAAAAGTCGACCAAAACCAGGCCGGGTCTTGAATCGACCTGCGGTATAGTTCAGAATATTCTGAGACGCCAATTCTTTTGATGAAAGCTTGGATATTGCTTTGCTCGACAAAATCCTTTGAAGGATAGAAGATATCTGCTTCTAACTTCAATTCAAATGATTCTACTCCTCCCATGAACGCCTTCTCTGCATAGCCAAGGCTTTCACTGTTTGGTCATCTCGTCAAGTAGGACAAGCATTCAGCCTTAAAACATGAGAATGATTTGAGGCATGCGCTGAGCTGAAGTTGTTGGTGCCACTGTCGGAAGCGAGATCGGTTTCTCCAAGAGATTCCAAAGCCCGTGAAGAAGGATGACTCGTATCTCCTCGGCGGTACATGTTTGAGACTCGATCTCGAATGGGAGCACGTCACTAGCACGGGAGATATCTTTCGGCAGCAGCAACAGCAACCTCAAGCTTGACAGAATGAATTAGAAATGGGCGAAGAGAAGAAACCGTACTGCGGACTCGACATCCACAAGGAAATGGAAATCGGGACGATAGTCACCCGTGGAAAGAAAGAAAAGACTACTAGGAAGTTCCAGATCTTCCTAGACGGATACCAGCAGGTGATTGACTGGCTCAGGGAGAACAACTGCAAGGATGTCGTGATTGAAGCTACAGGCGTGCTCTGGATTCCAATATACGACGCTCTAACATCTGCAGGAATCAATGTCATCCTTGCGAATCCTGAGCAAGTCAAAGCAATACCGGGAAGGAAGACGGATGCTATAGACAGCGAGTGGCTCGCGACTCTATTGAAGAACGGCCAGATAAAGCCCTGCTACGTTCCAGACGAGGATACAAAGAAGCACAGAGAGCCTTCTAGGACTAGAGAAGAGTTCGTCAGGTCAAGAACTGATTTCGTGAACAGGGTGCACAAGATACTTGACAGAAAGGGAATCGCCCTGTCATCTGTCTACTCCGACATACTCTGCAAGGCTGGGAGAGAGATTTTAGGACAACTGGTCGAGGGGAGATCTATGAAACAGATAACCGAGTCAACGCAGAACCATTACAGCCTCGACAGGAAGGAGAACCTCCTGAAAGCAGAGAAGGGGAAGCTTGACGAGTCAGATAGGATGCAGCTGCGATTTTACCTTGAAACAATCGACTTTTAGAATTTATAGCGTTGGCACATGCTTTTGAAAAACGAGCCTTTCGATCAGCAGGAGGAACTGATGAAAAAACTTCACAGCAAGAGGGAGTCAAACAGATTGCGAAAGATGGTACAGGTACTCAAGCGAGCCGGATGTGCCGTTGTAGCTCCTGTACAGCAAGCAGCAGCATTAGCGCCCTAGAAGCGTTCATGCATCATCTAGCGACGAGAGTCGCGGTTTTCCTTCTTTGTTCATTTTATGATGACCAGAGAGCTTTACCTGATGTAGAAATTTAGTAGCGGCTACTAATTTCTGCTTTGTAGATGCAAGCGGAAAACACTTATGATTCAGATTTACTCCGTAAATTTCAGGGTTTTAAATCGTTGATTTTCCTAATATTTTGGAAACCGAATCCAGAAAAGGTTGAGGAAGTTTCAAAGAAGGAAAAAGCAGGTCATTTCAAGATTCCAGAGGGTCTAAAAAGAGTGCAAGAATACGTTATGCCGAACGGTTCCTCTGTTGAAATTGTAGAGGCCAAAGACGCCGCAACGGTATCGAAGTTTGTTGCAATTTTTCTACCATATGTCAAGTCAGTCGAAGCATTCCCCGCAATTACAATAGAAGAATATAACAACCTGTTTTGAAAGAGTTTTAGAATCATGTTTGTGTTACATAGAAACAAAACCCTTCTCGCTTCAAGACCCCAAACATTAAATTGTTTCAAAGGACATCGTCGAATTGGTTTCATGACACAGTTGTTTCGTACTACCTTCGAGGTGGAGAGTATCAAATCTGGTTGTCCGTTGTATAAAGTCGGAGACAAGATAGTTTTTGATGATTTGAGCCCAAACTTTGAACTTAGTGATCCAATATGCACTTTGGCACTTAGGTCATTCTCAACGAGATTTGCTTGGATGAAGGGAAACAATACTGCTGTTGCAAATATGGATGAAGATGGCGACTGCTGGTTGAGTTGTCCTGCGCCTGGAAAACCATATACGGAGTACGGCCGAGTTATATTTAGAGTGCGAAGAGAAGAAGTAGATGGAGATAAAGAGAAAATCAGTATAGGATCAGAAAAGGATCCTTGGTTATTCACTTCCCGACCCGGAAGCGTTGGCTGTGGCAAGGTCTTGAAGAAGGAAGATTTGAAATGACAGAAGACAAAGTTCCCATAGAGGAATACAAGAAGGTCGGCACGGCTCCTGAAGGCGAAAACAAGAGGAAAACCTACAAGATACTAGGGGAAGTAATGGAGATCAGAGGCGAGTGTCCATTCTGGACACGTGGAGACAAGTTCGAATTTGACGATTGTCTAAAAGTCGAGGAAAAGAAAAAAGGTAAAGGAGCACTATACGGCAAGACAATAAACGAATCCTCAATATCAAGCGGCTTGTTA
This sequence comes from archaeon, assembly GCA_029850555.1. Lineage (GTDB taxonomy): Archaea > Thermoproteota > Nitrososphaeria > Nitrososphaerales > CADDZS01 > JASHOD01. Next base: position 102 of record JARCRS010000210.1, on the reverse strand, counting down.
TGCACCTATTCTCTTTGCCAACTACATCCAATTATGGTTTCAATGGGACGAGGAGGCGTTGGCGCTGACGAACTCGGCCTTGGTAAACATCCTGATACTGCC
>JARCRS010000209.1 GCA_029850555.1 archaeon | reverse complement strand
GCCCTCGGATACACGGACAATGTGATCCACGCCTCGGATTCGCAAGAAAGCTTCGAAAGAGAATCGAAGATTCTATTTCCATCGTTGGACTGACTTCGTTAGAGTCCGCATTTACTTCTTCATAGCTATGTTTTTCCGATTGTAAATCAAAGTAGTGCTGACAACTATCTGTTGCCCGTTGCAAGCAAAGAAGGAAGGACAAAGACCATATGTCAAACCCAGAATCCAAGGCAGACATCCGTCAACCCGTCGTTGTTGTGTTAGGACACGTTGATAGCGGGAAAACTAGCCTCCTTGACAAGATTCGCGGCACTGCTGTTCAGGCAAGGGAAGTAGGCGGGATCACCCAACACATTGGAGCCAGTTTCTTTCCAGCTGAAACTCTAAAGAAAATTTGCGGTCCCCTTCTTAAATCTCTGGGTGGAGGGGAGATCAAAGTACCCGGTTTGCTTGTGATAGACACACCCGGGCATGAAATTTTCACTAATCTCAGATCCCGAGGCGGATCAGCTGCAGATATCTCCATTCTCGTTGTGGACGTTCAAAGGGGATTAGAGGTCCAAACTTATGAAAGTCTCGAAATTCTAAAAGCCCGAAAGGTTCCTTTCGTCGTCGCCCTAAACAAAATCGACGCAATTTCTGGTTGGAAGAAAGGGGCGTCCCAATTTATTACCCAATCCCTAAAAATCCAGCAGAAACCAGTTCAAGATGCTTTAGATGAAAAACTCTATACCGTTGTCGGTGCGCTTTCTAGACTGGGTTTCAATTCAGAAGCACTCTATAGAGTCAAAGATTTCACAAAGGAAATCGCAATTGTCCCTGTAAGCGCAAGAACAGGCGAGGGGATCCCTGAGCTCATAGCAGTTTTGATAGGATTAACACAAGTCTACTTGCAGAAGCGGCTAACCATTTCCGAAAACGCATCCGCACGTGGATTGGTTCTCGAAGTAAAGCAAGAGGCCGGACTGGGAGAGACTGCGAATGTTATACTGTTGGAAGGGAAACTACGGACTGGAGATTCTGTAGTTTTAGGAAAGAAAGAAGGGGCAATCGTAACAAGGATCAAAGCCATCTTTCTGCCCAAACCGCTTGATGAAATGCGAGACCCCAGAGACAAATTTGTGTCAGTAGAGGCGATCTCAGCGGCTGCCGGAGTAAAAATCGTGACCCCTGATCTTGAGGGAGTCTTGGCAGGTTCCCCGATCTTAGCAGTGGATGAAGCTAGCTTAGAATCGGCCAAGGCATCAGTGGAGTCGGAAATCAAACAAGTAATGATCGAATCAGAAACAAACGGCATAGTACTCAAGACAGATGCTCTGGGCTCGCTTGAAGCAATTGTAGAGATGTTGAAAAGAAGGCAGATTCCGATTAGACGGGCAGATATCGGCCCGGTTACGAGAAGGGATGTAGTTGAAGCATCTGCAGTCAAGAAAGTTGACAAGTACCACGGCGTACTATTAGCCTTTGGAGTAAAACTCCTACCAGATGCTCAGCAAGAAGCTTTCGACAGTAACACGAAAGTGTTCGAAGATCAGATCATCTATTCACTGATTGACAACTATCTGAACTGGATAATTGAGGAACAAGCATCAGAGCAAAGAAGTGGCCTTGCTTCATTAACCCCACTAGGCAAGTTTCAGTTCCTTAAGGGATTCGTATTCAGAAGAAACGATCCTGCGGTATTTGGAGTAGAAGTCCTGAAAGGAAGACTGCGTCAGAAAGCTACGGTTATGAATTCTGATGGAAAGACAATAGGAACGATTCACCAAATTCAGGAGGAAGGAAAATCTGTTCCGGAACTGGCAAAGGGAAGACAAGCTGCAGTTTCGGTTGTTGGACCAACTATAGGTAGGCAGATCAATGAAGGTGAGATATTCTATACTCTTCCAAATGATTCTGAAGTAAAGACATTCAATGAAAAATATCTATCTAATCTCAGTTCGGACGATCTCGAGCTGCTTAAGGAAATTGTAGAAGTTCGAAGGAAGAGTGTCCCGCTATACGCTTACTGATTTATCGCAAATCAACCCTTATTAGACTCAGCCCCCAAGTGACGGAATTAATCTTCGATAATTAGAAAGCGCGGTATTTTTTTCTTGGCTACCTTCAAAATAGTTGTTTCAGATCCAAAAACGCGTAAAGCTCAATCTGTAGAAGTGAAAGATCCTCAGGCACAGTCTCTACTCGGACTGAAGATTGGAGAGGATGTCGACGGATCTTTGGTGGGTCTCCCAGGGAGGTTCAAAATAACGGGTGGAAGTGACAAGGCTGGATTCCCAATGAGGCCTGATGTCTCGGGAGGAGTAAAGAAATATGTTCTTTTGACCAGAGGCGTTGGATTCAGAAAGGGAGCGTCCGAGGGAAAAAAGAAGCGAAAGCTCGTCAGAGGAAATACGATAACTGAAGAGATCTATCAGCTAAATGCTGTGATGGTCTAGCCCATAATCTTTTGCGCGCGATTTACTTGGGCGTGGAAGGGCTTATATTTTAAACTGGGCCTGCTTTACTTCCCAAATATGTCTAAAACGGTCACAGCGCAAGCAGAAAAGCTGCAAGCTGGGTCTGAAGAGTCGCCCAAGCGAGCGATACCTAGCCAGCCTGTGGTAAACATCGGTACTAGCGGACATGTAGATCATGGAAAAACCACACTCACTCAAGCAATCACAGGTGTTTGGACCAGTGCGCATAGCGAAGAGCTGAGACGAGGCATCACGATAAAGGTCGGCTATGCGGATGCAGCCTTTTACAAATGCGACGGATGCGGCCCTCCTGACTGTTATACTACTTCACCCGATTGTGGCAAATGTGGGGGTAAAGCGACTTTACTTCGTGTTGTGAGTTTCGTTGATACCCCTGGGCATGAAAGTTTGATGGCGAATATGCTCTCTGGAGCCGCCGTTATGGACGGCTCTATACTTGTAATTGCTGCGAATGAAAAGGTACCTCAGCCTCAAACGCGCGAGCATCTACTTGCTCTCCAGATGCTAGGAATGAAGCACATAGTGATCGCTCAAAACAAAATCGACCTTGTCCCTGACGAAGAAGCAGAAGAAAACTATGCTGGAATTAAGAAATTTGTCTCTGGTAGCGTTGCAGCAAACGCGCCTATAATTCCTATTTCTGCGCAACACCGCCTAAATATTGACGCCTTAATTCAGGCCCTTGAAGAGAATATTCCAACTCCAAAGAGAAATGAAGATGCGCCCCCGTTAATGCAAGTCCTCCGATCATTTGATGTGAACCATCCAGGACTGCCGTCGAACAAACTTTCAGGCGGGGTGCTTGGAGGAACCCTGCTTCAGGGCTTTCTTACCGTAGGAGATGAGATCGAGATAAGACCGGGAATCATCGAAGAAGGATCCGTAAAGGCAGATCCTATAGTAACAAAAGTCAATACTCTGATGAGCTCCGCGGGAAAAACAAACAGAGTCCATCCGGGGGGCCTAATTGCGATAGGAACTCAGCTTGATCCATTTTACACACGAAGTGACTCACTGGTCGGCGCCGTTATTGGAAAGGCGAACGAGTTGCCGCCAGTTTTTGATTCTCTAAGTATGGAGATTAAACTCTTCGAAACGGCCGTTGGTACACAAGAACTCGTGAAAGTAGAGAAGATACGAATGCAAGAAATTCTGCGACTCAATATTGGAACAGGCGTAACGGTCGGAATAGTTACATCTGCGAGAGATTCGATAATTGATGCAAAGCTAAAGAAGCCTGTCTGTGCCTCAAAAGGCGATAGAATTGCCATCAGCCGCCGTATCGGAGAAAGGTGGAGACTTATCGGTGCAGGAACTGTAAGATGATTCTCTTGGTAAGTCTGTGGCGATAATTTTCGAAGTTGGCTCTGATTGTCTGCGATACTGATTTTCTAATTAAGATTTCAAACGATCCTCTTCCAAAAGTCGATTTGAGCGAGCTAACTAGAGACAATCAATTTGTTGTTCTTCCCTCAGTGATCCGAGAGATAACGGGGCTCGAGAAGCATGAAAGCCCTACGACGGCTAGAAGAGCTCTGACAGCGGATCGCGTAATCAGGGAATCGAAACACTTCAAACTTGTTGACTTTAAAGAAGGTGAAGAAGGTAATTCAGCTCTTGATGCCGATGACGCGCTTATGGAATTTGTCAGCAAAAAACCAAAAGAACGTATCATTGCAACATTAGACGGATCTCTTCTTTCGCGATTAGAAAGAACGACTCTGCCCTACATAACCCTAAGTAAAGGAAGATTATTCTTTCGCCCTAGCCAGAGAGCAACATATTTAACTAAAAGAACAAAGTGATCTTCTTTGGAAGGCTTTTTCCCTTATGTTTCAGATTTCTGAGCTAGAGGATGTTATCCGCGTTCCTCCAGCAAGGTTTGGCTCAAAACTCGATGAGGTCGCTCGCGAGATTCTGAAGAGCAAATACGAAAGCACGATCAACCCTGATCTCGGATATATTATTCTCATTACAAATATTGTCGTAGATCCAACCGGAAAAATAATACCTGGGGATGGTGCGACTTTCCACAAAGTGGACTTCGACGTAATGACATTCTTTCCTCGAGTTCAAGAGATCGTCGAGGGGGAAATTGTCGAAATCACAGATTTCGGCGCATTCGTTAGAATAGGTCCGACAGATGCGTTACTTCACCTTTCCCAGATTACAGATGATTATCTAACGAGCGACGTGAAACAAGGCGTCATCTTAGCTAGCCAGTCAAAGCGCACTCTTAAAGTCGGAAGCAAAGTCAGAGTAAGAATAACAGCTGTTAGCCTCCCAAGAGGTGCGGCACTTGGAAAAATAGGTGTAACTTGCAGGCAGCCATTCCTTGGTGCTTTTGAATGGATCGAAGAAGACATTGAAAAGTCAAGAAAAGGTCAGCTCGGAAGAAAAGGCTCAGCCCCGCAGGATAAAATTTCCGATGAAAAGGGGCCTAAACCCGGAAAAACCGAGAAGAGAGGAAGAAAGTAACCTCGACTTGATTGCGTGAGAAAGTAATGCCTAGAGAATTTGCTTGTAAGAAATGTAGCACTTTGACCACTGGTAAGGTTTGCCCTAATTGTCACAGCACAGAGCTGACCCCTGACTGGTCTGGATTGATAGTTGTCGTGGATCCGGAAAAATCAATCATATCGAAGACCCTGAATATCGTAAAGCCTGGAAGATATGCTCTGAAAGTAAGCTGATGCATTCAGCGGTCCTAAAGAAAGGAAGAAGTCTCATCTTGTCTCGTTCATATTCGCTCCCAGAGTCTCTGAAGGATACTCTAAGACAACCATTCGGAGTACTCATTCCAGACTCGCAAGTAACAAAGGAAGCTGTATCGTCAAAACTTGTAGGAAGGAATAGGATTATTGTTAGCGTCGGTGATCGGACAACTGAAAGAATGAAACAGATGCATATCTTTTCGAACTTGGAAATTGTCGACGGTGTAGAAAAGAGACAAATTCGAGATTCCCTGGTCAGCTACAGCGGAGACAAAGAGCGTCATTTCAAGGTGAACAATCCCGCCGGAACTCTTACCGATGAAGCATTAGGTGCAGTGAAGCAAAGCCTTGAGCTGATAACCGCTGATCCAAAAAAATCTGTAAGGATCGACATTGAGGGAGAAGAAGACCTGCTCACATTGCCTATTCTCGCTTTCTTTCCTGAACAAACAATCGTTCTCTATGGTCAACCTAACGAAGGGCTAGTAATTGTCGGGGCGATGGGAGACGCAAAGGATTTAGCTCGAAAAACCTTGTCGGAAATGGGCGTGCGTTCTCAACCGACAGCTAGATAGAGATTTTTGCTCTTTACGATATGACTGGCAAATTTCACTTGTCTTCAGGCAACAGACTCTTTTTTAAGCCATGTCCGGCATTTCTAGAGGACACTCTGAGGCGCGGATAAAGGACGGATTGCTGATTTTATAGTATGCCGGAATATAGAGGGAGTTAAATTGACTTCGATTGTTTCGCGGTTTTTAAGATCGCCAATTCATACCGTAAGGGAAGAGCGGGCTCTAGTAAAATTCCTAACGGTGGGAGCTTTAGGAACTGTTGTAAATCTGACTCTGTCCTATGTCCTACATTTGTTTATTGAGGCAGAGCTCGCTCAGGCAATCGGAGTAGAGATCAGCATCATCAACAATTTCGGCTGGAATGATTCGTTTACCTTTAGGAATGTTACAAAAGACATGACTGGCAAGAATCAAAGCAAGCTCTACAGGCTGCTAAAGTATAATGCGCTTAGCCTAGGAACAGCCGCACTGAACTTGCTAGTCTTTTACTTTCTCGCATATCCCCTCGGACTTAACCATGGGCTATGGTATGCAATAAGTTCCCTTGTCGCAATTTTAACGGCGTTTGTCTTCAATTACATTGGAAGTTCGAGATGGGCTTGGAAAGGGAGCGAGTCCAAAGTCTCGAAAGTTGAAAAGAATCTCCCCATGGTAAACGATTAAATAACGTACCTGCAAGCTATTCTGTATTACGAATTTTTTCGGAAGCGCTGGTGATTGTCCTTATTAGAAATCGTTGGGGATTCTGAGAATAAACTCCTTGGGCGCAGAGAATTAAAGGTCAAGTTCAAGGCGGGAAATGGTATCCTTACTAGACAGGGGGCTGCCGAAGCGATCGCATCAAAAACAGGAGTAGGCAAGGAGAACGTTCAGGTTATCTCGCTTAAAGGAAAATTCGGAACTAGGGATGCTGAGGCTTTTGCCTATATTTTTTCAAACCAGGGAGACGCTAAGAAACAATTATCAGAGTATGTTTTGCTTCGTCATCTTCCTAAGGAAGAAAGGAAGAAGATCCGTGATGAAAAAAGGAAAGCCGCTACAACACCTTCGTCTCAGAGCGAAGCACCCCAGTCTGCTAACAAGACATAATTTAGCTGAAATGATTTAACAAAATTAGAGGATTTTGAAAGACAATGTCTGAAGCGACTCAACAATCGCCGCCGGCAGCTAAAGCTGCTCCCACCCCCGCAAAAAAGAAAGAGCGTCCCGATACCCCAATCTACAAGTTCTATGACGTCAAGGGCGGAAAGTTAACTCGGCTGAGAAAGGAATGCCCAAGATGCGGTCACGGTGTTTTCCTTGCCGAGCATCGTGACAGGCTTACTTGTGGTAAATGTGGGTACACAAGTTACAAAAAGGGCCAACGTTAAAGAACCCTTCACTGTCATCCTTTGTTTTCTGTCCGGATTGTTAGGCGCTAGCCAAATCTTTTCTTAGAGCGTTAAGTACGTTAGGTGCAATAAACGCCTGAAAAGGTGCCCTATATCGCAAGGCTGATGTCTGTTCTATTACTTTTGCATCACCGCCTCCGTCAAGATAGCCTGAAACGAATTCGTATACCAGTTTTCTAGCTCTTTCTTCCCTCAGCGTGAAACGAACAGAATAATAGATAAATTCAGCAATATCCCACACGAGATTCCCGTTTGCATGGGCTTGCTCTAAATCTGTCAGATAAATGCTTGAATTGGATTCTGCAAGTATAGCGTTTGAAGGTTTAGTATCACCTATGCATGAGCCCGCTCCGTGCACTCTCGCCAGTATCGCCCCAAAGGAGCGTTGAGCGGATAGGTCGTCGGTCTCCTCTCGAAGATACTCCGATTGAATGGTAGATAGATCTTTTCCCTTTATGTAACGCGTAACAAGTATCTTCTCACTCAGAAAAACCGCCAAAACATCAGGCGTAAAGAGACCCAAATTCCTGAATTGTTCTATGGCTCGAAATTCGCGATGCATCCGCTCATTGGAGTTTGCGCTAAAATTGGTATTCTTCAAAGACCAAATATTGAGCAACCCCCATTTCATTCCCTTGACATCATTGTATCTCTTTACAGCAATAGACATTGTAGTGTTGCCCTTGTTGTCAACCAGAGTGTAGAAGCTGGTCGAGTTGTATATTTCTCCAAGAGCTTTTTTTGTTACGACAGTAGAGACCTGATTCATTTCGAAATATTCAAGCAGGTCTGAAAGCCAATCCGATGATACCGCGAAAAGCTTTCCTTGATTCAATGTCCACCCTTCTTTAGGATTGGAAATCACATCTGGGAGTTCGGAATGCTCCTTGGCACGTTCGAGTTTCGAAATAACTTCACGTCCTACGACATCTAGTCCAACGCGCCCCGCATAACCGTGGACAGCGTACTGTCTGATTCCCCTAGCAGTGTAAGAAGCTGTGGAACTAAGACGCACTGCAAGACCGCCTTTTATTTTCTCAGGTCTAATTTTTATTGTATCTTTCTTTGAATGAAATTCTATCAATCCGTCTGCTGCTAATCTAGACGCGGCCTGCCGAAATCCTTCAAGACTAGATTCGAGATTATTCTTTCGCAAATTGTCTCCGTAAGTTTGCGCATAACTATAGACAACAGGAGGATATATCGCAGCGCGTTTTCTCAGCTTTTCGAAAAGAAAATAACTAAGAGGAAACTCAATATCTTCAGCGAAACGGCCGTTCTCAGTGTACGCTTCGGAAAGTCCTTCGAGAATAACTCTTTGTTTATAGAATGTTTCACTATTCCTCAAGTAATCTTTACCAAGTAGGGCCTCGTACGGATTGAGCAAGCGGCCCGAAACGAACTCGCCTAGACTGGATTTTAGACAGTCGTTGTCAAACGTTTTCTCGTCTACTACGAGCGCAGAGCACTGTACATCACCTTTCATGTAATAGTATTTAATCCGCTGTGAGAAGGGAGCAATTACCATAATCACGTCATAATCACTTTCTTTTCTCGCGTAACCTGATACCTGTGAACCGTAAACTGCCATGGCTCGTAATGATCCCCTTTCTTTGATCGGGGCTAGCGTCGTTTCTATCGCTGAAATCTCGCTTGTATCAAGGACTCTCAATTTAGAAGACTCATGTCGGATTTTTGGTTCGTAAAGCCAATGAAAGATATCTTGCTTTTCGCCTTTCGCTTTGCTTCATTGAGCGGAATCAATCGCCGAAAGGATTTGTCTCACTTTTGGGTCGAATTCTGTTGTGATAATTGATTCTGCTGGAATATTCACCTGATTCGAACCCATAGCAATGCGGGCTATCGGCATTGACTTTTCTATCCATTTCAGCCTACATTTTTCGTTGAGCTTTGGGTCATCCAAGCCGGCGGAGATTTTCTTGGCCAAACTTTTGGCAAATCTTTTGTCCTTGAAGACTAGGGAAGGGTCGATGGCTCTTGAGGAATCAGTGAATCTTTCCTCGAATATCGAGGACGCGGTAATTTGCGATGCAACGTTCATCGTGCTGAAATTCCTAACGAGTTCAACGTAATGCAAAAGCTCATGCGCCACCACTGCCCGCAGGGTTACTTTTGTAGCATATAGAACAAGAGGCGCAGAGAGCTCGACGATTATCTGCACTTTGCCCTGAACCTGCACCGGAATCGTTCTAGCATAAAGCACGCCGAGGCCCTCAATCACGTTTTCGGAAGAGGAAACAACTGGTAGAACTGGTTCGACAAAATAAGGCGGATACTTCAGCCCTGATTCATGTTCGATTTTCGCTATAGCTTCGGCGACACTTTTGATTTTGAGGCCAATGCTCTTCTTCGTCTTTTTACTGAGAAAAAGGGACTTTTCTACCTTGTATAGAGGATCCAGAGCACATTCGCCTTTGTTTGCTTGCCGCGAGTTTTATCTTCTTGCTGTACTAAAATCATTCCTATCAAAGCCGTTCTGTGGTTGTTCCGGCTAGCCGCATATTTTCGAAGAAATGCTTATGAATCAAAGTCGCGGCTCTCAAAAGTTGCCAAGTATTCTCTAGGTGAATAGATTTAGTATGTCTCAAGCAACAGCATATCCAGCAACGACCGCATCAGGTCAACCGGTCATTATCCTTAAGGAAGGCAGCTCCGAAAATAAAGGACGCGATGCGCAGAAAAACAATATTTTTGCAGCAAAGCTCGTCGCAGAAATTGTAAAGACAAGTCTCGGCCCCCGCGGCATGGATAAAATGCTCGTGGATAGTTTAGGAGATGTCACCATTACAAACGACGGCGCCACGATACTCAAAGAGATTGATGTTCAGCATCCCGCTGCCAAAATGCTCGTGGAAATATCAAAAACTACAGATAATGAAGTTGGTGACGGAACTACTTCGGCAGTAATCTTGGCTGGCGCGCTTCTTGAGAATGCTGAAGAACTTGTAAACAAAGACGTTCATCCAACTATTATTGTAGATGGATATCAAAAGGCTGCAGATAAGGCAATAGAAATTCTGAACGAAATAGCCGTGAAGGTTAAGCCAGGCGATAAAGAAGCGCTAAACCACGTGGCTCAGACAAGTATGATGACTAAACTTGTCGCAGACAATAGTTCAGAGCTTGCTTCTCTTATTGTTGACGCTGTTTTGCAAGTCGCAGAAAAGAAGGCAGATGGGTCCTATCAAGTAGATCTTGACAATATCAAAGTCGAGAAAAAACCTGGAGGTTCGACCAGTGACACTCGAATGATCAAGGGCATAGTTCTTGACAAAGAGGTTGTTCATGCTGGCATGCCAAAGCGGATCGAAAATGCCAAAATTGCACTAATTAATTCGCCGCTTGAGATCGAAAAGACTGAGTTTTCTGCAGAAATCAGAATCAATGATCCAACTCAAATGCAAAAGTTCCTTGAAGAAGAAAATGAAATGCTGAAGGCAATGGTCGAAAGCCTCTCGTCTGCTGGCGCGAATGTACTCGTTTGTCAAAAAGGAATTGATGATATTGCGCAACATTATCTCGCCAAGAAAGGCATCCTCGCGGTTCGACGTGCAAAAGAATCCGACATGACGAAGCTCGCCAAGGCCACTGGAGCGAGGATCGTCTCAAATCTTGAAGATCTAACCTCGAAGGATCTTGGAGCTGCTGAACTCGTAGAAGAAAGGCGCGTTGAGCAAGATAAATGGGTCTTCGTTGAAGGTTGCAAGAACCCAAAAGCTGTGTCGATATTAGTTCGCGGTGGTTCTCAGAGAGTCGTTGACGAAGCCGAGAGAAGTATGCACGATGCACTTATGGTTACGAAGGATGTCTTGCAGAAACCTGCAATCGTGGCTGGAGGAGGAGCTCCTGAAGCTGAAGTTGCAGCCCAACTTCGTGATTGGGCGAACAAACTTTCGGGTAGAGAGCAGCTGGCGGTATCGAGGTACGCGGACGCGCTCGAATCTATACCCCTGACTCTGGCTGAAAATGCAGGAATGGACACCATTGATACTCAAGTCGAATTGCGTGCAAAACACGGCCAGGGCAGAAAATGGGCCGGTATCAATGTGACCACAGGAAAAGTCTCTGATATGTTAGGCGACGACGTAGTGGAACCCCTCTCAGTCAAAGAGCAAATCATTCGCTCGGCCACAGAAGCGGCGTGCATGATTTTGCGAATAGACGACGTGATCGCCTCCGCGAAAATGAAGGCTCCACCGACTCCGCCTGGCGGTGGAGGCATGGGCGGAATGGGTGGGATGGGCGGAGAATACTAAGCGTCCAAAAAGGACAGCAAAATCAGATCTAATTGGCTCCCGCTAGTTCTGGCGGGGGCGTAACATAATTTTCGACCGGATTAGAGACCATTATTCTGTCTCCGTTGCTAAATCCCATTCTATCCAACCATCTTGGTGAAACAATGAGACTGGGGATTTTCTGGCGACGGAAAACGTATGATGGAGAGAATCTATCACTCTCACCTGCACTACGAGATTCAATTCTTTTCAGCACTAGCTTATCCTCGATGACTTTGCAGTCGTTATGTTCCCTAGAAGACTTGACTGCGCGCACCGATATTATGTTGTTTGAGACGTTGGCTAAATCAAGTAGTCCTCTTTCCGAGCTGAATCCAACGAAGAAACTTCTCATAACACCAAATGTTTCCTTAGAGCGTTTGTTCTCTGCAAAAAGTTCTATTCTCCTTACTGGTCTTAGGTCAGATGAATCATCTTCCTCGAGCTCGCTGACGAGCCCGTTTGGGTAGAGGACCTTCTGCGGATCGAACCTACCCAACATTTCTTTGATTCTAAGAATGTGTTTCTCTGCCAACAGATCTCTAGGAAGTAGAATAGAGGTTCTGTGTGAACCTATTGCCTTTCTTTTGCTTTGCGCTGAAAGCGACGGATTTTCTTTGGGTTCCAGAGCGTTTATTTCGGTCTCACAAACAGTACATTAAGCTATTGAATCCTAAATCCGTGTTCAAGAACCACTAGCGAGTTTTTGTCTCGTTAAAATCAACGATTCAATTGGCAGAATAAAGAAAATACAAGTCGAATTTAAACGGCAACTAGGATTGTGAAGACCGTTTCCAAGCAATAGGTGTTGCCGTGACTCCGGTAAGTCTTCCGGTCTCTTCTCGAACAAGCCTCGTAACTTCTTGAGTCGCAGAGCTGGAGTACTCTTCGAGCCTTCCCTTGTCTGCGAGCCTATTAACTTGGGGATCGAACGGAAGTTTACCTAGAAAGTTAACTTTTAGGTCGCCTGATACTTTTTCTAACCCAAGTTCCTCAAACATCTCTATATGGCTAGAGCAATGAGGGCAGACCATGTAGCTCATGTTCTCTACTAAACCTGCAATGGGCACATTCATTTGCTTAGCCATATTGATAGATTTCCTCACTATCAACATTGCGAGATCCTGGGGGGTGGAAACTATGACAACTGCGTCGACAGGCAATGACTGAAACACAGTAAGAGGCGCATCTCCCGTACCCGGCGGAAGATCCACCAACATGAAATGCAGATCGCCCCAATTTACGTCATTGAATAACTGTCGTATCACTCCATTGATTATCGGACCTCTCCAGATGACCGGGGTGTCAGGGGTATCGAGCAAAAGATTCATCGAGATGATTTTTATTCCGCTTTCGCTTTCCTTTGGTATCACTCCTTTTTCATCAGCGAAAGGTTTGCCTGACAAACCAAATATTTTAGCGATACTTGGGCCGGTAATGTCAGCATCCAAAATTCCGACGTTGTAACCTTGCCTTCGTAGTTCTATCGCAAGGATCGAAGTGACGAATGATTTGCCAACTCCGCCTTTTCCAGACATGACGGCGATTATCTTCTCAATCCCTTTTCTTTCCATCTTATCTATGCCCGCGCTCAAACCAGCAGCTTTTCCAACGCCTCTTTCTTTTGTACGCATTTCTTGTAGACGAGCACCCAATGCGTTCAATTCGTCCTTGGACATAGAAGTCATTTGAACAGAGGTGCTTTCGATTCCTTGCATCTGGCAGAGTATTCGCTCAATGTCTTTCTCTATGGTATTGGCAAGGGGGCAGCCTCTTACAGTTAGAGCAATCGTAACAATTACCTTACTCTGACTAATCACGACATCCTTTACCATGCCGAGATCTACAATATTGAGACCTATCTCGGGATCAATAACCTGCTTTAGATTCTCTATAATTTCATCCTTTGTTGGCAAAAATAACTGTTCACTTTTCACTTATGTTCTGGTGCAAGTGAAAACAACGGGCTGCCATGCTTAAAATCGTACGGGCGATAAGTGAGCCTAATCTACCTAAAGTCTTTCAGAAACTGCTCATACTTTTGCATATTGGCTTCGATGCTAATATCTTGCAAGGCAACGGGCTCTTTTTCGTACGACAACGTATTTTCCTCTAATGATTTTGCTTTGCCCGAATATATGAGACCTGTGGGAATCTTTCCTTCGTTCATTATTCCTGAAACACGCGTAAAAGCCAAAAGTCTGTTCTGCACATTGTAATCCTTTTCGGCATTGACATCATAGACCTGTTCTCTCCATTCCTTGTAAGTATCATTGTATGTTACGCATGGGCTAAGAACTTCGAGAAATCCCATTCCGTGACCGGAGTTAGCATGAGTAATCGCCTTTTTCAAAAGCTCTGTGAGCTGCATTTGATTTCCTGAAAAACCTCTTGCGATAAATGTTGTAGACGGAATCGAAAGTGCAGTCAAGATTGCATCAAATGGCAGATCTAGGTTTCCTTCATAACCAACAAGAGCTGTAGGAGAAGGCTGACCTTTTGTGAGTCCGTAAGTCCCATTCTGCATTACAATATAGATGATGCTAGGATTTTTCTTTAGGGTATGGAGAAAGTGCCCAGCTCCGATCGCGTAACCGTCCCCGTCTCCGCCAGCGGCGATTACTGTGAGCCTAGGATTTGCCAGTTTCACTCCGACTGCTGTGGGAAGGAGTCTACCATGAAGTGAATGAATCCCGTAGCATTCAAGATTATTGTGAATAGAGCCGGAGCAACCTATTCCCCCAACAATTACTGTATCTTTCGACCTGATTTGAAGGTCGGATAGCGCTTTCTTTAATGAAGCAAGAACTCCAAAGTCGCCGCATCCAGGACACCATATCGGCGTTGTTGGCGTATAGACTTTCATTGTTGTTTGTGGCATTTTTATTATCTTCTTTTGCTATACTTCCAGCTTCGATGTCCCTCTGATAGAAGCAATGATTGCCTGAGTGATCTCTCGAGGTTTGAATGAGGTTCCGTCGAACTTGATGATGCTTTCTATCCTCTCATTCCCTCCTAGAGCGCTGCGGATCATATTTGCAAGTTGGCCTTGAAAGTTATTTTCTACGACGAATATTTTTTCGAGAGGATCGGAAAATTGCTTCAGGTCTTCAATCAACAAAGGATAGATTGTCCTAATCTGATGGAATCGCACGGAGATCTCGCTGTCGTGCAGCTGTTCCACGCTTTCCATTATCGGACCGAACGTTGATCCGAATCCAAGGATCCCAATTTTTGCGTCGGTTACTCCGAAGTTGTTCCCTTTCGGGAGATCGTTTTTCGCAAGCTCAACTTTTTTCATCCTTTTTGACATCATCCTGAGCCTATTTGTCCTGTCTACGGAAGTGAGGCCGAATTCATTGTGCTCGTTACCCGTCACCTGAGATTGGCCGCCATCCAACGAGGGAATAGATCTCGGAGACACACCGTCTTCGGTAAATTGATAGCGTTTGTAAGTCTGGATGTTGGCTAGGTCTTTTTGGCTAAGTAACTTGCCTCTTTCTATCTTAACCGATTTTAGATCGAAAGGAACAATGCTTTCGCTGTTTTGACAAAGCGCCTGATCCAAAAGAAGGAAAACCGGTAATTGATACTTCTCCGCCAGATTCAATGCGTCAACTGACATCTGGAAACATTCTAGTGCGTTTCCTGGGGCAATTACCAAGCGTGGAAATTCTCCGTGCGAACCATAAACAACATGATTCAGATCTGATTGCTCGTTTTTCGTTGGCTCTCCCGTACTTGGGCCAACGCGTTGGCATTCCACAATTACAATCGGAACCTCGGCCTCGCCCGCATGGCCGACTCCCTCTGTCATAAGTGATTGACCAGGGCCAGAGGTCGCGACCATCACCCGTGCTCCAGCGTATGCGGCACCAATTCCCATGTTTATCACAGCTAATTCATCCTCCGCTTGTTTTACAACGCCTCCAAGCTTCGGAAGCCTAGGGCTAAGCCATTCCATGATGTCAGTCGCTGGGGTAATAGGATAACCAACGAAGAACCTACCTCCACCTACCAAAAATCCGTATGCCGTCGCCTCGTTTCCAGTCGCGAGAATTTTT
>JARCRS010000208.1 GCA_029850555.1 archaeon | reverse complement strand
GAAAAGTGAGAAAGAAGTCAATGAAATCCTTAGCCTAGCAAAACAATCCGGAGGAAGAATTATCAAAAGAGCGCAAAAAGCCTCGTGGGGTGGATATAGCGGATACTTTGCTGACCCAGACGGTTATCTTTGGGAAGTTGTGTACAATCCATTTTGGAAAGTAGATAGAAATGGAAGCGTCATTATGAAATAGAATTTGCTGATATTGCGCCGAGTTAATTTTATTCAAATCCACGCTTTAGATGTTGATCGAATCGATCAGGCCGTCTATTGTGTGAACACTCGCAGTAGAATTCGGGTAAAGATGTTCCTTTCTCACACTCTCGGCAGTTATAGGACCGATACAGTGAATCCTGATATTTTTAGACTTGATCTCATCCGGTGTAAAGTTTGAAACTAGACCTTTGACTGTCGACGGACTCGTCAGAGTAATATCAGTTATCTGATCTAAAATCTTTTTGTTTAGATTTTTGATCTTCCTTGTTGCTGTACTATAAACCGGAGCTTCTACAACAATAGCTCCTGCATTTCTTAGAAGTCTTCCAATCTCCCTGTTTGCTTCTTCTGCCCTTGCAAGTAGTACTCTTTTCCCCTTCATCCCAAACCTTGAGAGAAGCTCCTGTCCTAATTTTAAGGTTAGAAATTCACTCGGTACTAGGGAAGGCTTGAACCCTTGCGCTTCAAGAGCTTTTTGAGTTTCAGATCCCACGCACGCAAATTTAGCTCTGATTTCTGCCTTGCGCTTTTCCCCATTAACTTTAGAAAAGAAGGCGCCCACTCCGTTTGCGCTTGTGAAAACAATCCAATCAAAATCCCCTATCTTTCTCACTGCTTTTTCGATTTTCTCGTGATTTGAGGGGGGCCTTATCTCAATCAATGGAAGTTCGATGACTCTTGCCCCGAGCTTTTCGAGCTTTTCCTTCTCGCTCTTGTTTCCTTCAACGGTTCTTGTGATGAGAAAAGTTCGGCCCTTGAGAGTTTTCTTTGATTTGTCGCTCATTTTGACATCGCTTTGAGATGTTGAGCGAGTTTTCTCCCCAAGTTTTGGGCTCCTTTTGGTTTTCCCTCTTTAGCATTCCTGATTACAAACTTGCTCTTGATCCCACCTGTCATTTTTGATTCTCCTACAATCAGGCCCTCTAATCTTATCCTTCCACGATTGAAAGTTGCAAGAGCTGCGATCGGAGTATTGCAACCGCCTCCTAATTCTTTTGAAAATGATCTTTCGGCCGTTACGCAGAGCCGGGTTTTTTTATCGTCAATTGATTTTATTATTCGCGTTGACTTGTAGTCTTTTGACCTGACTGTGACTGCAAGACAGCCCTGTCCGACTGCGGGAAGCATTACTTTTCTTGAAATGACATTGCGAGAGTCGTATTTGATATTGAGGCGCTTTAATCCTGCTTCGGCCAAAACAATCGCGTCTAGATTTTCATTTTCTCCATCACACATCTTTTTGATCCGGGTGGGGACGTTTCCATGAATTTCAACTATCTCAAGATCCGGTCGGATTAATTTGAGCTGAATCCCTCTTCGAAGACTGCTTGTCCCCACTCTTGCATTTTCTCGTAAGCTCTCTAATTTTGAGTCTTTATTCTTTGGAATCAAAACATCATAAGGAGATTCTCGCTTTGGAAATGCCGCAATTTCTAATTTCTTACTTTGTAATCCCGCTGTCTTCTCTACTGGCACATCCTTTAAGCTATGAACTGCAAAGTCGATCTCCCCCTTGATCAATGCAAAATCAATTTCGCGCGTGAACGAGTCCTTTCCAGTCAATTTTGAATTAGGTTTACGATGAAGATCATCGCCTGAGGTTTTGATAATCTGTGTTCTAACTGATAGACCTTTGTTCCTTCTCTTTAAAAGATCTATGACACTTTCAGTTTGTGCTAGAGCAAGGGCGCTTCCCCTAGTTCCAGCTACGAGCTCTTCTTTCATGTTTATCAAGTCAAAAAAAAGAAACGCGCTATTTCTGAGAGGAACTGAATATTATAGATAGGACGTCACTACGAGCATCGTACTTTGCTTGAGAAACTGAGAGCCTGCGGCCATACACGCCCTCGATTAATCCACCAAAAACGCCATAAAGAAATCTTGATTCCCTCCAGCCGCCTGTAGTTACTGGTGGATGACGTAGTGCTACCCGGACTCCCATGTCATCTGTTAATCTAAATTCGAGAATGCCCCATCCAGTTGCTTTGGATCCCTCTTTCACATTCTCTATCAAACGCTCTTCGTTGTTTGCCTCTTCTTTAAGAGCCTCTCTGTATGCGCGCATTACTTCTAGTCCGTAGGATCTTCCCTCATCATAAATGATCGATGATGCTGCACTTCCCATGAGCTTCGTCAGCTGTTCCTCTATGTTCACTAGGCCTTCTACACGCATTGCAAGTACCCTCCTGTTACCAAAGACTGTTAGAGGAAACATGAAATGCCCCAGTAGATGGCCCTCGCGGTACTGAACCTGCACATTTTTTACTCTTTGGAGATCCCGTATTTCTTCTGTAAGATGTGAAACCGAGCAGTCCATCTTGCTCGTATCGACGAAATAAAATCCTGCAAACTCTTTTGTCATTGCATCCTCGAGGTATCCGATCATCTTTCCATGATGAGAGGAAACCAATTCGACTATTCCTAATGATGAGCTTGGCTCAGGATCCGCAAATACTGCAAACTCGTACACGTTTTTCCCAAGCGGACTCGGCGAGCCTATGGACCTGGGATGAAACTGTTCTTCTCCCTTTGGTTCAGGCTGCATAGATTCTAGGCATCCGATAGGGCCTCGTTATGCTGATTTTTCTGCCTTTCTTTATAGTCAAAAACTCATTTTCTGATCTCTAGGCAGATTACTTCTTCTTCGGGCTCGGTTGGCATACCTAAATTCTGCTTTTGACGCTTGCCGGACAACTTTCTCAGCCGAAGTGAGCGGTGCTTGTCAGAAATCCAGGCCTCGACCTCAGACTGGACTTTATCCATAAACTCCTTTTCCGGATCAGGAAACTCTAAGGTTGCAAGGGAACCGTACGCGGTTATTGCAAAGCCTGTCTTTGCTAGCTGCTTTCCTAAGAGCCGTTGTCCGAGCTCCTGGGCTAGATCCCGCGGGCTCGGCGTATCAAATGAAATTAGAAAGATGGGCATTGCTTTCTTGACCTGTCTTTGCTATTGGGGATATATTTGCTTCGGAAAAGGATGATATGGCTTGCTCTACAGTTTTATGTGATTCTTCTCAATTGTTCTTTTTTGCGAGAAAGGGATATTCTTCTGATGCTCCCTCTGAATGATCTATTTGGCCGCAAGTTTTGACAACAAAACTATTCGTATCTTTTCCTTTTTGATTCTCTTCTTCTAGGCGGCAAACGCTGCAAATCAGTCTTAACCAGATAAGTCCCATATACCAAAGTAGGTATTAGAGTCGAAATCCACTGGGGTATGAGGCTTTTTTATTTTGAGCAAATTCCTTGTTCCCTTCATTTCTGGCAACACGATAGCTGTCCATTAAACCATCTAGATAGAAGGAGAAAAGAAAGGTTGCAGGGTTTTTTCGCTACTATGGAAAAACCGAATCTCAAAACAACAATGGCTATTCTCGAGCAGTATGAAGGGATTTATCCTCTATTGAGACAATATAAAGCCAAAAAAAGCGAGCAATGGCTATATTCACAATTATAGTATGTCAGCCGCCATTTTTTTCTGTGACCATGAAAGAGGACGAATTTAGACATGGTACAAACAAAGGCTATTTTCGAAATTGTATATAGAGCTCCACAACTATTCGGTGTATAAAAAGGAAGTACTTAGCTGAATTAAGAACAATTTAGGGCGTGAGCAAAACACAAGGAACTAACTAACAATGGCTATTCGGTACAGCTGTGTGTAGATGAGAGGCAGATAGGGGTCTTTAATGAATGAATTTAAAGCAAACTCCAATATTAGAGCGCTAATGGAAGGCATACAATGCCTTTTTGCCACAGCTGCATGTAGAGCTATTGGAGGAGGGGCGATTAAATAAATTGTATTTGAAGGATAGGACGCTCTAAACATTGAGATCAAAGGTTTGTATATTTGCTAAAATGTCGATAAGGTTCTTTCAGTTTCTTCTCCCCTTTATTGGGTTCAGTTCGGGATTTAGTCGGGCGTTGAACATTTTGGCCGACTGCTAAGGGTTGGTTGGTAAGTGGAAGGCCAACTTTTCAAGCACAATTCAGGCCTCAAAATCAGCGCCTTTCTTATTTGCCAATCAGATACCAAAAGAAGCGAAAGATATTGACTTGCGTGATAGGTGCGCAGTGTGCCCATGGTTGTGCACTTATAGCAGATCCCAGAGGCTCCGAACTTTCACAAAATAGTTGAGATGATAGAAGATAGTATCTTCAAAATGAGTCAAAGTTATACGCCTTGATTAGTCAATGAGTTCGATACATTCGTTCCTGCGTATTTGAGAGGTCGTCCCACCTGCACCCCATGCTTAGGATGTAGAGTGCGCCGTTC
The DNA here is from genome assembly GCA_029850555.1 of archaeon. Taxonomy (GTDB): domain Archaea; phylum Thermoproteota; class Nitrososphaeria; order Nitrososphaerales; family CADDZS01; genus JASHOD01. The sequence goes on along the minus strand of JARCRS010000208.1, from coordinate 8,746 downwards.
AGAGTCGTTCTGTCGTCAGCTCTTGGCATTCCCTTCCAGTCTGCTTCGGTATGAACGGCTGTATCATGTCTCATTGATCGTTTGTCAGTTCCCTTATCTTCTTACTCCCGTGATATGGGATGATGCAGACGTTACTCAATGCCAGAGTGAGGGGAGGTTCTCATTCGGCCGATCACTCGGTAGACCAATATAGGGCCGCGTGATACTCACTGTCAGGTCTGGTTGGAGTTGCACGAGGTGGAACAATATGGAACCAAGATTCTCGATCAAGACATTTCCGAGCATCCGAGTGGCCTGTGCTCGTTGGTCCGGACCGCATAAGGATTCACGAATACGTTCCGAGTTCGAACGGGTGGCCAAGTGGGCGCAGGTGCGAGAACTCCGAATCGGACGGTGGATCCTGCTGGAGCCAGGGCATCGACTGTGGGAGGTTTGTCTGGAGTTAAAGAGTCCAGCAAAGGGAGACGGACGGGTTCGAGTTCGGACGCTCCCAGCGGCGACGGTACTGAGTGTTGTTTTCAACCCCGAAGAGGTCGACTTAAGTGCCCTCTGGAAGACCGCCATGAACCGAGTTCGTCGGCTCCGCGATCAGGGTAAAATCGCCCGGGTGGGTATGTACCGCGAAGTTTACCATGGGAACCCGTGGACGGACGCCAAGGCGTGGGCGCGAACCAATGGCCAAGTGGTCGTGTACCGCGCCAAGTGAAAGTAAAGTGTTCCAGACTGTGTCAAAAGTCGGTTTGGCAAAGGTTATGCTTAGATTCTAATCCATAATGGATTATGCACCAGAAAGGTCGAGTTCGTCACCAAGACAAAGCTGGAGGTCGACAAGTATAGTCGGCTTCATGAGGAGGAAGGTCGCGCGGTACGGCACGGGGCGGGTTGCGGTGATTAACGTTAGGGCATTTGCTTGCCTTGTTTAAACGAACTTTGCAACAGCATCAATTGTTGGTTCTACGACTGGAAGCTCTTGTTTCTATCATTTCTTGATCGCTAACTGTCTACCTTTTCTTGAGCGAATGAACTAGGTGAAGCCTCAATGCATTTTCTATGGGAGACTCTAGATCGACTTCAGCCAAGGAGGAGATAGATTTTACCCCTAACGGCGTCATCACCATGATTATCTTCGCCGATAAAGACGAATTCCGTCTTTCCAACTGTTGTTTTACATCGATGTTTTCTTGCATGTCTACACTACATCATAAGGGAAGATCTCTTATTGTGCATATTTACCGAATTTGCAAAATGGTTCCCAAATCTTTTGTGAATCAACACAAGATTCGCTCTCTTGCCTATTTTTTTCTGTTTCCGGATCTAATTCTCTCGCTGATGTAGGATTTCACAGGTTCTTTCTCGTTGATATCCTAAAGCACATGACTTCGTTGATACCATGCTGACTGGGAAGAACCCTCTTACGGCAAGATAAATGTTCTTTTCTTTCGCCTGCCACGACACTATTTTCAGTCATCACAGATTCCCTTTCCTTGAAATTTTTAATGATTCACGCCCAGTCGTATTTCTTACTTGTTCAGGCCCCACTTTGTCGCTATCTTTACTATAAGAAAGATAACTATCGCAACAATGATGAAGGTAAGAACTGCCAGGGAAAAGTCTCCCACCAGAAATGGACCTAGTTTAGCTGTTTCGAAAGCAGTTCCTCCACCAGCTCCGAGAAGAATAGATATTGGAGGTAGGATGATGTCCCTCACGAGCGCTTGTACGACAGTTCCAAGATAAAGTCCTAAGATGAATGCAACTGCGAGACCCAGAACTTTGTACTGTGATAAGAAAGTCATGAATTCATTTTTCATCCCTTTCGGCGGAGGCGGAGTGGGGGCAGGCGTGAGGAACTCTCGTATTTTCTTCAGTTCTACTAACATTTCGTCAAGTTTCGATTCTGAACTCAATTTAGTTCTTCAGCTCTTTTCTTAGGCAGGTAATTAAGTATTGGAGGAAAATCTGAAGTTTCTCTTTGAATCTCAATCAACCGGCTGAGCATAGTTAGTGGCAAGAGATAGTATTTCTTTTCTAGATCAATGATGTTTTGGATCAAACGATTCAAGTACGGTCTTTTCTTTCGCATGCGACCTTGAGTAAATCATGTAGACAGATACAAGTGATATCAGAGTTGTTGCAATGCCAAACAAGAACAGTCCCAATGTCCCATATGCAGATTCCATGATGCCGCCCGGAACAGGACCGAAACTCCAAAGGGTAGAGTTGATCATCGCGAAGAAACCAAGGTACTCTGCTTTTCTATTTTCGGGAGCTATTTTTGTCACCCAACTCAACATTGCCGGGCTTAAAAGAGCGAAACCGCTTGCGTAGGTGATTCTCGCAGGAACTAGAACAAACCAAACACTTGCCAATGCATACACTATCAAAGAAAAGACTACAACGATTGTGCCGAATAGGTAGCTTCGAATCTCACCAAAACTGTCTACCGTTCGCCCTAAGGGGGTTCCGAGAAGGGCAGTAGTTCCAAGCCCAGCTATCGCTACGAGGCTAACTTCAAAGTTATTGGCTCCAAGGATAGCGGCATATGTTCCAAAGAATGCCGTAACAGCACCCGTTCCAAGTGTTCGGATCGAAGTTGCAATCGAAAATACAGCGACCCCTTTCATCTCTCGAATGGATCTTCTTCTGTCTCCTTTCGCGATCCTTTGATCTGGAACCGCGAATAGCACGAGCAAAATTGTGCCGAGCATTAGAAAACCAACCATGTAAAAAATGGCAGCCAAGCCAAAGAAAAGGGCTACGAATCCTGCGCCGAGAGTCCCTGCTACAGCGCCTGCTGAGCCAACAGCATTCACAAAGCCATAACCTCTGCCCCGAGATGCCGTAGGAGTGATATCTGCAACGAAGGCCTGTAAAGCAGTTTGCCCAAACGAGAGAATAGTCTCAGCCACAAGAAATAGTAAGCTGACCAGAAGAAATCCGCGCACGAAAGGGATCGAAATGAAAAAGGGCAGAGAAACTACCTCGCCAAATAAAAGGAATGAGCGGCGCTGTCCCATCTTATCAGAAAGGCGACCCGCAAATGGGCTGATCAAACTAGCTGAAACGTACGCGGCTGAAAAAGCTGCAAGGCCCTCGGCTATCGTTGCATGATCATTTTGAACGACGAATAGAACAAAATAAACCGTGAAAAGGCTCGATCGATTGTTCGAGAGAAGCTGATAGATTGAAAGAACAATCAAGGAGCGATTTGCCAATTGTATTTTTAGCCACTCAAAGAAACAAGTGTAGGAGCGCCTTTAGGTCAAGAACCGAAAAACGTCCAATAACTCACTGCGAAAGAGGAATCTCCCAGAATCTCGGTCAGTAGTCTCCAAATTTGGTTACTCTCTCAATTTTGTTCTTTCAGTTGATACGTTTCCTTTTGGATTATTTTCTTTGCTACTCTTGGACACCAGCCCAAAGTTCCATTATGTTGCCAGCTGGATCCTTGAAATAGATACTCGCAGATTTCTTTGCGCCGTGCCAACCTTCCGAATTTTCGACCTTGGGACTGGATTTTATTCCATTCGAAACTAGAAACGCGGCGCAATCATCAAGCTGATTATAAGGCACTTCAAAGGCTACATGCAAAGTAGTTTTCTCGAATTCTCCCTCGTAACCGGTGAAAAATCCTCTATCTTCATGTGCGAAACCAAACAACTGCTCTCCGAAACCCGCAAAATGAATCTTTTTCGGATCTGGTTTTGGAGAATATTCAAGGCCAAGCTTTCGATAAAATTCAATGCGCTGTGCAAGTTTAGGTGTAAGAAATGCTACTTCGACAACACGCAACAGGGGTAGTTTCTTCAAAAACTATTCGCTTTTCCAGATCCTTTGAAAGTTCTAGGAATATAAGTGTAGACCGAAATAGTACATCGCTAGATCTCTCCGCCCTAATTTTCAGCAGACAACACAAATTGTAGTGCCTTGTTTGCTTGCTAATTCACCTCGACAGATAACGACAAATTATCAGATAATTACATTGAAGTGCGATTGTACTACGATGCATGCTAATGTATTCTTACATTTTATTACGGTAAGAAGCGCGATTTGAATTCCAATGAGTAAAGCCGCTCCGCCAAAGGGGATGCAAACTATTCAACGACAAGGAGAATTTCGACAAACATTGAATGACAGTGCTAGCAGACCCAGTCGAAGAGTTGGGATAGTCGAAGATAACGTAGCTCTATTGGACCTGTACAAGACGATCCTCAAGACATGTGGGCACGATGTTGTTTTTATCGCACAAAGCGGCGAAGAATTAGTTAGAGCAGGACGCGATGGAAGACTTTCTGATGTCGAGGTTCTGATTACGGACAACCGTATGGCTAGAATGAGTGGCTTAGAAGCGGCGAGAATTGTGACAAGACACTACCCGAACATCCAGATTATTATCGCAAGTGCCGAAGACCAAGACTTGGAAAAAGTTGCACATGATTCAGGTTTCCTGTTCCTACGAAAGCCTTTTTCAGTTTTGAAACTTGTTGATAGCGTGTCAGGGTGAAGTTCATGCCACGCGTTGTTTTCTCTATGAAAAGATCTCCATTGAGACTAGCTCATCACAGAAATACCGCGCTGGGCAGGATTGCAAAGATCTCTCTTATGGTAGTGATGGTCATTTCCTTTATTATTGGACTAATAGGCGGATTTCAACTGACGACTCTAACTCAGGGAAAAGTAAGCATTTCTCAGAAGATAGTCGCCTATCCAATTGAAGAATACGTATGTAATAACTGCACATCGGGTACTCTTACGGCTCACTTTTATTATTCCAACAGCAGGATATTATGACGAAAAGGTAAGTTCAACGGTTACAACCAATAGCGCGACCTTTACGACTTGCGAAACCTCGACTACCAAATAACGAAAAGAGCTTTACCCTGCGACACCTACTTCTCTAGACACTTGGAACAATACTGTTACAAATAGGAAAATAGAACCATAGGCCTGAAACCGCACGACTGTTTCAAGGAAATATAGTATCAACGAGGATCAAAATCATGAGTAATGACGATTATTATCCCAAGCGACCTGTGCAAAGTGAGCCTGGGATCATCAAACTGGTCAAATGGGCATTCTCAAATCCGGAAAAAGTCGCAGCAGTGGGCTTTGGTATAGCTGCATTCGGACTCGCGGCGTTCTTCTTAGAGTCTCACAAGGAGAATAGCATTGTGAGAAAAGATGAAGAGAATGCCGGTATTAGAAGTCGTGCCAAATAGAGCCAAGATTTGTGGAATTACTTTGCAGCCGGAATACGTCTGGCGGACCTCGAAATGCGCTCGAAAGGCTGTTCCTTATGATTCTGCGAGTATGTCATTTGTTTGTGATCGCGAAGCCAAGTAACAAGCGGCGATACAAGTTGAAAATACACAGCTTTCATTCTATCAATTCTTGCATCATTATCAGGATGATATGAAGAGCCTATCCAATCATGAGGATCGTGCCATCAGGTAAGTACCAAAGGCTAAAGTCCAAATGACGAATGGATATACCACCAATCGTTCAACTAGACCAAAGTCAAGTGATCGGTTTGCTTCTAAGAAGGGGATCGCAGCAAGCGAGATTATCCCGAGAATAAGCGAGAAGTAGCGGAATGGCGATTTCGTCAATCTATAAGCATAGAGAGCTGAAATCCCACCTAGTACAAAAGTGATGAATGCACTCACCGTGTGAATTGCGGGAATGAAATTTTCTGGGAAAAGCGAAACCAGTATCGTTCCGACTGCAGGTAAGAGATAGATGACACTTACGATGTTCTTCCTTTTGATATTCGTGGCCCATGTGCTCTTGTAGAAGAGAAGATACACTCCAATCAGTATCAAAACGCCAGAAACAAACAGCTGTCCGTCCCATAGAAATCTCGTCGGAGCACCGAGTGCCCCCAGATCGCTTAGAGCATTAGTTTTGACACTATAATTGGGATAGAGCCCCTCAGCGATGGTATTGAAAAAGAAAAATATTATTGCTCCTGAAACTAAGAGCGAGGATCCGAGTCTTAAGTACGAGTTCTTTACATTAGCTTCGAAGTTTCCAGAGTCTTTTGCGAGCTTGGGATTTTGCAATGCTTGTCCAAGGATCGAGCCGCGTTCCTGACCTAATATTGTATTGCCTTACTCTTCAAGAGAAAACAGATTCTTCAGCAAGGAGGCATACTCTCTTGATCTTCGGCTCTCTCCGTTTCTTGCGACCTTCTTAAGATTCGTAGTAGGCTCATGCAAAAAGCGCCGGATTATTCGCTCAGACATTCTTTGCACGACGAGTCTTTCCTCAGGCGAGAGGTCAGATAACCTCGAAATTGCGTTCTGCAATTCCTCAGCCCTTATTGAATCAGCTTTCTTTCGTAGCTGAGCCATTATAGGAGTAATGTCAGAGCTTTCCTTGAGCCAGAACATGAACTCGTTCGTCCTTGCCTCTATCGATCTATGAATTGAGTTTAGTTCTTTTCTTCTCTCTGGAGATTTCTCTGCTTCTAGCTCCGGGCTTGTCACGATTTCTTTAAGGTCATCCAAATTGATCAACTTTACATTGGGATATAATTTTGAGATACTTGGATCTACATTCCTAGGAACCGAAATGTCCAAAATGAGCAACCGCCTATCTTTCTCTTTCGTTGAGAATGGGTCAATCTCATTTGAAGTGATGACGTAATCGTTTGACGAGGTCGCAGTTATGATCACATCTATATTATCTTCAATGATTGTTTTTCCAATGTCTGAGATCGGAATTATCTTGTCAGCTTGAATGGATTCGAGAGAATTTCGCCTTGAAGCTACAATCACCTTGTGCGGCGAGAGATTGTCTAGGGAGCCTATTGCAAGTTTGATCATCTTGCCAGAGCCCACAAGCAATATGTTAGGGCCCTGCCTATGCCTAAAATGATCTGCGATTAATTCTACTACCGACAAACTGACAGAGTTCTTGAAACCGTTTGTGAATCTAGGATAGGCTTCCCTGATCTCCTTTCCCGTGGTGTAAGCTTTGGAAAATAATTTTGCTAGTATTGGACCAGATAGTCTTTTTTCGCTTGAAAGTGTTGATGCTTGCTTTACTTGTTGAAGTATTTGAGCTTCTCCCACAATCAGAGAATCAAGGCCCGATGCGACATCAAAGATGTGCTCTATCGCTCGCTCGTCTGCGTACTCATATGTGTGATAGTCTTTCTTTTGATTTTGATCTATTGATTCCGCGAGGAAAAGATTCGTGAATAAATTACGTGTTACTGCAATATCCTCTGAAGCAAAATAAACTTCAACCCTGTTGCACGTTGATAAAAGCAAAGATTCGACGTCGCTTGAAGATCTGCTTTCCTTTTGTAATTTTTCTAAGGCTTCGATTGTAACCAGTTTGCTTAGCTTTTCTCTAACTTCAATCGGGGCAGTCTTGAAATTTACCCCGATTACTCCCACGCGGGTAGCGGGAACCGAGACTAGCTCCTCGTAAGTTGCTTCATCTCTAACCTCAAGGGAATCTTCCAAGGATCTGCTCAAGCGCAAATTACGGTGCGTCTGTATTCGGATTAGAGTATAACGTTTGCTCTTCGAGTTTCCATGAGTTGGCCTTAAATTAAGTCAACTATTATGCTATGTAAGCAACGAAAACGAGATTATAGTTCGCAAAAAGGCGTGTTCCTTATGGTACTGAGGCAAAGCCCAACAAGCCTGACATGAAGGTGTCTTCGTGCTCGCCAGTCTTTAGCTTTTGTACAACTCGTATTACTAAAGTACCTATTCCAGAAAGTGAAGCCCGAGTGCAAGATTAATCCCGCGGGTCGAGATTACACTTTTCTAAGATTATTGATTCGAGCAATTCTGTTTGTTCGAGAACTGTTTTGTAAATCCAGCGATAAAACAAATGATTTGAAATGACGTTTGTCGCGATTTCCTTTCCAACTAATTCGGATAAGGCAAGATATTCGAGATAGCAAATGATCAAATGTAAATAGGTTGATTCTTCATCTCTTGCTCCTCCTTGTTCATTTCCAACTTTGACTTTTGGGAACAAGAGACGCATCTCTTGTTTCGCCTTTCGCAAATCGTCTGGATGCTGGCTTGCGAACCAATGGAGGTTTTCATGAATATAGATTGAAAGAAACTCGTTGTCGTCTTTCTTCGAATCTAGCTGCTTTGCCCCAAGAGTCAAGACTGGATGACTAAATGATACGCCTGCGTCTTCGATTACTAAAGAATCTGTGAATGTCCACTTGTCAATTTCGGGATACTTTGCAAGAATTGCGCGAAGTCTTTCCTCGGTCTTCTTTTGAATGTCTGAATTTGTTTTCAGAGTTATCATCTTTAATTTCAATTTCTTCCGATCATTCCTGCTACGATACTTGATCGTAAAACTCATTTCGTGCCTATGGCAACAAATAATGGAGCAGCGAAGAATCTAGTCATTCTATCTTTGGATTTCTTGGATTTGAGAATTCGAAGTCTTCGGGCTAATCGCGCCTTGTATCTACGTATATAATCTTCCACTTTCTTCTTTGATAGCCCTCCTGCGACCAGCGCTTTTGTGTATTCCTTGAGTTGATCTTGGTCGGCAAGATGTTCGATTGAAAGACGATATTCGTCCCTTAGACTTTTGAGATCAGTTCTTTCGTCACAAGGCACGTTTGCTCCTTCAAACGCGCCATCAATTGTAATCTGTTTTAGACCGGCTCTATGAAACAAATCTGGTAGCCTTCTTCCGATGGCTGGGTCCTGTCTATAGAGTCTTTGTCGTCCCCTGATCTCGGCTTGAAGAACGA
>JARCRS010000207.1 GCA_029850555.1 archaeon | reverse complement strand
GTCTATATTCTCATACGTATTTGCGCGCTATTTTCAAAGTTAAAGTCCGAAATAAAGAACTGATTTTTTCAAAAACTTTCCTCTTGAACCCTGAGTTATTTGCGCGTCATGGCACGCATGTAATCTTTCTCCCGTGTTGTGGTCGGGAAACATCTGGCAACAACTTCATCGAAAAGTGAATCTTTAGACAAGATCGGGTTTTCTATAATTGAACGCAACAACCATCCAGACGATGAATCCTAGAAAAAGGAGAAAATGCGAAAGACACGAAGGCATCAAAGTCTCTTACGAGGTTTCAGAGAAAGTCCAAAAATGCCCTGTGTGTTTGAGGGACGAAGTAATCGAAGCTCTGAGCTTAGAATATCGCTATCTTGACGGGTATTTTTACTGGGGTCTCGACTGGATCAGAATTGCCTCCTATCGTGGAATAGATCGGCAAGAAAGAGAGCAATTAATCGAAAAAGTTCACACCGATTTTGTGAAATACGTAAAAGAGAAAGATCTGAAAAGCGCCGTCCGGGTTTTGGAAGAATATGGTGAAATAAGGAAAAACTACACTTGGCGAGAGCTTCGGACGAATAGCTAATCCGATATTTATCGGACTATCCGATATTTATCGGATTTCCTTAAATAAAGCGTTTGCTAACTTTCTTCTTGGTGCCAACCATGGTGAAACTAACAGCTGAGCAGACATTCAAGATCATCAACTATCTCCTTGCCCATCCGACCACTTCGCAAATTGAGATTTCGAGAAATGTAGGAACATCAAAGGATTTGGTCAATCATGTAGTTCAAAATCTTGAGGGCCCTGGCATAGTATCACAAGCGGCCAGACAACATCTGGAGCTCAAAGAACCGTTAAGGCTCCTAGAAGCAATTTCAATTGAGCGCCCACTTTCGAAACTAGTAACCAATGAAATTCGCACAGAACAAACCGAAGTCTCAAAGGTAGAAAGAATGGTTGAAAATTGTTCCGCCCATTCCCCTATATCTGGCCGCTACGCATTCACCTGCTTTTCAGCCCTTTCAAAGTACATGGAGTATTACATAAGCTACCCAAGCGTGCATGTTTACTCCAGCAATCCTGAACAGCTTTCAAAGGGTCTAGTGCGCGGAAGAGGCGACATAGTCGTGCACGTTCTTCGCCCCGATTCTGATCTGATATTTAGAAATACGCGACTGATGAAGGACTTGACAATAGTCGAACCAATTCAAGTAGTGGTCGATCTGTTCTGTCTTGGCGGAGCAGGTCGAGACGGGGCTATGAAACTGTATCAGGGTTTGATCGAGGGAAATGCCAAAAAACAAAAAGAGTTCCAAACCAAAGGGGATCAGCAGGGGAAGCACAAGGACAGCAACAAGGCCTCAGCTTCCTCTCGTAAAAAGCTCCTACGAAGAACTGCTTAGTTTCCTACGTTACTTTCGACATTTTGGTACTCCGACAATCATCGGAGGATGGGCCGTATACTTCTACAATCCATACTACGGTTCGGTGGATATTGATGTAGTGGGCCCTAGCCTTCGAGGTGCTTTCTATGAAACAATCGAAAGGTACGAGAGATCGCATGGATACGTAATCTCACAAAACGACCCTCTCGGAATAGAAGTAACGGCAAGTAAGCCAATCTTCAACAAAAGAAGCAAGAAGAAGAGAAAAATCGGAGATATGGAAATCGACGCGTGCAGCTATGAGCAAACAGGAGCTTGCGCCTTTCATGAGGACCCATCCAAACTTCTACCTTACTCACTATGTGACCGAGAAGCAAACAGGAGACTTGTTAACCTGGCAAGAAACTGTATTTGCTATTCTCCTAGCAGAGCTCTTCTAACATTGTACAAAGTCAAAGCCAGAAGAGATAGAACATACGACGCCCGTACGAGAGGAGCAACGATGGATCCTTCGCGGTTAGAATGGCTCAGGGGCAAGATAGTAAAGGATGGATCCGACATTATAGCGTTGCTAGATGACCATCGAGAAAGAGGAAGTGAGACCATTTTGAATGAACCTCTGGATGCCGAACATCTAGCGGGAATAGCGACTGAATTTCGTATCACTGATCTTGCTAAAGAAACGCTTGAGGAGGTATTGAACAACCGCCCATCTTTAGAGCTCTACGGCAGATCGATAGATACTGAATCGATTAGGAAAGCAATCAGGAAAGCGCTCTAAGTAATTTCTTCTCCTGTTCGTTGCGTACCAAATGAAATGAGTAAAGCTTGGACCCCTTCTTCTGCAATTAATCCCTGCCCGTTGTCCTTTGTGATCGGAAAAGCGGAACGAATAATGTATTGAGGATCCCCGAAACAACTCCAGACATCTATGGAAGACAGCTCAAATATTCTACGACATTGAAGAGGCTTGAATCTGCTGCGAATATACTTCTCGTGAATAAGGAACTGATAAAGAAGTTTCTAAACCGGTGCGGCTTTCCCCTAACCGACAAGGCCGCTCTGGATGTAGTAGAGAGAAGTCGAGAAAACTAACTGAAAGAAAAAATAACAAGAAATTTCTTTCTAGAATCTTCGGAAGGGAGAGATTTTTGGCTCCCCTATCAAAGAGAGATAATCGGATTCTAACCCAATTGGGATAGAATTTCTGGGGATAGAGTCCTTCATAGACTACGGTCAGGTGATAAGTATCTTTCCAAAGCGAGAGGCGAGGCTAGATGAACATTCTCAATAGTGAAGATCGTCCTCCTCCTTTATTACTGGCTTGCAGGTTTGCAAAGCAATGGGATCTAAATGACTGGAATAGATACTCGCACAAGTGCTAGTAAGAAATCGCACTCCTCGGACCTTAACATTGCCGGATCGCTCTTGTTTATCTTTGTTGTCCAATTTACGATAGTTCTATTTGTCGCCGAGTCTCTATATCCTGGATATAGCATTTCTGGTAACTACTTGAGTGACCTGGGAGTCGGACCCACGGCCACACTCTTCAATGTTTCAGTCTTCATCTTGGGAATAGCCGTGATACTTGCGGCATACTTTCTTTACATGGGGCTACACTCAAGGGTCTTTTCGATCTTGATGGGAATAACAGGAGTCGGAGTGATTCTTATCGCAGTTTTCAATGAGAGCTATGGCTCACTGCATAGCCAATTGGCGAATATCACTTTTCTTTTTGGCCCTATATTGGCAATCTATGCCTATAGGTTTGAGAGACGGCCATTGAACTACGTCTCAGTCGGTCTTGGAATAATCTCTTTCATTGCAATCGCACTGTCGCAGATAACACATGCCGCTGTGATCGGGGTTGGTGGATGGGAAAGGTTGATCGTTTACCCATTTCTGCTCTGGGCAATAGGCTATGGCGGCTACCTGATGGGATCATCAAGTACTATCAGTTCTGACAAAGTTGTAAACTCTTAGGCGGTCGAGCTCGAATGAAGCATCAAATTATCGGAGCAATATCATTCCAGCATCGATTAGATTGTTGCTTTGAATAAAGCTCATTCAGGACTATCATCAATCTCTGGCCTAGACATCGTTCATGCTTTAGAAAAAAAGCAGATTAGATTGGGAAATTTAGGTCATCCCCAATTGTCATCCTCAATCCACGCGTGTGGGTGACCATCATCAGTACCGCGCTGGCACTGGCAAGATCCCCAACTCTCAAGGGAACGAGAGGGAAAGAGGAAGAACCCATGGGCCTCCCTTCCGATTTCTTGATTGATACAGATGGAAGAATCCTAGCAGTAAATTATGGTAAGAGAGTAGACGACCACTGGTCAGTAGATCGAGTACTCAATCTGGCTAGAAAGGCATAGAACCGGCTCTGGGGATTCATATCTTCGTGGATCGAAAGGACTTTACA
>JARCRS010000206.1 GCA_029850555.1 archaeon | reverse complement strand
CTGTATGGTACGGTGATCTGTCCGCCGCGCTTTTCCACATTCCTCTTTCGACTTTGTAGCAAGGAACTAGATTAACCCGAGCTCCTTCGACAAAAGCTTCCACGTAGGGATGTTCCGCGAAGCGCATATTGATTCGATAACCTTTGACCGCCCTAGTCGAGGCCTCGATAGCTTCGCCTTCGAGCTTCTCTCTTGGATAACTAACCGGGTACAAGAGAAAAAAGTCAATGTCAGCACTACCTGGGAGCCAAGTTCCCTTCGCATAAGAACCTCCGAGCACAATCTCGGGTCTCACTTCCAATTTTGCAAAGGATTGCTCGAGTTTTTGCATGATCTTGCTAGCTATTGATGACAGTCTCCTAACTTCGTTTTCAGATGGAGTCACTTTTTCCCTAGCCTTGGCTAGGACCTTTGACATGCTGCTTTTGGACTCTGACAAGGTCGAATCACTTTATACCTAGCTAAACACATGCAGATCTGTGTAGATCGGACCTTCGGGCGTGAGATCACTAAGCTTGAGTCTTAGTTTTGTTATTTTCGCGCTTCCAAAATCTTGATCCTTATGCTCCTGTAAATATCGCGTAAGCTGATCTTTGTTTCTCCCAGTTTTCATCCGGGCTATTGTAACATGAGGATTGAATCTATCGACATTTTCCTTTGGAAGTGTAGGTATCTCTTGCTCCAAGAGAGTATTGATGATCCTAGCTTGTTCCTCTAGTCTTTTTGCAGAGTTTTCGTCAGAGCCAATCCAAATAACCGAGATCCTCTTTTCACTGGGGAATGTTCCAATGCCCTTGAACCTAACTTCTACCTCAAGGGAGGGAATATGTCCCTCCAAGACGTGAACGATCTTTTCTTTTTCTTGCTCGTTAATTTCGCCTAGAAATCTGATTGTAAAATGAAGAATTTCCGGTCTGACCAGCTTGAGATCTGCACCTGTTGCGCGAAGATCACTTTGAAAGTCTCTAACTTTGGACAAAATTGAGGGTTCATCAATATCATAAGAAAGAAAAGTTCTCAAATCGAATATCATACCTTTACCAAAAATATCTAAAGAAATTCCTCGTTGGCTTGACTGATCTCAACAGCCCAACATGCTTTAAAAGTACAACTCATAACTTAGGATCCAAATAGGCTCTTTCAGGTCCTTTTGGCGATTTAGAATTGACCATGGCTACCGATGACCTAGTCCAACGCACCAAACAAACGAGGCTAGTTGTCTGCATAACGGGAATGCCTGGTGCGGGCAAGTCGACCGTCGCAGAGGCATGCCCAGGACTGGGTTTTGAAATCTTTCGAATGGGGGATGACGTTCGGATGGAAGCAGAAAGAAGGAATGTCACTCCAACCGATGAAAACCTAGGAAAAATCATGCTCGAACTACGTCAGATCAACGGCCCCGTAGCAATCGCCCACCTGTGCGAACAACGGATCGAGAAAAACTCCAAATCTCGCTTTATCGCAATAGATGGAATCCGAAACGTGGAAGAATTCAGTGAATTTAAGAAACTGGGGATCGCAAAGCTCCTAGCTGTTCACGCATCTCCAGATCGGAGATTTAAATTCCTCCAAGCGAGAGGTCGTTCAGATTTTCCTGCAACTCGAGAATCGTTTGAAGCAAGAGACAGAAGGGAACTTTCAGTCGGAGTATCAGAGGCTATCGCTCTTGCCGATGAAGTGATACCAAACTCGGGAAACCTAAATGACCTAGTCACGAAGGCACAGGAATTCTTCAGCATGCTGAAAGAACAAACGAAATTTTAGATTTGCAACAAGAGTGGCTCTGTTTTGAAGCCAGAACTTGATCCTGTCGCAGAATCATTGTCTCAAGATATCGATATCATCGCCGAAACTCAGATCAAAAATACCGAGTCCAGGGAAAAGGTCACTTCAGCCTTGTCAAATATATTTCAAGATCATGGTGAGCTAAGAGTCGAACAAAATCGAGTGCAGTTTGTTTCTAACAACCTTGAGAGCCTGCGCTTTATCAAGGACCAGTTTAGGGATAGGCAGGTCAGAGGTGCTGCAAGAAGGCTGCTTCTTTTGAACAAAGGAGATTCGGACAGTACCTACCTTCTTTTCAACAAACAAGCTGCGACTGTAAGTATTGCTGCACTGTGTGATGACCCTCGTGAGTCAGCGCTTGGGCCGATCGTTTTGCGAATTCGCTCGCCTAGACTTCAAGAAGTGATAGACTGGATTACAGCAGGATTTGTTCCAAAGTCAAAAGAGGATACTCATAGCGAAGATGATTTCTTCGACGAGACATTATGAGTATATTCTCGTTTCTCACAGCCGAAACGTAATGCCACAAAAACGGCTAACGCGCTATTATCTCTCCTTTCGCCATTGCCTGAACCATCATCGGAACAATCTTACTCGAGTTTAGCCTTCTATCCGCAATATCGTGTGGTCACTCCTCCGTACTCTTTTCTTGATGTGATTCCTTTTGGAGAAAGGCATCAAGCTTAAATGAAGGACACAATGTATACAAAGTGAATTAAATGTCAGAAACCATCAGAGTGGCGACTAAGACGAAAGAGGCCTTGTTGAGGGTTGCTGCGAGACTTCAGGAAGAGAGGGGAAGGCGAGTAGACTTCGATGAGGCAATTAGCCATTTGATAATGCTCGAGGACAAGAACCCCAATTCATTCATGAAGTTCATAGGTTCCGCCAAGGGCGCGAAGAATGCAGAACTTTTGCTGAAGGAATTGGCTAAAGAGAGGAGTTTAGATGAGCTCAGAGCCAAGCGGAAGTATGGTGTTTGACACAAGCGTGCTTGTCGAGCTCGCACTCGATTCGCTCTTGTCCATAGAAGTGCAGAACAACGTCCGATCAGGACAGGTCCAGCCGTTGACCGGAGAGCTGAACGTCACGGAGCTCGGATACATTCTCTGTCGAAGTTTGGGGAGCGAGCGCTCAGCCAGAAGCGTCGAACTTTTGCGGAAAGCGAAAGAGATCAGAATACTCTCATCCGCTTCATTCCTCGACCGAGCTGCTGAAATGAAATGCACTAGAAGCATCTCGCTGGTCGACTGCGTTACTCTTGCCATGGGGGAATCGCTAAACGTGCCAGTTCTTTTTGCAAAGTGCGAGAACGAGTTAAAAATCGAGATGAAAAAGAAATCGTTCAAAACAAAGTTGCTCTTCATGGAGAAGTAGCATCTGTTGCAGAAAGAAGAAGAGTGATGTTCTCCTTTGCCAAAGTAGCTCATGCGGGGCTGGCCATTATGAGCGATGCCGCAAAATTCCTGATCACTGGCATCTAACTTCAGAGTTTGTGGGTTCTGGCCTAATCCTCGCAAACTATATTTCTACCGTGTAGAATATGGTGCCTTGGATTAGTTTACAATTCAAGATTCTCGCTTACAAAACACTATAGACCAAATTGTCCTCCGCTGCTATCGTGTTCGGGAAAATCTCTTTCGCCTGCTTCACTAGCTCTCTAACATCTCTGTATCTCGCGCTAAAGTGAGTGAGAATAAGTCGCTTTGCTTTCGCTTTCTTCGCTAGTTTAGCCGCTTCTCTTGACGTAGAATGCATGTTCTGTTTTGCATTCCCAGAATGTTCATCACCATATGTGGAGTCAAAGACTATGACATCGCAACCATGAAAGAATCTAGCAAGTTCCTCTGTCGGACGAGTATCTCCGGAGATCCCGATTTTCTTGCCGGGCCTAGATCTACCCAATACTTGTTCAGGTTTCACTTTTTTCTTTGTCTTTTGCGAAGTTACGATTTGACCGCTTTGAAGTTTTGACCACAAAGGGCCTTCGGGTATTCCGAGTTTCAGGGCTGATTGTGGCTTGAACCTGCCAGGCTTGTCTTTTTCTTGAAACAAGTAGGCATAGGAAAGAGTAGAGTGCTCAGATTTTTCTGCTAGAACTCTGTACCTCAGTTTCTTTGAATCAAAGACTACCCCTCTTCTGACCACCTTTCCATAAACCGGGTAAGTGAGACCAAAATTCAATAACTTTTGATTGAGCTGCAAAAACTCTACCACCCCTTTAGGCCCAAAGACATAGAGAGGCTTGTTGCGGCTCTGCATCGCCATAGTCTGTAGTAATCCTAGCAGACCAACCACATGATCCCCATGCATGTGCGAGATGAAGATCGAGGCGTCCTTGTTGAAACCAATCCCGCTTGTAATAGCGGTGCGTTGGGCTCCCTCGCCACAGTCAAAGAAAAGTAGCTCGTTCTCATAATGAAGGAGAATACACGACAGCCCTCTCTCCCTTGTCGGAATAGCCGAGCTCGTGCCAAGAAAATGAATCTTGATATCTGACAAGACTTGCTACGCCGCCGTTCTTTCCAAGATACTGATAGCCCTTGTTAGGTTTCGATGAACATAAAGTAGATGCTGTTCCTGAAGTTGGAATGAGTTTCCTTGATTGCGAATCATTTCTTTAATATCTACTGTTGAAGGGTGCATGATCACCAAGTACTTCTTTCTTGAGCTCGAGGAGCGCATGCACGAACTAGCCGAGCTAAGGAATTCCTCCATGATTTTCTCTGTTTTTTTTCCTTTTGTAGAAGATGCTCTGCCATAGGGGACATCTGTTGCGATTCCATCAATTTCCCTTAGGGGAAGAGAATTACTAGAATCGGCTCTGATTATTGATTCATAAGGAAGCGTAAAGTGCTTCAGATTGAGCGCGGCACCACGAGAGATCCATCGTGTGATTTCAATGCCTATTGATCTCATTCCCATGAGCGAACTTTCGATCAGAAGGCTCCCCGTTCCGCAGAATGGATCTGCAAATGACTCGCCCTCTTTCACTCTCGACAAGTTGACTAGCGCTCGCGCGAGCTTTGGATATATCGCAGAGGGAAGAAAGAACCTTCTAGCTCGAGGCCTGCGAGTTCTCCAATGAAATTTTTTGTAACCTTGACTAGATAATCCTAAGACAAGGCCCTCGGGGATCGCTTCAACTTGGAAAACATAGTCTGGATTCTCAAGAGATACTCTTGCATCTGTCTTTGATTTGATCTTCGCTCCCAGTTCACCACATTCAGCCATAGTCAATGAGATACTGTCCACTGCAAAAGTCCTGTTTTCTTGAACGAGATCCTTATCCACCTGATCTGCAAGAGATAGAATATTCTTTGATTTGGAGATCAAAGCTCCTCCAAACCTGCAATATGCAGCTCGTTGAGTGACTTTGCTTATGGAATCTAGATCCGACAAGGAACTAGTAACAATTCTTTCATTTTGTTTTTGGATCTTAGAATCCTTCAGATAAGTCAGGATTAGTGATCTTATTTCTCCAAAGGGTAGTGTCAACTCTTCGCCTGAAAGAACGAAAACTGATTCCTTAAACGAGCGTGCATTAGTCTTCAAAGAACAAAGGCAACTGTTTCTTTTGAAGAACACTTACACTTGAAAAGCACTAGAGCGTCTGAAAATACGACGCCAATAGAGGTGCGACGTCTACTTTGCTATATCTGCTCGGGACGGTATTTGACGCGACAATATCATCTACTCCAGCGTCCATCATCTTGTCAACCGCTCCGCCAACCATAAGCGCATGTGTGCATGTTGCGATTACCCTTACTGCGCCGTATTTTTTCAACAATTGAGCACATTTTGCGACACTACCGCCGGTCGAGATCATATCATCCACAATGATTGCGTCCCGGCCCGAGAGATTCAAATCTTGCTCCTCTGTGATAATGTCACCGGTCCGCCTATCTCGCGTCTTCCTAAAAGAAACATATTCAGACTTTATGACGGCTGCAAAGGCTTCAACTCTCGAAGAACTGCCAAAGTCCGGAGAGACTGCAATCGGATTCCTGAGCTTATAATTTGAGCTCACATACTCCGCGAGAAGTGGAATTGCTGAGCAGCTATACGCGGGAATCGAAAATAAGCCCAAGCCTTGGGCGCTGTGGATGTCAACCGTGACCAAGCGCCTCACTCCTACGGAACGGAGAAGGTGGCTGATTACACCTAGGCTCACGATTTCCCCTCTCAGAAACTCCTTATCCTGTCTTGCATAGGCTAGATAGGGAACAACCGCATTTACATCTGCGCCGTCTTCGCTTAATTTGTGCGCGATCAAAAGGAGTTGAAAGAGATGTTTGTCCTGTGGTGGGTAAAGGCTCTGAACTACTGCGACGCTTTTGTTTCGAGGCTCATCTAAGATCTTAACTTTGGATTCTCCGTCGGGAAAATCTATGCTCTCGACTTTTGCGAGCTTCGCCCCTAGTTTGGAAGCCAGTCCTACCGCAATATCAAGTGAAGCAGGTCCCGCTGCGACAATCCACTCTCTAGCCAATTTGCAATGAATATGTCTTCTTTAGACTATAAAAATTGACTGCGAAATAATGTCGAGCATAACCCGTTTTGAATGCAAAAGAAGTATTCATGATCCCTTTCGGATAATGCCAATGTAAATTGGGTGCTTCGATCTTATGAAATGATCGACTTTCCATCCTGAACCATTGACTATTTCATTCATTTCTTTTGGGGAAACTAACAGATAATCAAACCATTTTCCAATGAAGCTCTTGTATCGCGCTCTTATTTTCACTTGGCCGGACATTCTGCCTCGGGCTCGATTGGCTTTTTGATAGGAAAGATGAGCCGGATTATCAGTGTCATACGGATCCAGGCTCTCGCAAAGCAGTAGTGCATTAGGAGTGCTCATGGCTAACAGTTTTCTCAAGAGTCGCCTAGCTCGGCTCTTACTTCCGAACAAGCCGAAATTATTTCCGAAAAATATGACTGTATCGAAGGTTCCTGTTTTGAAATCAATGTCCTTGAAGGAAACTAGCCTAACTTTCTTCAAACCTCTCTTCCTAGCAACCCTGATTGCTAAAGGCGAGTTGTCGATTCCTAGGACGTCAAGTTTCTTTTTGTTTTGGAGATAAAGAGCCACTCTACCTGGACCGCAGCCGACATCGAGTACCCTTCCTCGAGCAAATTTTATTGCCTTTCTTTCGACATCCAGCCATTTGTTGAATGGCGCAAAATATACTTTGGGAGCTGTGTCAGAAGGATCTATGTACCCATCGCTTCTTTCAATCGTCTCATGTGCTGCAGGATTGGATTTTATGAAATAGTCCCATACTTCGTGCCCATAAGCATCAGTGTCTTTTGTCATGGTTTTCGAACTCAAAACTAGTCATCATCTCACTTCTTTGATACTTCAGGATCTTGATTCATAGCATCAATGAATCCCTTGATGCAGGAATGATATGATTGAACGGGTTCGCTCGGAAGTCTAGTACCCGATTGTTTGATTTTTTCAAGATCGTCCAAAATCCGGTTGATCAAAAGAATGTAGTTCTACATCTGGTATGCGTCTCTAACATAAGATCGTAGTATCTCAGCGACGCTCCAGGCCTGCGAGATACAGCCTCTAGGAGTATGTGGTGGATCGCCGTCAAAGATTTCAGAGATAGATCCGAGTCCTGCTTCAACCAATCTCTTCTTGAATGGCGAGTATAACTGCTGAACAAAATGGAGCGTTTTCATATCAGTGCCATACGCTTTCACGTAAGCAGAAATGTAAGATCCAAAGAGCCAGGGCCAAACAGTTCCTTGATGATAAGCAGTATCTCTTTCTCTTGGATTTCCCGAGCAATGCGCTTTGTAGCTAGGATCAAATGGAGAAAGAGTCCGGAGCCCGACTGGAGTGAGAAGCTCAGCCTCGATAGTACGGAGCACGTCTCTCCACTTTTCTTCATTTAGCACCGCAAAAGGAACACCAATAGAGAATATTTGGTTAGGGCACACCTTTCCGTCTCCATGATCGTCAACGAGAACATCGTGGAGACATCTCTTCTTTTCGTTCCAGAATTGTTCATTGAAGGATCGTCTTGTCGTGGAAGAGAGCTGCGAGAAATAGTCTTGGTCGTTTTGATACTTTAGTTGAGTAGCGAAGGTTTCCATGGCTTTTAGAGCATTGTACCATAAGGCAGAGATCTCGACGGGTTTGCCGCTTCTTGGGGTCGCGGGGGCTCCGTCTACTCTTGCATCCATCCATGTAAGCGCTATTCTCTCATCCCCGCTTAATACTAGGCCATCTGCGTCCACTTTTATTCCATGTTTTGTCCCTTGCACGTAGGATGTGATGATTTGCTTTAATTTGGGATAGACTTCGGAAATAAAGTCCATCCTCCCGGTTTCTGAATACAAGCGATAGCACGAGTTAATGAGCCAAAGCGGGGCGTCGATCGAGTTGTATTCGGGCGACTCA